>JBDTKT010000026.1:0-9253 GCA_039935195.1 Mycobacterium sp.
TCACCGCCGCCGGGCTGTGCCACTCCGACCTGCACCTGGCCGACGGCGACTGGCCGGCGCGATACCCGATCGTCGGCGGGCACGAGGGCTCCGGGATCATCGAGGACGTCGGCCCGGGGGTGACCAAGGTCAAGCCCGGCGATCACGTTGTGTGCTGCTTCATCCCCAGCTGCGGGACCTGCCGATACTGCTCGACCGGCCGGCAGAACCTGTGCGACATGGGCGCCACCATCCTGGAGGGCTGCATGCCCGACGGCAGCTTCCGGTTCCACTCCGGCGGCACCGACTTCGGCGGATTCTGCATGCTAGGCACTTTCTCCGAGCGCGCGGTCGTCTCGCAGGCCTCGGTGGTCAAGGTCGACGACTGGTTGCCGTTGGAGTCCGCCGTGCTTGTCGGTTGCGGGGTGACCACCGGCTGGGCCAGTGCCGTCTACGACGGTGGGGTGCGAGCCGGTGACACGGTGGTGATCTACGGCATCGGTGGGGTCGGGATCAACGCGGTGCAGGGCGCGGTGCACGCGGGTGCCAAATATGTGGTGACCGTGGACCCGGTGGCTTTCAAACGCGACACTGCGATGAAGTTCGGCGCCACCCACGCGTTCGGCACCGCCGATGAGGCGATGGCGAAGGTCGCGGAGCTGACCTGGGGGCAGATGGCCGACCAGGCGCTGATCACCGTCGGCGACCTCGACGAGGACGTCATCGCCGCGGGGACCAATGTGGTCGGCAAGGGCGGCGTGGTGCTCATCGTCGGCCTGGGCAAGCTGGAGAGTCTCGATGTGCACGTCTCCGGCTCGGTGATGGCACTTTTCGAGAAGACGATCAAGGGCTCGCTGTTCGGCGGAGCCAACCCTCAGTACGACATCGTCCGACTGCTGCGACTCTACGATGCCGGCCAACTCAAACTCGATGAGCTGATCACCCGCCGTTACACCCTGGAGCAGGTCAACGAGGGCTACCAGGACCTGCGCGACGGCAAGATCATCCGCGGCGTGATCGTGCACGACTGACGACCGGCGGCTGCCAACCGTCGGCCGGACGTGGTATTCCTGAAACCGTGTCCGACGGCCTGTTCGACCTCCCCGGTGCATCGCGGCGAACCGACCGCGACTCCGGCTCGTTGGCCGCGGCGCCGCTGGCAGTGCGGATGCGCCCGGCGGCACTGGACGAGGTGGTCGGCCAAGACCACCTGTTGGCGCCCGGGTCGCCGTTGCGGCGACTGGTCGACGGCTCCGGCGCCGCGTCGGTCATCCTGTACGGCCCTCCGGGGACCGGTAAGACCACGCTGGCCTCGCTGATCTCGCAGTCCACCGGTCGCCGGTTCGAGGCGCTGTCCGCGCTGTCGGCCGGGGTCAAGGAGGTCCGGGCTGTCATCGACAGTGCCCGCCGGGCCGCCGTGCACGGCGAGCAGACGGTGCTGTTCATCGACGAGGTGCACCGGTTCTCCAAGACGCAGCAGGACGCGCTGCTGGCGGCGGTGGAAAACCGGGTAGTGCTGTTGGTGGCGGCCACCACCGAGAACCCGTCGTTTTCGGTGGTCGCCCCGCTGCTGTCGCGGTCGCTGATCCTGGCGCTGCGACCGCTGGCCGCCGACGACATCCGCACCGTGGTGCAGCGCGCCGTCGAGGACCCGCGCGGTCTGGGCGGGCGGGTGCAAGTGGCGCCCGAGGCCGTCGATCTGCTGGTCCGCTTGGCGGCCGGTGACGCCCGGCGTGCGCTGACCGCGCTGGAGGTGTCGTCCGAAACGGCTTCAGCGGCGGGCGCCGCCGTCCGCGTCGAGACCGTCGAGCAGTCGCTGGACGAGGCCGCCGTCCGCTACGACCGCGCCGGCGACCAGCACTACGACGTGACCAGCGCCTTCATCAAATCGGTGCGCGGCTCCGACGTCGACGCGGCCCTGCACTACCTGGCCCGGATGCTGGTCGCCGGGGAGGACCCTCGTTTCATCGCGCGTCGTCTGATGATCCTGGCCAGCGAAGACATCGGTATGGCGGACCCGTCCGCGCTGCTCACCGCCGCCGCCGCCGCGCAGACCGTGGCGCTGATCGGCATGCCGGAAGCCCAGCTGACCCTGGCGCATGCCGTCGTGCACCTAGCCACCGCGCCCAAATCGAACGCCGTCACCTCCGCGCTGTCGGCGGCGATGAGCGATATCAAGGCAGGCAAGGCGGGTTCGGTGCCGCCGCATCTGCGTGACGGCCACTACGCGGGGGCGGCGGGGCTGGGTAATGCAGTCGGTTACCGGTACTCCCACGACCACCCTGACGGCGTCGTGCCGCAGCAGTACCCACCCGATGAACTAGTCGGCGTGGACTACTACCGGCCCACCGGCCGTGGCGGCGAGCGCGAGATCGCCGGCCGACTCGACCGGTTGCGCGCCATCATCCGCCGAACCCGCGGCTAGCGGCGATGGCCGGTCCGTACGCTGGACCGGGTGGACACCAAGGTGCTCGACGTCGACACCTCACGGCGGCGCACCGTCGATCTCACCGACGCGGTGCGGGCGTTCTGCGCCCGACACGCGGATGGGCTCTGCAACGTGTTTGTGCCGCACGCGACGGCCGGGGTCGCGATCATCGAGACCGGGGCGGGTTCCGACGACGACCTGGTCGACACGCTGGAGCGCTTACTGCCGCGCGACGACCGCTACCGCCACGCCCACGGATCCCCGGGACACGGCGCCGACCATGTGTTGCCGGCGATCATCGCGCCGTCGATCACGGTGCCGGTGACCGATGGCGCGCCGCTGCTGGGCATCTGGCAGAGCGTGGTATTGGTGGACCTCAACCGGGATAACCCCCGGCGGTCGGTGCGACTGAGCTTTGTCGGTCGCTAGCATCACCCGCTGAGCGCCCCGGGGCGCTCACACACCGGATCACACCACCCGGCCTGATATTTGTGCGACTCTGCGTCTGTTCACCGGCGAACAGGGGGATGGGCCGGACCGGTACTGTTATGCGGTCTAATCGACGTGCGGATTCTCGGCAGGAAAGCGACATCAAGTGCAGACACACGAGATCAGGAAGCGGTTCCTCGATCACTTCGTGAAGGCCGGTCACACCCAGGTGCCCAGTGCCTCGGTGATCCTCGACGACCCCAACCTGCTGTTCATCAACGCGGGCATGGTGCAGTTCGTCCCGTATTTCCTGGGCCAGCGCACCCCGCCGTACCCCACCGCCACCAGTATCCAGAAGTGCATCCGCACCCCGGATATCGACGAGGTGGGCATCACCACCCGGCACAACACCTTCTTTCAGATGGCCGGCAATTTCTCGTTCGGCGACTACTTCAAGCGCGGTGCGATCGAGCTGGCCTGGTCTTTGCTGACTAACGGCGTCGACGACGGAGGCTACGGCCTGGACCCCGAACGTCTCTGGGCCACTGTGTATCTCGACGACGACGAGGCGATGCAGCTGTGGCAGGAGATCGCCGGTCTGCCGGCCGAACGGATCCAGCGTCGCGGCATGGCCGACAACTACTGGTCGATGGGCATTCCCGGACCGTGCGGTCCGTCGTCGGAGATCTACTACGACCGCGGACCCGAGTTCGGGGTGGACGGCGGACCCATCGCCAACGAGGACCGATACATCGAGATCTGGAATCTCGTGTTCATGCAGAACGAGCGTGGTGAGGGGACCGGCAAGGGGGACTTTGAGATAACGGGGACGTTGCCGCGCAAGAATATCGACACCGGGATGGGGGTCGAGCGGGTCGCGCTCCTGCTGCAGGGCGTGAACAACGTCTACGAGACCGATCTGCTGCGCCCGGTCATAGCTACCGCCGCGGCCCGCGCACCTCGCCCCTACGACGCCGGCAACCATGCTGATGACGTGCGTTACCGGGTCATCGCCGACCACTCCCGCACCGCGGCGATCCTGATCGGCGACGGGGTCAGCCCCGGCAACGACGGCCGCGGGTACGTGCTGCGCCGACTGCTGCGCCGGGTGATCCGCTCGGCCAAACTGCTCGGCATCGACACCCCCCTAGTCGGTGAGTTGATGGCCTGCGTCCGCGACGCGATGGGCCCGTCCTACCCCGAACTGGCCACCGACTTCGACCGGATCAACCGGATCGCGGTGGCCGAGGAGACCGCGTTCAACCGCACCCTGGTGTCCGGATCGCGACTGTTCGACGACGCTGCACAGGCCACCCGGACCGCCGGGGCCACCGTGTTGTCCGGCACCGACGCATTCACCTTGCACGACACCTACGGATTCCCGATCGAATTGACGCTGGAGATGGCGGCCGAAGCGGGCCTGTCCGTCGATGAGGCCGGCTTCCGGGAGTTGATGACCGAGCAGCAGGCCCGCGCCAAGGCTGACGCCGCCGCGCGCAAGCACGCGCACGAGGACCTGAGCGCCTATCGCGACCTGATCGACGCCGGACCGACCGAGTTCACCGGCTTCGACGAATTGTCCTCGACAGCGAAGATCCTCGGAATCTTCGTCGACGGCAAACGGGTCCCGGTGGTGGCGCACTCCGGGGAGACCACCGGCGCAGCGTCGCCGGACCAGATCGAGTTGGTGCTGGACCGCACCCCCCTCTACGCCGAATCCGGTGGGCAGATCGCCGATCTCGGCACCATCGTCGGCGCCGGCGCAAAGGCCGCCGTGGCCGACGTGCAGAAGATCGCGAAAACGCTGTGGAGTCACCGGGTCCACGTGGAGTCGGGAGAGTTCGTCGAGGGTGACACCGTGGTGGTGGCGGTCGACTCGGCATGGCGCCGCGGCGCCACCCAGGGGCATTCCGGGACCCACATGGTGCATGCGGCGCTGCGACAGGTGCTCGGGCCCAACGCTGTTCAGGCCGGATCACTGAACCGTCCCGGCTACCTGCGGTTCGACTTTCACTGGCAGGGCGGGCTCACCGAAGACCAGCGCAACCGAGTCGAAGAGCTGAGCAACGAGGCGGTGCAGGCCGATTACCCGGTCAACACCTTCACCACCGGACTCGAGCAGGCCAAGTCGATGGGAGCGATGGCGCTGTTCGGCGAGGCCTATCCCGACGAGGTTCGCGTCGTTGAGATCGGCGGGGCGTTCTCGCGGGAACTGTGCGGCGGCACCCACGTGCACAACTCGGCGCAGATCGGGCCGGTGACCCTGCTCGGCGAGTCCTCGGTGGGGTCTGGGGTGCGCCGGGTGGAGGCCTACGTCGGGCTGGACTCGTTCCGCCACTTGGCCAAGGAGCGGGCGCTGATGGCCGGTCTGGCGTCATCGCTGAAAGTGCCGTCCGAAGAGGTGCCGGCCCGGGTGGCCAACCTGGTGGATCGACTCAAGGCCGCCGAGAAGGAACTCGAGCGTGCTCGACTGGCAGCGACGCGGGCGGCCGCGGCAAATGCCGCCGTCGGAGCCGAGCTTGTCGGTAAAGTTCGCCTGGTGGCACAGCAGATGTCCAGCGGAATGTCGGGAGCCGACCTACGCTCGCTGGTCGGCGACATCCGCGGCAAGCTGGGCAACGACCCGGGCGTCGTGGTGCTGATCGCGGCGGGGGAGGATGGCACGGTGCCCTACGTGGTCGCCGCTAACGACGCCGCACAGGAACTCGGACTGCGCGCCAATGAATTGCTGCAGAAAATTTCGGCGGTCGTCGACGGCCGCGGCGGGGGCAAGGCGGATCAAGCACAGGGTTCAGGTAGAGACCGGTCCGGCATTGACGCCGCGCTGGCGGCGGTGCGCGACGAGATCGCTCGAGGCTTAGCCGCGTGATGGCGGCCGAACACCGACTGCCGGACCGTCCGGGACCGGACGACCCAGGTCGGGGACGGCGGCTCGGCATCGACGTGGGCAGCGTGCGCATCGGGGTGGCGGTCAGCGACCCTGATGGCATCCTGGCCACCCCGGTGGAGACTGTCCGGCGCGACACTTCGAGCGGCCATCTCCGGCGACTGGTCGCGCTGGCATCCGAGTACGGCACGGTCGAGGTGATCGTCGGGTTGCCCCGCACCCTCGCCGACCGGACCGGGCCGTCGGCTCGCGATGCGATCGACCTGGCCGAGACGTTGGCCGGTCGGCTGACACCGATTCCGGTGCGGATGGCCGACGAACGGCTGACGACGGTCGGTGCGCAACGCGCGCTGCGCCAGTCGGGGGTGCGGGCTAAAAATCAGCGAGCGGTCATCGACCAGGCCGCGGCGGTGAGCATCCTGCAGGGCTGGCTCGACCAGCGTCGCACGCTGGCGACGCCGGGTGTCGATGATGTCTGACGACAGTCCCCGGTCCCGGGCCGAACCGGTCGCGGTCGGACCGACACGGCAGCGCAAGAGCCGCGCCGAACGAATCCGCGTCGAACGGCGGCGGCGTCAGTATCGCCGGCGGCGGCGCATCGTCGGCGGAACGGGCGCGGTGTTGCTCACGGCGATTGCGTTGGCGGCGATTTTTATCGGCAGCAGGCTGTGGCATGGCGCGAGCGGCCCGGTCACGGACTATCGAGGCGAGGGCAAACGGGAACTGATCGTCGAGGTCAAGCTCGGTGATTCGACCACCACGATCGGCGAGACGCTGCAGAAGCAGGGAGTGATCGCCACTGTCCCGGTGTTCCTCGAGGCCGCGCGCGATAGCACCGAGATTGCATCGATCCAGCCCGGTTTCTACCTGCTGCGTAACGAGATCCCGGCCGCGGCGGCGGTGCAGCAGCTGACCGACCCGGAGAGCCGGGTGGGCAAACTGGTGATACCCGAGGGTCGCCAGCTCGACGACATCACCGACATGAAAACCGCCGGGGTGACCCCCGGTGTTCTCACGCTGATCGAGCAGGCCAGCTGTGTGGAGCTCAACGGTGATCGGCACTGTGTCGCTACCGACGACCTGCGCCGTGCCGCCCAGACGGCAACGCCGGCGGCATTGGCGGTACCGGACTGGGCTGGCCCCGCGGTGCTGCGGATGGGCAACGACCATCGCCGCATCGAGGGCTTGATCACCGCCGGAGCCTGGAACGTCAACCCGGCGGGGTCGGCGCAGGACATCTTGGCCGTACTGATCGGTGGCAGTGCGGCGGAGATGGCGAAAGCCGGGCTGCCCAGCACCGCCGAACCGCTGCACATGTCGCCCTATGAACTGCTGGTGGTGGCGTCGCTGGTGCAGCGTGAAGCACTGCCGCAGGATTTCGCGAAGGTGTCGCGGGTGATCTACAACCGGCTGGCCGAATCGCAACGGCTGGAGTTCGACTCGACGGTGAACTATCCGCTGGACCGCCAGGAGGTCGCGACTACCGACGCGGACCGAGCCAAGGAAACACCCTGGAACACCTACGCCGGCGACGGTCTGCCGGCGACCCCGATCTGCTCGCCCGGCACGGATGCGCTGGAGGCTGCCGAGCATCCCGAGCCCGGCGACTGGCTGTACTTCGTCACGATCGACAAGCAGGGCACCACCCTGTTCACCCACAGCTACCAGCAGCATCTGACCAACATCAAGCTGGCACTCCACAACGGTGTCCTCGACAGCTCGCGCTAGGCCGGCGCCCCGCCGAGCGGCGGTGCTCGGTTCGCCGGTCGCGCACTCCCGCTCACCGCAACTGCATCTGGCGGCTTACCGAGCCTTGGGTCTGCACGACTGGACCTACGACCGGGTCGAATGCGACGCCGACCGACTGCCGATGCTGGTGGGCGGTTTCGAGGCGGAGTGGGTCGGCGTCTCGGTGACCATGCCCGGTAAATTCGCCGCATTGGCGTTCGCCGACGAACGTACGGAGCGGGCCGACCTGGTCGGCTCGGCTAACACCCTGGTACACACCGCAACCGGGTGGCTGGCTGACAACACCGATGTCGACGGGGTGCGGGGGGCACTGGGCGCGGTCTCGGGGAACGCGGTGGTGCTCGGTTCAGGCGGCACCGCGCCGGCCGCGGTGGTGGGATTGGCCGAACTCGGGGTTTCCCGGGTGACCGTGGTGGCGCGCAATCCGGCCAAGGCGGCTCGGCTGGCGCGGTTGGCGACGACCATGGGGGTGTCGGCCGACTTCTGCGAATTGGACGATCCGGCGTTGGCCGACGTGGCCGTGGCGGCCGGAGTGCTGGTCAGCACCGTCCCGCCCGACGTCGCAGCACGCTATGCACGAGTGCTGGCCGGTGTTCCGGTCTTGCTGGACGCGATCTACGATCCGTGGCCGACACCGCTGGCGGTGGCGGTGCACACCGCCGGTGGGACGGTGATCAGCGGTCTGCAGATGCTGTTGCACCAGGCGTTCACCCAGGTGGAGTTGTTCACCGGATTGCCGGCCCCCAGGGAGGCGATGACTTGCGCGCTAGCCGAGCTGCAATGACTATGCCCGCATGGCGACGGGTCTGGTGCTGCTGTGGTCGGTGCTGCTGAGTGGCTACGACATCCGGCAGCGCAGACTGCCGAACTGGCTGACCCTGCCCGGGGCGGTCGTGGTGCCGGCCGCCGCGATCGGGGCCGGCCGCGGGGCACCGGCGCTGGCCGGTGCGGCGGCCTTGGCGGCGGTGTATCTGCTGGTACACCTGGCCGGGCCCGCCGGACTGGGTGCCGGCGACGTCAAACTCGCGCTGGGACTAGGTGCCCTGACGGGCTCGTTCGGTGTCGACGTGTGGCTGCTGGCCGCGCTGGCGGCGCCGCTGCTGACTGCGCTGTGGGGGCTGGCCGCACTGGCCCTGGGCGGTGCGCGCAGCGTGCCGCACGGCCCGTCGATGTGTGGGGCCAGTCTGGCGGCGGCTGCGTTTGGTATGTTCTCAGGGACCTAAGCCGGGCTGAGTGACTCAGTAACGTGCTGCGTGGAGATCGTTGAGAAATCGTTAACGCGCGCGGTGAGCTTGGGGTATTGTGCTTGCTACTCAGCGAGTTATTAGGTATTGTCCATTGCAGATGTGACAGTTGTTGCAGAGGTGGGTAGGCAAAAGGGGGTGACCGTGAAGCGATCTGTTGTTGCAAGCATTGCCGCTGGCGCGGTCATCCTCGGTACCGGCGTGGCGGTGACTAACATCGTCTCGCCGTCACTGCCCGATGTTCAGGTCCCGGCCATCCAACTCTCCAGTGCTGAGGGATTGGACCCAACCGTTCAGTGGCTGGATTTGTTCTCGCAGACCTCGGCCGGTAATGCCGACTCGCTCGGTGGCTACCTGTTGGATCCGGGTGCGGCCACCGCGCCAGGCGAACCGCCGCTGGTGGTGATCGACCCGCAGACCTCGGCTGAGGACTTCGACAGGATTCTCGATGGGATCGTCGGTAACGCGGGCAGCCAACTCAGCGCGGTGACCTCGCCCAGCAACGGACCGGACGCGGTCACCTATCTGATCCTCAAG
>JBDTKT010000027.1:0-9588 GCA_039935195.1 Mycobacterium sp.
CGTAGAACAACTCGGACTGTTCGGTCTCAACCATGCCGACCACCACCGAGTTGACCCGCACCTTGGGCGCCCACTCCACCGCCAGTGTTGTGGTGAGGTTTTCCAGGCCGGCCTTGGCGGCGCTGTAAGCCCCGGTCCCGGGACTGGACCGGTGGGCGCTGACGCTGGAGATGTTGACGATCGCCCCGCCGCTCGACTGGTTCTGCATTTGCGCGTTGGCGTGCTGGGAGACGAGCAGCGGCGCCAGCAAGTTCAGCTCGATGATCTTGCGGCTGAAGTTGGCCGACGCCTCGGCGGCCAGCACGTAGGGCGAGCCCCCGGCGTTGTTGATCACCACGTCCAACCGCCCGTGGCGGGCCACGATCTCGGTGATCATCGCTGCGACAGCGTCGTCGTCGCGGACGTCGCAGGCGTAAAACTCATACGGCAGGCCGTCAACGGGCCGCCGGGCGCAGGTCAGCACCGTCGCCGCCTGCTCGGCGAAGACCGCGCTGATACCGGCACCGACACCACGCACACCGCCGGTTACCAGCACCACCTTGCCGACTAATCCGAGATTGATCGCATCGGTCACTGTGCTAGCGTACCAAGCAAGTGCTTGCTCAGGTAGCTTGGGTATCCAAAGCCCCGAAGTGACAGGGAAGTCCGCTCATGCCAATCACGTCCAAAACCGTCGAACCCGGGATCGTCGCCGTCACCGTCGACTACCCGCCGGTCAACGCCATCCCGTCCCGCGGCTGGTTCGAACTGGGTGAGGTCATCACCGCGGCCGGCGTCGACATGAGCACCCACGTGGTGATCCTGCGGGCCGAGGGCCGCGGCTTCAACGCCGGCGTGGACATCAAGGAGATGCAGGCCACCGAGGGCTATACCGCACTTATCGATGCCAACCGCGGCTGCTTCGCCGCCTTCAAGGCGGTCTACGAGTGCGCGGTGCCGGTGATCGCCGCGGTCAACGGTTTCTGCGTGGGCGGCGGCATCGGCTTGGTCGGCAACTCCGACGTGATCGTCGCCTCCGATGACGCCAAGTTCGGCCTGCCCGAGGTGGAGCGTGGCGCGCTGGGCGCCGCCACCCACCTGTCGAGGCTGGTGCCGCAGCACATGATGCGTCGGCTGTTCTATACCGCTGCCACCGTCGATGCCGCCACCTTGGCCAACTACGGGTCGGTGCATGAGGTGGTGCCGCGCGCCGAGTTGGATGAGGCCGCCCTGCGAGTGGCCCGTGACATCGCCGTCAAGGACACCCGGGTGATCCGGGCCGCGAAGGAAGCGCTCAACCTCATCGATGTACAGAAGGTCAACGCCAGTTACCGGATGGAGCAGGGCTTCACCTTCGAGCTGAACCTGGCCGGGGTGGCCGACGAGCACCGCGACGCGTTCGCCGGCACTGAGAAGGGGAAGAAGTGAGCGACAAACGCACCACGCTGGATGCCGCCGTCGCCGAGCTGCGCGACGGGATGACGATCGGGATCGGCGGCTGGGGTTCGCGGCGCAAGCCGATGGCGTTCATCCGCGCGATCCTGCGCACGGGAGTCAAAGACCTGACCGTGGTGACCTACGGTGGCCCCGACCTGGGCCTGCTGTGCTCGGCAGGCAAGGTACGCCGGGCCTACTACGGCTTCGTCTCGCTGGATTCCCCGCCGTTCTACGATCCGTGGTTCGCCCACGCCCGCACCACCGGTGCCATCGAGGCCCGCGAGATGGACGAGGGCATGCTGCGTTGCGGGCTGCAGGCGGCCGCCCAGCGGCTGCCGTTCCTGCCGATCCGGGCCGGACTGGGCAGCTCGGTGCGCGACTTCTGGGGCGACGAGCTCAAGACCGTCACCAGCCCGTACCCGGTGGACGGCGGTCAGGAGACCCTGCTGGCGATGCCGGCACTGAACCTCGACGCCGCGTTCGTGCACCTCAACCTCGGCGACGAACGGGGCAACGCGGCCTACACCGGGATCGACCCGTACTTCGACGACCTGTTCCTGATGTCGGCGCAGCGCCGCTTCCTATCGGTGGACAAGCTGGTCCCCACCGAGGAGTTGGTGGCCGCGGTCCCGACGCAGGCGCTGCTGATCAACCGGATGATGGTCGACTCGGTGGTCGAAGCACCTAACGGTGCCCATTTCACCACCGCCGCACCGGATTACGGTCGCGATGAGAAATTCCAGCGACACTACGCCGAAGCTGCCGGCACGGAAGAGGCCTGGCAAGAATTCACCGCCACATACCTGTCCGGCAGCGAGGCCGACTACCAGGCAGCGGTACGCCGCTTCCAGGAGGGATCTTAAATCATGGTGACCCGAGCCGAGGTTTGCGTCACGGCGTGCGCCGAACTGTTCCGCGATGCCGGCGAGATCATGGTTTCACCGATGACCACCGTTGCGGGGATCGGCGCCCGGCTGGCCCGGTTGACGTTCTCCCCCGACATCGTTTTGTCGGACGGGGAGGCCCGGTTGCTGGCCGACACCCCCGCGATCGGCAAGGTCAACGGTTTCGAGGGCTGGATGCCGTTCAGCCGGGTCTTCGAGACGCTGGCCTGGGGTCGACGACATGTGGTGATGGGCGCCAACCAGATCGACCGATACGGCAACCAGAACCTGTCGGCGTTCGGCCCGCTGCAGCGCCCGACCCGGCAGATGTTCGGGGTGCGCGGCGCACCGGGCAACACCATCAACCACGCGACCAGCTACTTCGTCGGCAACCACTCCAAGCGCGTGTTCGGCGACTCCGTCGACGTGGTGTCCGGCATCGGTTACGACAGGGTGGACGCCGCCAATGTGGCGTACCGGTTCCTCGACCTGCGCGGTGTGGTGACCAACCTGGGCGTGTTCGACTTCAACGGCCCGGACCACCAGATGCGCGCGGTCTCGCTGCACCCGGGGGTGAGCGCCGACGAGGTCACCGAGGCCACCTCGTTCGAGGTGCACGGCCTCACCGGTGCAGGCGAGACGCGAGTGCCCACCGACGAGGAACTGCGGCTGATCGGCGAGGTTATCGACCCGAAGTCGCTACGGGATAAAGAGGTTAAGGCGTGAGTCGGCTCAAGACCCCGCTGACCGAACTGGTCGGCATCGAGCATCCGGTCGTGCAGACCGGGATGGGCTGGGTTGCCGGTGCGCGACTGGTCTCGGCGACCGCCAATGCCGGCGGGCTGGGCATCCTGGCGTCGGCGACAATGACGCTCGACGAGTTGGCCACCGCGATCGGCAAGGTCAAGGCGACCACCGACAAGCCGTTCGGGGTGAACATCCGCGCCGACGCCTCCGACGCCGGTGATCGGGTCGACCTGATGATCCGCGAGGGCGTGAAGGTGGCGTCGTTCGCGCTGGCGCCCAAGCCGGAGCTGATCGCCAAGCTGAAAGAGGCCGGTGCGGTGGTGATCCCATCGGTGGGGGCGGCCAAGCACGCCCGAAAGGTGGCCTCCTGGGGCGCCGATGCGGTGATCGTGCAGGGCGGCGAAGGCGGCGGGCACACCGGGCCGGTGGCCACCACACTGCTACTGCCGTCAGTGCTGGATGCCGTCGCCGGCACCGGTGTGCAGGTGATCGCCGCCGGCGGGTTCTTCGACGGCCGCGGACTGGCCGCCGCGTTATCGTACGGGGCGACTGGCGTCGCTATGGGCACCCGATTCCTGCTGACCAGTGATTCGACCGTGCCGGATGCGGTCAAGCAGCGCTACCTGGGCGCCGATTTGAGCGGCACCGTCGTCTCCACCCGCGTCGACGGGATGCCGCACCGGGTGCTGCGCACCGAACTGGTGCAAAAGCTGGAAAGTGGCTCACGGGCAAGGGGTTTCACAGCAGCGATCCGCAACGCGGCGAAATTCAAGAAGATGTCGCAGATGAGTTGGCCGACGATGGTCCGTGATGGCCTGGCGATGCGGCACGGTAAAGAGCTGACCTGGTCGCAGGTGCTGATGGCGGCCAATACCCCGATGCTGCTGCGGGCCGGGCTGGTCGAGGGCAACACCGAAGCCGGTGTGCTGGCATCGGGTCAGGTGGCCGGTATCCTCGAGGACCTGCCGTCGTGTGCCGAGCTGATCGAGACGATCGTCGGTGACGCCATCAAGCACCTGCAGGCCGCGGCCGCGCTGGTCGAGTAGGCGCGCACCACCCCGCGAGCGTGCGTGGTTGTACGCAAACCGCGGCTTGGGTTCAGGGGGTGGATGCTCGCGCGAAGGGGTGCGAAGGGGCGGTGCGACTAGAGCCGCTCGATGATGGTGACGTTGGCGGTGCCGCCGCCCTCGCACATGGTCTGCAGCCCGTAGCGGCCGCCGGTGCGCTCCAATTCGTTGAGCATGGTGGTGAACAGCTTGGCGCCGGTGGCCCCCAGCGGGTGTCCGAGGGCGATCGCCCCGCCGCTGGGGTTGACCTTCGCCGGGTCGATCGGGAACTCCTTCAGCCAGGCCAGCACCACCGGGGCGAAAGCCTCGTTGATCTCTACAACATCAATATCGTCGATTCCCAACCCGGCCCGCTCCAGCGCGTACCGGGTGGCCGGGATCGGGCCGGTCAGCATGAGCACCGGGTCGTCGCCGCGGGCGCTGATGTGGTGAATACGGGCCCGGGGCGCCAGGCCGTGGTCTTTAACGGCCTGCTCGGAGGCGAGCAGCACCGCGGAGGCGCCGTCGCAGATTTGGCTGGCCAGCGCGGCGGTCAGTCGGCCGCCCTCGACCAGAGGTTTGAGGCCGGCCATCTTCTCCAGGGAAGATTCCCGCGGACACTCGTCGACCCGGAAACCCTCGACCTCGATGATCTCGTTGTCGAAGTGCCCGCCCCGGATCGCGGCGAACGCCCGCTCGTGGCTGCGTAGCGCGTAGCGCTCCATCTCCTCCCGGGACAAATCCCAGCGCTCGGCGATCATCTCGGCGCCGCGGAACTGCGAGATCTCCTGGTCGCCGTAGCGCTCCAGCCACTTCTTGGATTCGTTGGTCGGCGAGGTGAACCCGAACTGCTCGCCGACGATCATCGCCGAGGAAATCGGGATCCAGCTCATGTTCTGCATACCGCCGGCCAGAATCAGGTCCGCGGTGCGCGACATGATGGCCTGCGCGCCGAACGAGATCGCCTGTTGGCTTGAGCCGCACTGCCGGTCGACGGTGACGCCGGGAACCCCCTCGGGGTATCCGGCGGCCAGCCACGCAAGCCGGCCGATGTTGCCGGCCTGCCCACCGATGGCGTCCACGCAACCCGCGATCACGTCATCGACCGCCGCCGGGTCGATGTCGACACGGTCGAACAGTCCCTGGAAAGCGAACGCGCCCAGATCAATCGGATGCACTCGGGCCAGTGAGCCGTTGCGCTTACCGACCGCGGTGCGCACCGCGTCGATGACGTATGCCTGAGACACCTCAGAGGCCATGGGAGACTCCTTCTTTCGTGATTCCGCCGAGAACGATGGCAAGGTATTGCCGACCCACCTGTTCGGCGGTGAGCGGTCCGCCCGGGGAGTACCAGCGCACCGATACCCAGGTGGTGTCCCGGATGAAGCGGTAGACCAGGTCGACGTCGAGGTCGCTTCGGAGGAAGCCCTCTTCGATGCCCTGCTGCAGTACGTCGATCCACATTTTACGCTGCTGCCTGTTGCGTTCGTCGACATAGGAGAACCGCTCCTGCGTCGACAGTCGCTTGGCCTCGTCCTGGTAGATGACGACCTGGGCATGCCGGTGCTCGATAGCGTCGAACGACGTCAGGAACAGCCCTTTGAGCCGTTCGAGTGGATTTTGCTCTTGCGCCATGAGCTGGTGGTAGCGGTCGAACAGCCAGTCCAGGAAGTCACGCAGCACCTCGTCGACCATCTCCTCCTTCGACGAGAAGTGGTGGTACAGGCTGCCCGACAGGATGCCGGCGGCGTCGGCGATGCCGCGCACGGTGGTGGCGCGCAGGCCGCGCTCGGCGATCATCGCGGCCGCGAGCTGCAGCAGCTCATCCCGGCGGGTCATCGGTGTCATGGGTGCTGGCTGGAGACCGAGATGACTTCGCCGGTCAGATAGCTGGAGTAGTCGCTGGCTAGGAAAGCGATCGTGGTCGCGATCTCCCACGGTTCGGCGGCCCGGCCGAACGCCTCACCTTCGGAAAGCCGGTCGAGTAGCTCGGTCGAACTGGTCTTCTCCAAGAACTTGTGCCGCGCGATGCTCGGCGAGACCGCGTTGATCCGCACTCCGTACTCGACGGCCTCCACCGCACTGCAGCGGGTCAGCGCCATCACCCCGGCCTTGGCCGCAGCGTAGTGCGACTGGGAATGCTGCGCCCGCCAACCTAATACGCTCGCGTTGTTGACGATCACGCCCCTGTGGTCGACGCCGCGGAAGTAGCGCAACGCAGCTCGGGTCGCCCGCATCACCGAGGTGAGCGTGACATTGAGGACCCGGTCCCACTCGTCGTCGGTCATGTCGATGACCGGGGTCTGCCCACCGAGGCCGGCGTTGTTGACCAGCACGTCGATCCGACCCATCCGCTCGACGGCGGTAGCGATCAGCGCATCGACGGCGGCGGTCGAGGTGACGTCACACGTGATCGCCTCCACCCTGCCCAAGCCGAGCGCGACGAGCTCATCACGGGTCTCGCCGAGCCGACGCTCGTGGTAGTCGGAGACGACGACGTCGGCGCCCTCGAGCAGCGCGCGCCGCGCGGTAGTCGACCCGATCCCGGTACCGGCAGCGGCCGTCACCACCACCACTTTGCCCTTCAGAAGTCCGTGTCCGGCAATCTCTTCCGGAGTCTTTGCCAGATTCGAGGTTGGGGTCATCCCTTTGCCTCCCGGGGTAGGCCGAGAACACGCTCGGCGATGATGTTGCGCTGAATCTCGTTCGACCCGCCATAAATGGTGTCGGATCGGGTGAACAGGTACAGCCGCTGCCACTCGTCGAATTCACCGTCGGCCAAAACCATGCCCGCTGCACCGATCACGTCCATAGCCAGCTCACCGAGCCCACGATGCCAGTTGGCCCACAGCAGCTTCGACACGTTATCCTGGCCGGGTTGCTCGACGTCCATGGTCGCCAGCGCATAGGACCGCATCGTCCGCAGACCCACCCAGGCCCGGGTCAGGCGCTCCCGGATCAGTGGATCTTCGGCGGCGCCGTTGCGTTCGGCGAGTTCCACCAGAGCGGAAAGCTCACGCGCGTAACGAATCTGCTGGCCCAGCGTCGACACACCCCGCTCGAAGGTCAGCGTTCCCATCGCCACCCGCCAGCCGTCACCGGGTTCGCCCACCACCAGGTCGCCGTCGGTACGGGCGTCGTCGAAGAACACCTCGTTGAACTCCGAGGTACCGGTCAGTTGCACGATCGGGCGGATCTGGACACCGGGCTGGTCCAGCGGCACTAGCAGGTAGGACAGTCCGGCGTGCCGTTTGGAGCCCTTCTCGGTGCGGGCGATGACGAAACACCACTGCGACAGGTGCGCCAGTGATGTCCACACCTTCTGCCCATTGATATGCCACTGAGCACCCTCGCCGTCCAGCACGGCGGTGGTCGACACGTTGGCCAGGTCGCTGCCCGCACCCGGCTCGGAGTAGCCCTGGCACCACAGCTCCGTGACGTCGAGGATGCCGGGCAGGAAGCGCTGCTGCTGGGCGGGTGTGCCGAAGGCGATCAGCGTCGGGCCGAGCAGTTCCTCACCGAAGTGACTGACCTTATCCGGGGCGTCGGCGCGGGCGTATTCCTCGTAAAACGCGACCCGGTGCGCGACCGACAACCCGCGGCCGCCGTGCTGCACCGGCCAGCCCAGGCAGGTCAGGCCGGCGGCGGCCAGGTGGCGGTTCCAGCCCCTGCGCTCCTCAAAGGCCTCGTGCTCGCGACCCGGCCCGCCGAGGCCTTTGAGCTTGGCGAATTCGCCGACGAGGTTCTCAGCCAGCCATCCGCGGACCTCGGCCCGGAACTCCTCGACCTCTTGCACCCCTGTAGGCTAACCTACCAAGCACTTGCTTTGTTAGCCCCGTCGAACCCAGTGGAGCGTCGATGACCACCGCCCCGCGGACCACACCCGCGGTCCTGGACCGAATCGCACGCGACCTGCCCGACCACGACGCACTGGTCAGCGCCGGTCGGCGGATCAGCTACGCGGAGTTGCGTGCCGAGGTCCGCCGTGCGGCTGCCGCCCTGATAGCCCTCGGCGTAGCCCCCGGCGACCGGGTGGCGATCTGGTCTCCGAACACCTGGCACTGGGTGGTGGCTTGTCTGGCGACCCACTACGCCGGTGGGGTGCTCGTCCCGCTCAACACCCGTTACACCGCCAGCGAGGCCACCGACATCCTGGCCCGCAGCGAGACGCGGGTGCTGATCGGGATGGGCCGGTTCCTCAAGTCGGACCGCGTCGCGGAGTTGGACCTGGACGCGCTGCCGGGGCTTAAACATGTGGTGCGGGTGCCGATCGATGCTGACGACGGAACGTGGGATGAGTTCATCGCAGCCGGCGCGCAGGTCGCCGACGCCGAGGTGGACGCCCGCGCCACCGCGGTCGGCCCCGACGACGTCTCCGACATTCTGTTCACCTCCGGCACCACCGGGCGCAGCAAAGGCGTGCTCTGCGCGCACCGGCAGTCACTGGCCGGCCCGGCCGCCTGGGCTGCTTGCGGGCAGATGACCGCCGAGGACCGCTACCTGTGCATCAACCCGTTCTTCCACAATTTCGGCTACAAGGCCGGGATTCTGGCCTGCCTGCAGACCGGCGCCACCTTGATTCCCCAGCTGACCTTCGACCCGGCGGGCGCGCTGCGCGCCATCGCGGAACACCGGATCACCGTGCTGCCCGGGCCGCCCACCATTTACCAGACTCTGCTGGATCATCCCGAACGCGACCACCACGACCTGAGTTCGCTGCGGTTCGCGGTCACCGGCGCGGCCACCGTGCCGGTTGTGCTGATTGAGCGGATGCAGTCCGAGTTGGACATCGACATCGTACTCACCGCCTACGGGCTGACCGAGTCCGGCGGATTCGGCACCATGTGCCGGGCGGACGACGACGCGGTGACGGTCGCCAACACCTGCGGGCGTCCGATCGCCGACTTCGAGCTGCGGCTGGATAAGTCGGTCGGTGCCTCCGACTCTGACTCCGGTGAAGTGCTGCTGCGCAGCGCCAACGTCATGCTCGGTTACCTCGACGACCCCGAGGCCACCGCGGCGGCCATCGACGCCGACGGCTGGCTGCACACCGGCGATATCGGAGAACTCGACACAGCGGGCAACCTGCGGATCACCGACCGACTCAAGGACATGTACATCTGCGGCGGGTTCAACGTCTACCCCGCCGAGATCGAGCAGGTGTTGGCCCGGTTGGACGGGGTAGCCGACGTGGCCGTGATCGGCGTGCCCGACGAGCGGCTCGGCGAGGTGGGTAGGGCCTTCATCGTCCGCCGGTCCGGATCGAATCTGGACGAGGCGACGACGATCAGCTACGCCCGTGAGCATTTGGCAAATTTCAAGGCACCGCGGTCGGTGACCTTCACCGAAGCCCTGCCGCGTAATCCCAGCGGCAAGGTGGTCAAACCACAGTTGAGAGAGTGGGCCTAGATGGACCTGAACATTGACGCAGAGGTCGAGGAATTCCGCCTCGAGGTCCGCGACTTCCTGGCGGCGAACACGGCGTCGTTCCCGAC
>JBDTKT010000028.1:0-14335 GCA_039935195.1 Mycobacterium sp.
GCCGGGTCGGCGGGCTTCGGGGCAGCGGGGGGCTCGTGGTCGGACTGGCCCTGCGGCTCTGTCATCAGGCAGCTCCTTTTCGGTTCATCGCGGACACCGACAGCGGTGACCATCATGCCAGTACACGCTGTTGTTCACCGGTCGTCGGGATTCACGACTTGGGCCGGGCCAGCCACAGGCCCGCGGCCACGATGATCACCGCACCGGCCACGAACGGCCAGATCGGCATGTCGCCGCCGGTACTGGTCTCGGCGGCCTTGTCGGTGTTAGCCCCGACCGGGGGGCCGGGTTCGCCGGTTCCCGGCACCGTCAACCGGAACGGCCACGAACCCGACACGACGTGTCCGTCGGCAGAGGTCACCCGGTAGTAGACCGTGTAGATGCCGACGGGTCCCAGGGGGCGCACCCCGATGCTGGCGACCGTGCCCTGCACCGCAGGCACACCCGTCGACCACAGATGACGGTCCGGCCCGACCACCGTCATCGCGGCGAACGTCGTCTGCAGCTGCTCGTTAAAGGTGGCGCTGACCCGGTCCGGGCCGCTGGTCAGCTCGGCGTCCCGCGCCGGGTTCGTAGACACCAGGACGGCGTGAGCGGCGGCCACCCCCGTTGCGGCGAACAGCGTCACCACCAGGAACAGGCCCGCCGCCAGGATGCGGGCGGCGCGCGTCATGTCCGCCTCCGGGTGATGGCGACCGTGACGCCGAGCGCGGCGATCAGCATCGCCACCCCGGCGAGCAGCCGGGCCGGGTTGTCGGCATGGTTCCCCGGTGCCACGTCGGCGCCCTCGGCACCGGCCGACTCGGGACTGGCGGAGACCGACAGCGGAGAGTGCTGCTGCGGCGCGTGGTGCTCGGGCCCGCCGGTCGGGCCGGCTGCCAGCTGCAGTGCGGGCACCGGGCGGTCCGGCTCACCGCCGTCGGGCAGCGGGGTCTGGTCCCAGCGCACGACGGTCCCGTCGGCGTAGCGCTGGGCGGCGGGGAAGCGGACCGTGTCGGTGTCGGGCAGTTTCACCGATATGCGAAACAGGCCGAACTCCTCGGCGCCGATACCCGGGCCGGCGGCGGCTGTCCAGGTCACCGACCGGACGGAGCCGGCTGCGGCGTCCCGGTCCAACCGGGCTGTCCAACCCGGTTTGGCTTCGGTGCGCGCCGAGGCTACGTCGGGCAGAGTAACGGTGAGTTCAGTTGTGGCAGAGCCGGTCTGAGATTCGTTGGGAACTTCGAACGTGACGATCGCCGCGCTGCCGCGCACTGCGCCGGGGCTGCTCGCATGCACGTGCGCAAAGGCGGGTGTGACGCCGATGATCGAGCCCGCCCATAGGGTGGCCGCGGCCGCAGAGGCCGCCAGGATGCGTGAGCTCACGACAGGCCCAACCGGGCCATCAGGTCGGCGTCGATGCCGTCGAGTTGGTTGCCGATCGCGAAGTAGGCGGCGCGGCGTTGTTGGCTCGGCATGGTCTCCGTGGCGGTGACGGCGGTGACCAGATCGGTCAGTCGGCCGGTAACGGCCAGCGCAAACCGCTTTGTCTCGGCGTCCTTGGGCTTTTTGTCCTGCACTGTGCGCAACGCCTTCTCCGCTCCGGCGATCCGGGCTGACAATTTGGCGCCGCGGCCGGAGAACTCGCCGATTTGGGCCAACGGTACCCCCAGTTGCCCGGCGCGACGTTCGTCGATCAGGCCGCGGGCCGCCATCGCCGCCCGATATATCAGCGGCACCGCGATCGGTGCCAGCATCCGCGATACCGCCAGCGTTCGACGTATCCGGGCCGGTGACAGCAGTCGTCCGTCGCGTGCCGCGCGAAGTCGGGTCTCCTCGGTCTTCAGTGCGGTACGACCGCGGTCCCGGTCGGACTTCAATTGCGCCCGGAGGGTTCGGACCTCGGCTCGCTGGGTGGCCTTGAACCGGCGGGCCTCACCTTTGGCGGCCAGTCGGGCCTCGAGTTTGGCGCGAGCTTTGAGGGCGCGTGCCTCGGCGCGCCGGGTAGCTCGGCTCTTCCGCTTACTGAACAGGCCCATCCCGGCCGCCTCCAGGTTTCTTGTCGACTTCCATGCCGTCGGCACTGCTGCGCGGTGACCTGGCCCACCCTAATCGCGGTGCGACGGCGACGTCGCATCAGGTCAGTGCGGGCGGGTCGGGTGCGTCAGGCGCTCAGCTGCTCCTTGCGGCGCAGCTCGTCGATTCGCGCCAGTACGTCCTCCTGAGCCTGGACCGACAACCCGACGGTCTGGGTGGCGATGCGGCGAACGCCCTCGTTGCGGATGCTGGCGAGCCAGGACAACTCGTGGTCGAGTTTCGCGTGGTAGTCGTCGTCGGTGAAGAAAGCGGGTTTGATCCGGAAGAAATTTGCCAGTGCCGCCATGGTCGCCGTCGACGGGTTCGTTCGGTTGCCCGAGCGAAGCTGGGACAGGTAGGGAGCCGACATCGTGATGCCCTCCGCTTTGAGTGCCGCGATCACCTCGGCAGACGTGTGCGGACCGCGTCCGGGCGGTATGACCGCCTCGAAGAGGCGGTTGAGACGGACGGCGAAGGTCGTGCTCATCGATAGGACCTCCAAAGGGGTGACAGGTCGTCGTCGGCGGGCGAGGGTCCGTCCTCGGGTTTGCTGATCATGGTAGCGATAGTTGGGGACACAGCCAAGAGTTAGTCCTAGAGAAATTTGATCTTGATGGATCGCGTGGCCTCGAGTCGCTCCGTCGGTGGCTGCGCCGTCCACCGAAGCCGCTTTTTCGTGGTGCGCCAAGCGGACTCCCGCTACTGCCGCAGATTGCTCGGCCGGCTGGTGAATGGTCGCAGGTTCCGGCTTGCGGACAGACCTCCGGCGAGGTGCAGGGTCTGCCGCCGCGACGGTTCGTGAGCGGGTTTGCTACCGAGGGGCCCAATCGGGCCCCGCGGTGCGCTCGCAGCGCCGTGACGAGGCGAATCGCAGCGCTCCCGCGGTCACTGCCCCGACCAGCAGCACCGCGAGCGAGCCGACCGCGACCGGGCGCCAACCCAGCGCCTCGTCGAACAGCACCCACAGCCCGAACGCCAGGAACAGCAGGCTGGCCGCGAAGTGCAGCAGGTGTTCGGGCAACCGTCGGTGCAGCAGCGTGCCCACCGCGATCGCCACCGCGTCGGCCAGCACCATCCCGGCCGTTGCACCGACCCACACCCCCACCCAGTTGTGGTCGCTGGCCAGCGCGACCGTCGCCAGCATGGTCTTGTCGCCCAACTCGGCCAGCAGCACCGAGGAGACCACCGCGAGCAATACGAAGCGGGGCTCTCGCGCCTGCGGTGTCCCGGCCTGGGTGCTGGTGCCCGCCCGCCAGGTCCACGCCGCAAAACAGATGAACGCGACTCCGGCGAGCGCGGCGATCGGCCGCGCAGGCAGCGTCAGCCCGAGAAAATGCCCGACGGCCACCGAGATGCCGTGAATCAGGAGCGCGGCGATCCCGACCCCGCCCAGCACCACCCACCAGCGGTGCCGCAGCGCATAGGTCATGGTGATCAGCTGGGACTTGTCGCCGAGTTCGGCCAGGAAGACCACTCCGAGGCTGATCAGCGTGGCGGCGAGCATGCGGGACCGCCTTTCGACACACCACCGGCGGCCGGTATGTCGACCCGAGGATTCGGGACGAGTCCCCTTCGCTAGTTGCCCAGGTTAGCGACCCGGCATCGACGGCGCCAGCACGGCCGAAGATTTCGGCGACCCGTATCCCAGGATCGCCGACGCGTAAACAAAGAATTCGAATTACCTTATGCAACAAGGAACATCGCGAGAATCGCGGTGTCGGGGTGGCTGACCGGATCGACGCCGATCCGACTCACCATCGATGTGACGGTGCCATCCGCTTCGGCCTCCACCCATGCCGCCCGATGCTCGAGACCCAGATGCGGGATGCCGGGCAGCAGCACGCATCCCGATGCCGCGCCGCGACATTCCGGCAGTGACGGGATGGTCTCCGACGGCGGGTGCAGCATCAACAGTGCAGAGGGTTGGTGGTCGGCGAAATAGCCGGGCACCATCGCGGATTCACCGCAGACGGTGCCCTCAGCCAGCAGCAGGCCGACGGTGCCGGGCGTGGGATCGTCGGGAAGGTCCTCGTGGGTGCCGAAGATCGTGGTGGTGGCCAGCGACCCGGGTAGCGACGCGACCCGGACGGCGACGCTGAGCAGTTGGGCCCACTCCTTGGTCGAATCGGGCCAGCGGCCGAAGATGACGAATCCGTGCAGCGCGCCGTGTGAGTGGAATGGGGCGACTTCGATCGCCCGTCCTGATCCAGTCTGCATCGCAAGCCCTCCGCGACATTTCGACTCGCATCCCAGCGGGTGGATTGTCTGGCAGCATGCGCCGCCGACCGGGCCCGAGCAAGCGGACACGGCGGTGTGCCGGATAACGAAACGATGAGGAAAACGAGTGGGGCGCCGCGCCATTGGCGCGACGCCCCACTGTGAACTGAAAGTCAGCCGAAGATCAGCCCAGGGGTCTTCGAGTTGGCAGCCGCGAACCGGGACTGGACGTCAGCCCAGTTCACCACGTTCCAGAACGCCTTCACGTAGTCGGCCTTGACGTTCTTGTACTGCAGGTAGAAGGCGTGCTCCCACATGTCGACCTGGAGCAGTGGGATGATGCCGAGCGGCACGTTGGCCTGCTGGTCGTACAACTGGAACGTCAGCAGTTTGCCGCCCAGGCTGTCGTAGCCGAGCACTGCCCAACCGGAGCCCTGCAGGCCGTTGGCGGCTGCGGTGAACTGGGCGCGGAACTTGTCGAACGACCCGAACGCATCGTCGATGGCCGCCGCAAGCTCGCCGGTCGGCTTGTCACCGCCCGCGGGCGAGAGGTTCTTCCACCAGATTGAGTGATTGACGTGTCCGCCGAGGTGGAAGGCCAGGTTCTTCTCATTCAGGAAGATCGCGGAGTGGTCATCTTTGGCGCGCGCTTCCTCGAGCTTGGCGAGGGCGCCGTTGGCGCCGGCGACGTAGGCGGCGTGGTGCTTGCTGTGGTGGAGTTCGTTGATCTGGCCCGAGATGTGCGGTTCTAGCGCTGAGTAGTCCCAGTCCAAATCCGGCAAAGTGTAATCAGCCACGGGGTTCCTTCCTTCGATCACTGTCGATCACTGTTGATCATTAGTGAGCATTGCTGATCGGCGTTTGACGTGCTGCGGCAGCCCCCCGCGTGATGCAGTCGTTATGCGGTGAGTCAGCCTCGGTCAACATTGCTTCATCACCGTGTCTACCGCAAGAGCGGCCATGGTGGAAAGGGGGAGGGAAGGGGGCGTAGCCGGTTTCCGGGAGCGCCTCAGAGCAGGATGAGCCCGACCAGGAACGTCAGCAGCACCAACGCGATCAACCCGGCGCGCACCGCCGCCAGCAGATAAGTGCGATTGCACATCGATGAACCGCCATACCAGTGTGGCGTCACCGCAACGGGTCGCCTTCGCATCGGGTGTGTCGCCATCAGATCGTCCCCAACTGCACTTTCTGTCGACCCCCGTGAGACGTATCACAACGTCTATGTGACGACCACCATAGCGCAAAGGGCGTGTCGGCGGAAAATTAGACGGATCTGCCGACGGTTGCGGGCCGCGACAGTCGCTGATTGGCGAATCTGGCCGGATGCCACTGAGCCGGATGCCACTGGTTAGTGCACCAACAGATTTCGCTCGACGGGCCGTGGGAGCTGTTAGTCACCGCGCTTCGGCGGTGCCGCGTTATCCACAGCCGCTACCCGGACCGACGTGCATCGAACGCGCTTACCGGCTATGCCGAACGACGGTCGATCTGTGGATAAGCCTGTGGAATTGTGGATAGCTTCGAAGTTAGCTACCGGGCGTCCGTGACGCATCCTGATCGGCGCCCCGCTACGCTGGTCCGGTGATCCAGGTGTGCTCTCGGTGCGGCACGCGGTGGAACGTGCGCGATCGGCGACGGGCCTGGTGCCCGCATTGCAACGGCGCACTGTGGGCACCACTGACGGCCGAACAGGAAGCCGGGCTGCAGCGGGGCTTGCCCGGACAGCCCACCGCTCCGGTCGCCCGTCCCGCCGAGCAGTCGACGTCCCGATTAGCGCCCGGCTACCGGTGGATCGCGGTCCGGCCCGGGCCGCCGCCCCCGCGGCGCCGGCCCCGCCGGCCACTGGGTCCCACCCCGCACTACCCGATGATGCCGCGGTGGACGCTGATGCAACGGGTGAATCCTTCAGCGGCGCTGCCGAAGTCGACGGAGCACGGCGGCCCGGCACTGGGATCGGTGGAGAAGGCGCTGGCGGCGACGATGGTGGCGCTGGGTGTCGCCGCCGGGGGGCAGGTGCTGATCTATCTGCTGCTGATCATCAACCGAACGGTGCTGCTGCACCCGGTGATCGCCGGTGCCGCGCTGTGGCTCAGCAGGCTGGCGAGCGTGGCCGCGATCGTCGCGGTGATCGGCTGCGGTGTGGTGCTGACCCGGTGGCTACGCGCCCGTCGGTCGGCGGCCTTCGCCCGTCGGCGGCTGCCGGAGTCGCGGCCCGACTGGGCACTGTGGGCCGGCTGTCTGGTGCCGCTGGTCAACCTGGCCTGGGCGCCGGTGTACGTCCTCGAACTGGCCGACCGGGAGGATCAGCTCACCCGGCTGCGCAAACCAATCGTGGTGTGGTGGGCGCTGTGGGCGGCCGGCACCGCGGCGGCGATCTTCGCCACCGCGACCAGCCGGGCCCAAGACGCCCAGGGCATCGCCAATAACACCGTGGCGATGGTGGTCGCCTACCTGCTGGGTGTGGTCACGGTACAGGCCACGGCGCGAGTCGTTCAGGGTTTCGAACGCCGGTCGATGCGGCGACCCGCACACCACTGGGTGGTGGTGGCCGACGATCTTTACCGGGGCGCGAAGACCCCCAAGAACCCCACAGCGCCCGGCGCACCGGCGCCGCCGGCATCGGCGCACGCCGCGAAACCAACCGCTGTGCTTGAGTCTGACGGGCAGGAACCGGCAGCATAGGGCGATGAGGCCGCCCGACGACGCCCCGGCGGAGCACCCCTTCGTGGTCGCACACCGGGGCGCTTCGATCGAACGTCCGGAACACACCCTGGCCGCCTACGATCTGGCGCTGCGGGAGGGGGCCGACGGCGTCGAATGCGATGTGCGACTGACCCGGGACGGCCATCTGGTCTGTGTTCACGACCGCCGGGTGGACCGCACCTCGACCGGGGCCGGCGTGGTCAGCGAGATGACGCTGACCCAGTTGCACGAACTGGAATACGGCCGCGGTGGCGCCGATACCGGCCTACTCACCCTCGACGCCCTGGTGTCGCTGGTGCTGGACTGGCATCGGCCGGTGAAGATCTTCATCGAGACCAAGCATCCGGTCCGCTACGGCGCGCTGGTCGAACGCAAGGTGCTTGCGCTGCTGGACCGGTTCGGGATCGCCGCGCCGCCCTCGGCGACCCGGTCACGCGCGGTGGTGATGTCATTTTCGGCAGCCGCGGTGTGGCGAATCCGCCGCGCCGCGCCGCTGCTGCCCACGGTGCTGCTCGGGTCGGCGGAGCGATACCTGCGTGGCGGCACGGCCACCACAGTCGGCGCTACCGCGATCGGTCCGTCGATCGAGACCCTGCGCGAGCATCCCGAACTGGTCGACCTCGCCGCCGCCCGCGGTCGCGCCCTGTACTGCTGGACTGTCGACAGTTTCGAAGACATCGACTTCTGTCGCGACGTGGGTGTCGCCTGGATCGCCACGAATCAGCCCGCCCGCACCATTGCCCGGCTGCGGGCGGGCTGATCGGCGGGCTTTACCGGCCGCCGGCGATGCGCGGTGCGCCGGTTTCCGGTGCCGCGGCGCCGATTTCGCGTGCGATGAAGTTCTCCAGGTCGAACATGTCGTGTCCGGCCCGGTCGGCGACCCGCAGGAGTCGGGTCATCACGGCCACCTCTTCGACCTGCTCCCGCAGGAACCACTGCATGAATTGCTCGCCGAGGTAGTCGCCCTCGTCGCGGGCGGCGCCGGCCAGCCGGCTGATCTGCTCGGTGACTGTGTGTTCCAGGTCGAGCACCAGCGCCAGCGCGTCGCGCGGGGCAGCGAAGTGGTTGCGTACGGTGTCTACGCCGGGAATCTCGACAGCGACGTCGCGGTCGAGTAGGTACTGCACCAGCATCATGGCGTGATTGCGCTCTTCGGCGGCCTGGCCGTAAAAGAAATTCGCCAATTGAGGCAGGTCGGAACCGTCGAAATAAACGGCAACGGCGACGTATTGCTGCGCCGCGGTAAATTCGTGGTAGATCTGTTCCTGAAGTAGTGCGTGGAATTTTGTCTTGTGAATATCTGTCTCAGTCATGATTGCGATAATACGCCAGGTCAGATGGGGTGCGCATCCAAGGTGAGGCTTACCCAAGGCAGCTTTGCCTAACTAAACTTAGGCTATGTTGGAAATGTTGTGAAGTTAGTCGTATTGGGGTCGAATAAACATTGCATCGGACGGCTGAAGGCAATCGCCGGGCAGTGTGAGATCATTGCAGCCAGCCCAGTCGGGCGGCGAGCAGCGCGTACCCGACGAACGCCACGCTGTCGATCAGGCCGTGCGCGACGATCAGCGGCCACAGTCGGCCGGTGCGCCGCCACGCGTAGCCGAACACCAGGCCCATCGCCACGTTTCCCAGTCCGGCGCCGAACCCCTGGTACAGGTGGTAGGCGCCGCGCAGCGCAGCCGAGCAGGCCAGCGCCGCCGCCGAGGGCACCTGTAGCTGCCGCAGTCGGGTCAGCAGGTAACCGACGACGATCACCTCTTCGGCCCAGCCGTTGGCAAAGGCGAGCACGACCAGCATCGGGGCCCGCCACCAGGTGTCGGTCAACGCCGCCGGGATGACCATTGCGTTGAGGCCCAGCGCCCGCGCCGCCAGATACAGGCCCAGCCCGGGGATGCCGATCAAGGCCGCCAGGCCGAGCCCGCCCAGCAGGTCGGTGCGCGGCCGGAGCCTGCCCAGGCCGATCCGGGCGGGCCCGAATCCGCTGCGCCACAGCAGGTACACGGCCAGTCCGCCCCATGCGGCCAGCTGCACCGCCCAGGCGGCGTTGAGGCCGAGGTCGATCAGGCTGAAGAATGACCGCTTCGGGTTGAGCAAGATCCGCTGGGCACTCAGGTCGCGCAGCACCGAGTCGATCAGTTCCAGAATCGCGGTGGCGGCGCTGAGCCCGTAGGTGATCGCGAGCACCACGACGATCTCCAGGCGCAGCGCGCGCGCCTCGGCGGCGGGCTCGGTCACCTCGACACGGTAACCGCCGCCGGGTCGGCTAGGAGCGGCGCGGCTGCAGTCCATTGATGAACGGGCAGCCCATCAGCACTCGCACCGCCCGGTTCAGGCCGGCCACGTCATGGACCGGCCGGCCGAACGACAACCGGACATCATGGTCGGCGTCGGCGGCTTCAACCCGCAGCCACATGCCGTAGCGGTCCACACCCATCGGGCGGATCTGCCCGCGTCGCAGCTGCGGCGGCAGCTTGGCCGCCAACCGCGCCACCACCTCTGGATGCCGGACGTCCAGGTGGTGCAACCAGTCGGCCTCCACCGCGCAGAACGGATCGGGCCGCGCCGCCAGCAGTTCGGTGACCGCGACAGACTCGGCTCCGGTGGCGTCGGCGAGCACAGCCGATTCCGTCGTCAGCCGCAGTAATACGTATCGGACCGTACCGTCGCCCCGGTCGTGCGCGCCGCCGGGCGCCGAGAGCGGCGACTGCACCTGGAGCAGTATCGGGTTGGGGTCCGCGGCGGCGATCCGGTCGAGCAGGGCTGCGACGTCGTCGGCCGGCACCGCCTGCAGGTGGCCGCTGATCCATACCAGGGCGCGCACCCGCTCCCGCAGTCGCAGTGGCGCGTGGTCGGTCAGCTCGAGCATCGCCCGCACGCCGTCGCCGGCGGCGGTCTGTGCCACCGGCTCGCCGGCCGGGACCGCCACCACCGCGGATCCGTCCGCCAATAGGTGGCACACCGGGGCGGCAACCGGGTCAGCGCCGTCCACGGCGATCAGTGCCTGCGCCCGGATGCAGGCGCTGCGGATCCGCTCCGCGCTTGTCGGGACGGTTTCCGTTGCCACAGCCATCGACGACCCTTCCTAAAATGAGGTAAGCCTAACTTAACTATCGGATCGCTTTGTCGCAACCGATCCCCGGCCGGGCCGCGGACGGTCCGCGGTCGGTACGCAGCTTCGCGACGTTGACAGCCCGGCTGGACCGGCTCGGCCCGATAGGGTTGCCTGGTGGCCCGTATCACTTATCTCGGCCCGTCCGGGACCTTCACCGAAGCGGCGCTGATCCAGCTCACCGACGCCGGCCTGGTTCCCGGCGCGGATCGGAACACCGTGCAACCGGTGCCGACCGACAGCACCCCGGCCAGCCTCGACGCCGTGCGTGCCGGCACCGCCGACTGGGCGTGCGTGCCGATCGAGAACTCGATCGAAGGCGGGGTGCTGCCCACCCTGGACAACCTCGCGATGGCGTCGCCGCTGCAGGTGTTCGCCGAGACCACCCTGGATGTGGCGTTCTCGATCGTGGTGGGGCCGGGTCGGGCTGCCGCCGACGTGCGGACGGTGGCCGCGCACCCGGTGGCGGCCGCGCAGGTGCGACGCTGGCTGGCCGATCAGCTACCCGGCGCCCGGCTGCTGATGGCGACCTCCAACGCCGCCGCGGCGCAGCAGGTCGCCGCCGGCGAGGCCGACGCCGGGGTGAGTACTGCCCTGGCGGCCGCGCACTGCGGCCTGAGAACCCTGGCCGAGGGCGTCGTCGACGAGCCCAACGCCCGCACCCGGTTCGTCCTGGTCGGCTCGCCGGGGCCGCCGCCGGCGCGCACCGGGGCCGACCGGACCTCGGTGGTGCTGCGCATCGACAACGCGCCCGGCGCGCTGGTGGCCGCGCTGACCGAATTCGGTATCCGCGGCATCGACCTGACCCGGATCGAATCCCGCCCCACCCGCACCGAGCTGGGTACTTACCTGTTCTTCCTCGACTGCGTGGGCCACATCGACGACGGCGCGGTCAGGGAGGCATTGCAGGCTCTGCACCGCCGCTGCGATGACGTGCGCTACCTGGGATCCTGGCCCACCGGCGTTACCGCGGGCGCGGTGCCGCCCCAACCCGACGAGGCAGCGCTATGGCTGGCCGGGCTGCGCTCCGGCCGGCCTGGCGGTCGCGACCTTGGGGCGGCTCCGTGAGCGGGCGCCTGGTGCTGGTGCGGCACGGCCAGTCCTACGGAAACGTCGACCGCCGGCTGGACACTCGCCCGCCGGGATCGGAGTTGACCCCGCTGGGGCGGGACCAGGCCCGGGGGTTCACGCTGGATGGCCCGCACCGGCCGGGGCTGGTGGCCCACTCGGTGGCCACCCGGGCCGCACAGACCGCCGCGGAGATCAGCGGCCGACTCGGGGTGCCGGCCCGCGAAGTCGCCGACATCCACGAAGTGCAGGTCGGGGAGCTGGAGAATCGCAACGACGAGGCGGCCCTCGCCCAATTCAACGACACCTATCAGCGGTGGCTCTCCGGCGAGCGCGCTGTAGCCCTCCCCGGCGGTGAGACCGCCGAACAGGTGCTGGACCGCTATCTGCCGGTGGTCACCGAGTTGCGCATGTGCTACCTCGACGATGACGACTGGACCGGCGACATCGTCGTGGTCAGCCACGGGGCGGCGATCCGGCTTGCGGCGGCCGTGCTGGCGGGCGTGGACAGCGGCTTCGTGGCCGACCACCACCTGGGTAACGCTGAGTCGGTGGTGCTGGCTCCGATCACCGACGGGCGGTGGAGTTGCCTGCAGTGGGGCGCGCGGGTCCCGCCGTTCTACCCCGAAACCCCCCAAGCCACCGACGCGGCTACCGACGCGGACCCGATGGGCTGAGCGGGCGCGAGCGGACCGGTCAGCCCCAGCCCAGTTCGTGCAGGCGGTCGTCGTCGATACCGAAGTGGTGGGCGATCTCGTGGATCACGGTGATCCGCACCTCGTCGACGACCTCGTCGTCGGACTCGCACATCTCCAGCAGGGCCTCACGGTAGATCGTGATGGTGTCCGGTAGCGACCCCGCGTAGTAGGAGTCCCGCTCGGTCAGCGCGATCCCCTCGTAGAGGCCGAGCAGCTCGGGATCTTCCGGGTTGCGGCCGGCGATCAGGACCACGACATTGTCGATGGCGGCGGCCAGTTCGGGGGGGATCAGATCCAGCGCGTCGCCGACAAGGTCGTCGAACCGGCGCGGGTCCATCTGGACACTCACCCGGGCAGGTGCTGGTTGCCCTGGCGCCCCGGGGCGGCCCCGTTGCCCGGTGGCGCGGTGGCGGCCGCGGTCGGCAGCTGGTTGAGCCGCTCGACGGGAATCTCGGGCGGCGGGATAGGTGGCGCGCCGTTGATCAGCAGCGGGCCGCCGGCACTGTTGACCAGTGCCGCCCAGCCGCCGTTGCCCAGGGTGGCGCCGATGCTGCAGGTCACCTCGCGGCTCCCCGCGGACCAACTCGGCAGCGAGATGGTGGCGTAGGTCAGGGTCAGCGTGGTGTCGCGCAGCTGCACCGGCGCCAGGTATGCGTCGGTCAACCGGGTGCAGGTGTCCTTGATGAACGTGTCCTGCTCAGCCTCGGGCGGCAGCACCTCCGGGAACTTCTCGGCCAGGTTGACCGTCCCGGTGACCTCCTTGGTGTGCGGCGCCGCGCAGTCGACCGGGACGTCGGTGGGCTGGCTGGTGGCCGGGTCGATTCCCAGGCAGGTGCCGGCCGGCCAGATCTTGGACTGGTCGATGTCGGCCACCTTCCCGGTGAAGGCGAGCTGCTCGTTGTTCACCCCGGGTAGTTGCAGACCGCACAGCATCCGGCGTTGGCCGTGCTGGCGCCATGCCCGGTCGCCGGACCACAGCATGCTCGCGACGAACCGGCTGTGCGGGTCGAATTTCGGCCCGAGGTAGCGGCGCACGGAGGACTCGCACTGCTCCTGGGTGATCTGCTCGATGCGTCCGGCCGGCGGCGGCGGGGCGTTCGGTCCGTACTCGGCACCCGGGAACATCCGCATGTCGACGGGGCCGGCGACCTCGAACTTGTGCTCGTCAGCGCAGCCGACGACGGTCGCCGCGTCCAGATTGTTCTCGGGCCAGTTCAGGCAGTCGCCGCCCGACGCGTGATTGATCGCCTCCTCGCCTTTGCCGGCGCCGATTCCCAGGCCGGGCCCGACACCCATGCCGCCGGTGCCGGCGGCGGGCGAGGCGCCAAGGTGGCTGAACAAGCCGCCGGGCCGGTCCCCGAAGACCGGCACCGCGGTGACCGCCCCGGCGATGAGCAGCCCGCCCAGCGCGGTCAGCAGCAGGGCACGCCGCGTCGGCGCCGCTTGTAGCGTGCGCCGCCAAGGCGCCTGCTCAGCGGGTGAATCTTGCGGGTTGTCTGGCTGCGACATCGGCTCCATTCTGACAGGCACGCGCGGCGCCGTGACAGGTGATGCAAAAGTTGCCCTACGAGACCGGTCCTCGCCACGCCGCGGACGACCTGCCGACACGCGGTCTCGCCGGTAAAAAGTAGGGTTGCGCCGTGATCGACCTGAGCCTGCTGCGCGAAGACCCCGACCGCGTCCGACGTTCCCAGGTCAGCCGCGGCGAAGACCCGGCCCTGGTGGACCTGCTGCTGACCGCCGACATTGCCCGACGCGCGGCGATCTCGACCGCCGATTCGCTGCGCGCCGAGCAGAAGGCGGCCAGCCGCTCGGTCGGGGCGGCCTCTCCCGACGAGCGGCCCGCGGTGCTGGCCCGGGCCAAGGAGCTCGCCGAACAGGTCAAGGCGGCCGAAGCCGCCCAGACCGATGCCGAGACCGCGTTCACCGCCGCGCACCTGACGATCGCCAACGTCGTCGTCGACGGGGTGCCCGCCGGTGGGGTGGACGACTTCGCGGTCCTCGACGTCGTCGGTGAGCCCGCCGAGTTGGCGAACCCGCGGGACCATCTCGACCTCGGCGAGGCACTGGGCATGATCGACATGGCCCGCGGCGCCAAGGTGTCCGGCTCCCGGTTCTACTTCCTGACCGGCCGGGGGGCGCTGCTGCAGCTGGGGCTGCTGCAGTTGGCGCTGCGACTGGCGGTCGACAACGGCTTGACGCCGGTGATCCCGCCGACGCTGGTGCGACCCGAAATCATGTCCGGCACCGGGTTTTTGGGCGCGCACGCCGATGAGGTGTACCGGCTGGAAGCCGACGACCTCTACCTGGTGGGCACCTCCGAGGTGCCGCTGGCCGGCTACCACGCCGACGAGATCCTGGACCTGTCCGGCGGGCCGTTGCGCTACGCCGGTTGGTCGTCGTGTTTCCGCCGCGAGGCCGGCAGCTACGGCAAGGACACCCGCGGGATCATCCGGGTGCACCAGTTCGACAAGGTGGA
>JBDTKT010000029.1:0-8151 GCA_039935195.1 Mycobacterium sp.
ACTGGCTGCGTCACGCCCAGCACGACGGTACCGACGATCGGCCGATCGGGCTGGTGACCTACGTGGTGCTCAAGCGACTCGACGACCTGGCCTACGGTGCCGGGCTGTGGGGCGGTGTGGTGCGGGAACACAGCCTGACCGCGCTGAAACCGCAGATCCGTAGCTAACGGTCGCCTTGACGGCTCCGGTTCGGCACGCCGACGTCCTGGTAGTCGGTGCTGGAAGTGCAGGGTCTGTTGTTGCCGAGCAACTCTCGGTGGATCCGGACTGCCGGGTGCTGGTTGTCGAGGCCGGGGTCGGGTTGATCGATCCAGCCTTGTCCGCCCAAGCCGGCAACGGGTTGGAGCTTCCGCTCGGTGCCACCAGCACGCTGGTGCGGCGGTATCGGGGGAAACTGACCGGGCAGCCGCAACGGTGGACGACGATCATGCGGGGTGCGACCGTCGGCGGTTCCGGGGCGGTCAACGGCGGCTATTTCTGCCGCGGCCTGCCGCGGGACTTCGACGACATGGCTCTGCCCGGCTGGACGTGGCCGGAGGTGTTGGGGAACTTTCGGGCCATTGAGACCGATCTGGACTTCGGCGGGCCCGCCCACGGCGACAGCGGTCCGATCCCGATACGTCGTAGCGTCGAAAGGGCCGGGAGCACAGAACAATTCATTATTGCAGCCCAGCGGGCGGGGTTCGGCTGGATCGCCGACCTCAACGATCCGGACTCGTCGGCGCAGCCCGGGGTGGGGGCGGTCCCGCTGAATATCGTCGACGGTGTGCGCACCGGGCCGGGTGCTGCCTACCTGCTGCCGGCACTGGCTCGGAGCAACCTGTCCCTGCTGACCGGAACCCGGGCGGTGCGGGTGGCAATGGCGGCGGGGCGAGCCGTCGGGCTGCAGGCCGTTGGACCCGACGGGCCGGTGCGGCTCGTCGCGGATCGAATCGTGTTGTGCGCCGGGTCGATTGAGTCGGCTCACTTGCTGATGCTGTCGGGGATCGGTGATCCGGGGATGCTGCGCGGCCTGGGGGTCGAGGTGCTGGCCGGATTGCCGGTCGGGGCGAGCTTCGCCGACCACCCGGAGTGGGTGGTGCCGGTGGACTGGCCGGCGACACCGGGCCGACCGGTACTCGAGGCGGTGCTGCACACCGGTTATGACGTCGAGATTCGGCCGTACACGACCGGCTTCGCGGCGATGGTCGGCGATGCCGGCGATGGCGCCGATGGGCGCCCGGACCGTCCGCAGATCGGTGTTGCGCTGATGGCGCCGCGGTCAAGGGGCCGGCTGACACTGGTTTCGGTCGATCCGCGGGTGCCGCCGCGTATCGAGTACCGCTACGACTCCGAACCCGATGACATCGCCGCGCTGCGCGCAGGGGTGCAGTTGGTGGGCGAGATCGTCGGCGCGGCAGCCCAAGTGGGCTCACCGGCCTGGTCGACGTCGCAGCACCTGTGCGGCACCGTTCCGATGGGCGCCGACACCGAACCGGGATCGGTGCTGGATACGCGGTGTCGGGTGCGCGGTATCGAGGGTTTGTGGGTGGTCGACGGCTCGGTGCTGCCCCGGATCACCAGCCGCGGACCGCACGCATCGGTCGTGATGCTGGCGCACCGGGCCGCGCAGTGGCTGCGCGGCTAGGAGGCCCGCGGTCAGGGGCGTGCGGGTCAGGGACTTGCGGTTCAGGGACTTGCGGTTCAGGGACGCAGCCGGTACCGGACCGGCATGTGCTTGATGCCGCCGACGAACGTCGTCGAGATCAGCTGCGGCTCACCGGTCGGCTCGATGGACTCCAGCCGAGGGATCAGTGCGCTGAAGAAGCTGTTGATCTCCATCCGGGCCAGCGCCGATGCGACGCAGAAATGCACGCCGTAGCCGAAGGACAGGTGCTTGTTCGGGTCGCGGCCGACGTCGAAGGCGAACGGGTCGGTGAAGACGTCTTCATCGCGGTTGGCCGAAACATAGGACAGGTAGGCCGATTCGCCCGCGGCGATCGGAACCCCCCGAACGGTGGTGTCGGCGGTGGCGGTGCGCATGAACTCCTTGACCGGAGTAACCCACCGGATGATCTCGTCGACCGCGGTGGGCATCAGGTCGAGGTTGTCGCGGAGCCGGGTCCGCTGGTCGGGGTGGTCGATCAGCGCCTGCAGGCCGCCGCTGATCGCTGCACTGGTGGTGTCGTGGCCGGCGGTGGCGAGGAGGACGTAGTAGGAGGCGGTGTCGATGTCGGACAGCGGTTCGCCGTCGATGCGGGCGTTGGCGACGGCCGACGCCAGGTCGTCGGTCGGCTGGGCGCGCCGCGCCGCGGTGAGCTCGTTGAAGTATGCAAAGAAGTCCAGCAGCACCGGCAGTTGCTCCTCGGCGGTGATGCCGCGCCGGTACTCGTCGTCGTCGCCGCCGAAAAGCTCCTGGGTCAGTCGCAGCATCCGAGGGAAGTCCGCTTCCGGCAGGCCGAGCAGCGACATGATGGAGTAGAGCGGGTAGTTCAGGGCGATCTCCTGAACGAAGTCACACTCGGGGCCGAGTTCTGCCATCCGGTCGACGTAGCGCTTGGCCAGTTCGTCGATGCGGGTCTTCATCGCCCGCATCGCCTTGGGCCGGAACCAGTCGGCGACGATGGTCCGCATCTTGTGGTGCTGCGGGTCGTCCATGTGGATCAGGGTGCGCAGCCCCATACCGGAATCCAGCAGGGAGCGCTGCAAGTCATCGGCTTCGGCGGTGGCCAGCACCGGCCGGGGCTCGTTGATCCAGAGGACGTTGTCGCGCTCGATGTCCATGATGTCGGCGTGCTTGGTGATCGCCCAGAACGGCCGGTACGGCGGGTGATCCACCAGCGAGACGGGCGCGTGCGCCCGCAGATGGGTCAGCGCCGCATGCAGTCGCCGTTCGTCGGTGTAGGCGGTCGGGTCGGTGAAGACCAGGGCGGCGTCGTCAACTATCGGTGCACTCATGGGCAACTCCTCGCCTGCAGAAAATTGACACGCGTCAGCTTTCTTCCAGTGTCGGTCAATTCCGGCGCGGCCGGGACGCTTTGCGGCGATCCATTCGTCGTCGGCCCGACTAGGATCGTCCGTCATGCCGACCGGATCAGCCCGACGTTGGGTGCGACTGTGGGCGGGTGCCGCCGCACTGGTGCTGATCGCGGTGCCGAGCACCGGCTGTGCCCGCGGTGCGGGTGTCGCTCCGCTGCCGTCCCGCGCGGTCACGCTCGACGGCGACGTGGTGCAGACCGCCACCGGGGCGGTGCGCGGTGTGGTTGCCCCGGACCACCGACTGTTCGAGGGCATCCCGTACGCGGCCCCGCCGGTGGGGCCGCTGCGCTGGCGACCCCCGCAACCCCCGGAGTCGTGGCAGGGGGTGCGTGATGCGAGCGAGCCCGGCCGGTGGTGCGTCCAAGAGGCGGGGGACAACCAGCCGACCGGCGAGGACTGCCTGACCCTCAATGTGTGGACGCCGACCGGTACGGTCCCCGAACCGCGCTCGGTCATGGTGTGGATCCACGGCGGCAGTTTCATGCAGGGCAGCGGCGACATCTACGACGCGCGGCGGTTGGCCGTGCGTGGCGGGATCGTCGTCGTCACGATCAACTACCGACTGGGAGCGCTCGGCTTCCTCGCCGAACCCGCCCTGGGGGAGCCGGGCAATTATGGGCTGGCTGATCAGCAGGCGGCGCTGGGCTGGGTGCGCGACAACATCGCCGCGTTCGGCGGCGACGCGGCCAAGGTGACCATCGCCGGGGAATCCGCCGGCGGCATGTCGGTCTGCGACCATCTCGCGGCGCCGGATTCCGGCGGACTGTTCCGGGCGGGGATCATCCAGAGCGGGCCCTGCCAGGCGCAGGTCGACGTGCCGACCGCGCAGCGGATCAGCCGCGACTATTCGGCATCGGCCGGGTGTGCCGATCGGGCGAGCGCCGCGGCCTGCCTACGTGCGCTGCCGTCCGGCAAATTTGCCAAGCCGCTGTGGTACGCCCGGTTCGGCACCGATCGGCTCAGTGGCCCGGTCATCGGCGGCCAGGGGCTGCCGAAAGATCCGGTGCAGGTGATCACCGCCGGGTCCGCGGCCCGGGTGCCGGTGTTGCTGGGCGTCAACCGTGACGAGTTCACCCTGTTCGAGGCGTTGCGCTATCTGCGGGTGGGCCGGGAGCTGACCGCCGGCGACTACCCCCCGATGCTGTCGGATACCTTCGGGCCCGGCAACACGGCCGCCGTGCAAGAGCGCTATCCGCCCGGCAAGTACGGCGGCAACGCGTCGGTGGCTTTTGCCACTGCGGCCACCGACGACATCTTCGCCTGCCTGGCCGACCGGATGGCTGACGGACTCCGTGACAGCTCACCGGGGGTGTACGCCTACGAGTTCGACGATCCGCACGCCCCGGCGCCGGAGCTGTTTAAGCACGTGCCGTTCAGTATCGGTGCCAGTCACTCGCTGGAGATGCGCTACCTGTTCGACCTGGGCGGTGCGCCACCGCTGGACGTCGCGCAGCGTCGACTCTCCGACCAGATGATCGACTACTGGACCCGATTCGTGGCGACCGGGGCGCCCGACGTGGCAGGGCAGCCCGACTGGCCCGCGGTCGGGACCGATTCGGGCGCTGCCGAATGGATGTCGCTGCGAACCAGCGGCAGCAGGGCGGTGACCGACTTCGCCGTCGAGCACCAGTGCCCGTTCTGGGCGAGCGTGCGGGGCAACCGTTGACACCGCACCCGCAGCCTCTAACGCCCTAACCGACCGGGGTCACCCAGGTGGTGATATCGGCGTGCACCACCTCGGTACCGGCCCGGTCGGTGACGCTGACCGGCACGACGACCTCGGCACCGTCGGTGATCCGGCTGAAGTCCGGCGGGTCCAACCGGGCGGTCGCCCGCAGCGACGTCGTCGCCTTACCCAGGTACTGCACCGTCATCGCCTTGGGGATCCAGCGGTGGCTGGCCGGCACGGTGGCCTCCATCAGCATGCCCATCGCCACCTCAGCGGCGTTGCACGACGCGATCGCATGCACGGTGTGCAAGTGGTTGTACACGTAGAACCACTTCGGCACCGTCACCTCCGCCAGGCCCGGCTCCATCCGCACCACGTGCGGCAGCACCGATGCGAAGTACGGGACCCGGGCCATCGCGGCCACCGAGAACAGTCGAGTTCCCCCCGGTAACCCAGAGAGCCGCTTCCATGCCTGGTAGGTGCTGGTTTCGGTAGCCACGCCGGCCATCTTATGGTCGCGCCATTGACCGTGCTCCGTCCGCACCCTTGAGGGTCGGGGGGCGCCGGTCGTGCGCCCTCGAGGGGGATTTGGCGCCCGCACACATGTGGGGCATACTGTTCAGGTTCGCCTGCGCCGAGTTTCGACCCGGCCGGGCATACGACCAGCGCCCACCCGGGCGCGTCCGGTCCCACTTCGCAGCACGGAGAAGTTTTTCCGTGAGCGAAGCCGGTGGGCGACACGCCCAACCGCGGGGGCTGGTGTACCAAGACAGATAAACAGCGGTGGCGGCGCCCCGGCCCGACGGGCCGGGCGCGAGGTAGATCGGGTCCGGAGACGGGCTCCACATGCAGGAGTGAGGTAGCAGAAGCGTGGCGGGACAAAAGATCCGCATCAGGCTCAAGGCCTACGACCATGAGGCGGTCGACGCCTCGGCGCGCAAGATCGTCGAGACTGTCACCCGTACAGGTGCCACTGTGGTGGGCCCGGTGCCGCTGCCGACAGAGAAGAACATCTACTGCGTCATCCGCTCGCCGCATAAGTACAAGGACTCGCGGGAGCACTTCGAGATGCGCACGCATAAACGGCTGATCGACATCCTCGACCCCACGCCGAAGACCGTTGACGCCCTGATGCGCATCGATCTTCCGGCCAGCGTCGACGTCAACATCCAGTAGGAGCACCGAAAACCATGGCACGTAAAGGTATTTTGGGTACCAAGCTGGGCATGACGCAGGTGTTCGACGAGAACAACAAAGTCGTGCCGGTCACGGTGGTCAAGGCCGGCCCCAACGTGGTCACCCGCATCCGCACGCCCGAGCGGGACGGCTACTCCGCCGTGCAGCTCGCCTACGGCGAGATCAGCCCACGCAAGGTCAACAAGCCCGTGACCGGTCAGTACGCCGCGGCGGGGGTCAACCCGCGTCGGCACCTGACCGAGTTGCGCCTCGAGGACGAGGCGGCAGCAGCGGCGTACGAGGTCGGCCAGGAGCTGACCGCCGAGATTTTCGCCGACGGCAGCTACGTCGACGTCACCGGCACCTCCAAGGGCAAGGGTTTCGCCGGCACGATGAAGCGGCACGGCTTCAAGGGCCAGGGCGCCAGCCACGGTGCCCAGGCGGTGCACCGCCGGCCGGGTTCGATCGGCGGCTGCTCCACCCCGGGCCGGGTGTTCAAGGGCACCCGGATGTCGGGCCGGATGGGCAGCGATCGCGTCACTACCCAGAATCTGGTGGTCCACAAGGTCGACGCAGAGAATGGCGTGCTGCTGATCAAGGGTGCTATCCCCGGCCGCAACGGCGGGCTGGTCCTGGTCCGCAGCGCGATCAAAAAGGGTGAGAAGTAATGGCAGGCATCAAGATCGACGTCATAACCCCGGACGGCAAGAAGAGTGGCTCCATCGAGCTGCCGGCGGAGCTGTTCGACGCTCCGGCCAACATTGCGCTGATGCACCAGGTGGTGATCGCGCAGCTGGCCGCGGCTCGTCAGGGCACGCACTCGACCAAGACCCGCGGTGAGGTCAGCGGCGGTGGACGCAAGCCGTACCGGCAGAAGGGCACCGGCCGGGCCCGCCAGGGTTCGATCCGTGCGCCGCAGTTCACCGGTGGTGGCGTGGCGCACGGCCCCAAGCCGCGCGACTACAGCCAGCGCACCCCGAAGAAGATGATCGTCGCCGCACTGCGCGGCGCACTGTCGGACCGGGCGCGCAACGGTCGCATCTACGCGGTGACCGAGTTGGTGTCGGGTCAGATCCCGTCGACCAAGAGCGCCAAGGCGTTCCTTGGCTCGATCACCGACCGCAAGAAGGTCCTGGTGGTGATCGGCCGCAGCGACGAGACCGGTGCCAAGAGCGTGCGTAACCTGCCCGGGGTGCACATCCTGGCGCCCGACCAACTCAACACCCACGACGTGCTGCGCGCCGACGACCTGGTGTTCTCGGTGGAGGCACTGGACGCTTACATCAGCGCGGCGACTGCGCGCGCGTCAGACAAGGAAGGGGCTTCGTCCTGATGGCGACCGTCACCGACCCCCGCGACATCATTCTGGCTCCGGTCATCTCGGAGAAGTCCTACGCGCTGATCGAGGACAACGTCTACACGTTCGTGGTGCGTCCCGACTCGAACAAGACGCAGATCAAGATCGCGATCGAGAAGATCTTCGCGGTCAAGGTCACCTCGGTGAACACCGCGAACCGGCGGGGCAAGCGCAAGCGGGCCCGGGCCGGATTCGGCAAACGTAAGGACACCAAGCGCGCCATCGTGACTCTGGCACCCGGCAGCAAGCCGATCGACCTGTTCGCAGCTCCGGCCTAGCCGGCGCGAGAGAAAGACTCTAGAGACATGGGAATTCGCAAGTACAAGCCGACGACACCTGGTCGCCGCGGTGCCAGCGTCTCCGATTTCGCCGAGATCACCCGCTCGCATCCGGAGAAGTCGCTGGTCCGTCCGCTGCACAGTACGGGTGGGCGTAACGCACACGGCCGAATCACCACCCGCCACAAGGGCGGCGGCCACAAGCGGGCCTACCGGGTGATCGACTTCCGTCGGCACGACAAGGACGGCGTGGACGCCAAGGTCGCCCACATCGAATACGACCCGAACCGCACCGCACGGATCGCGCTGCTGCACTATCTGGACGGCGAGAAGCGCTACATCATCGCGCCGCAGGGCCTTTCGCAGGGCGCTGTGGTGGAGTCCGGTCCCAACGCCGACATCAAGCCGGGTAACAGCCTGCCGTTGCGCAACATCCCGGCCGGCACGTTGGTCCACGCGGTGGAGATGCGACCGGGCGGCGGTGCCAAGATGGCGCGCTCGGCAGGGTCGAGCATCCAACTGTTGGGCAAGGAGGGCGCGTATGCCTCCTTGCGGATGCCCAGCGGTGAAATCCGCCGCGTCGACGTGCGCTGTCGCGCCACCGTCGGCGAGGTGGGCAACGCCGAGCAGGGCAATATCAACTGGGGTAAGGC
>JBDTKT010000030.1:0-3812 GCA_039935195.1 Mycobacterium sp.
GACGCTGGAGCTGCCGCCGGCTCCGCCGGCCCCGCCGGTGGTCGCGTCGCCCAGGCTGAGCAGCGAAGGCTCTGTGCCGGCCCCGCCGGCCCCGCCATTGCCGCCGATGCCGAACAGGAAGCCGGTCGCGTTGCCACCGGCGCCGCCGATACCGGGGCTGCCCAGGCTCGCGATACCAGCCACCTGAAGGACCGCACCGGCCCCGCCGTCGCCACCATTGCCGGCGACGCCGAACGCGCTGTTCCCGCCGGCACCGCCGTTAAGGCCGTCGGCACCGGTGCCACCGTCACCGCCGTTGCCGAACGAGGCCGCCCCGCCAGCACCACCGGCGCCGTCGAAGCCGTTGCCACCGTCACCGAACAGCAGCCCGCCGGCTTGACCATTAGCGAGGAGTAGTGGGCCCGTCCCATCGGCGCCGTTGCAGATCAGGCCACACGTGCCACTCAGCGCAAAGAACTGGTTGATGGGGGCGAACAGCGCAGCGAACGCCGGGTTGTTAATCAAGTCCTGCTCGAAGCCGTGGATCGGCTGGTAGAGGAAGTTGTTGAACATCTGAGTGAAGTCGGACGGATCGGCGGCTGCAGCCGACCCGGCGGTGTCTTCCAGGTTCAGCGTGCTCAAAAGGTTGTCGGAACCGGCAGTGGGATCCGCATCCAACCCGGGGTCAACGCCCGAAACGGAACCGGACAGCTGGTCGATGATGCCGTCTAGGCCCAGTTCATCCGCGTTGGCCGCGGGCGCGGTGGCCAACGGTGCCATGCCGAATGCGAGAAACGCCCCGACCACCGTACCCAGGCCGGCTACCCGACGGCGGTACGCCTTGCCGTTGCGCGAACGATGATTTCTGTTGGTGAAATCCTGATCAACCACTGTGAAACCTCCGCCAATATCCCGATAAAACATGTTGATCTGTGACCATACGCCGACATCCGACGATGGCAAATCGAAATCTCGAATACTTTCTCGGACCATCGTTTACCAGGTTCGCAGCTCCGCCCACGGCTCGCCGCCAGCTCAACATCGCCCTCAATTGGTCGGTAGATTCGGGCTAAGACCAACGGCGTCAATGCACCCGTCAAGAGAGGTAGTGACCAGATGGCACGCACCGAAGACGACAGCTGGGATCTGGCGTCCAGCGTGGGGACGACGGCCACCATGGTGGCCGCCGCCCGCGCGCTGGCCAGCGCCGAGCCGGACGCGATCATCAACGACCCGTTCGCCGCGGGACTGGTGCGCGCGGTCGGCATCGACTTCTTCACCGGGCTGGTGGACGGGCAGATCCATGAACTGGACGGGGTGGCCGATCGCGCCGCCGAGGTGCGGTCGATGGTGGCCTCACTGGCGGTCCGGACCCGCTTCTTCGACGAGTTCTTCCTCGCCGCCTGCGGTGGCGACGCCGGGCCGCAGCAGGCGGTGATCCTGGCCGCCGGCCTGGATTCACGGGCCTACCGGCTGGCCTGGCCCGCCGATACCGCCGTCTACGAGGTGGATCAGCCGCAGGTCATCGACTTCAAGACCGCGACCATGTCGGCACTGGGCGCCGAGCCCACCGCGCAGCGCCGCACGGTCAGCACCGACCTGCGCGACGATTGGCCGAACGCGCTGCGCCGGGCTGGCTTTGATGACACCCGACCGGCGGCGTGGAGCGCCGAGGGCCTGCTGATGTACCTGCCGCCGGATGCTCAGGACCGGCTGTTCGACACCATCACGGCACTGTCCGCACCGGGCAGTCGGCTTGCCACCGAGTGCTTCCCGGACAGCGGTCACAACATGGCCGACCGGGCGCAGGCGTTAACCGGCCAGTGGCGCAAATACGGCTACGACCTGGACCTGACCGAGCTGTTCTATCTCGGTGAGCGCCACGACGTCGTCGACTACCTCACCGACCAGGGCTGGCAGGTGACCGCCCGGCCGCGCCGCGAGCTGTACGCCGAGTACGGCCGGGAGTTCCCCGCCGAGGATCCGCTGGCCTCGTTCCGCAACGTGATGACGGTGACGGCGGTGCGGGGCTAGGAAGCCAGGCTGCCGCCGAATGCACTGAACGTCGCTACGCCATGAACGTCACCCGGGCAGTGCTCCACAAACAGATCGTCGACAGGTACCTCGCCCGCGATGACCACATCATCGCTGGAGCTTGTCAATCCACGGTCACGAACATGGGCGACGTCGTGGCCGGCCTCGACAACATCTTCTGCCTCAAGATCGGGAAGCTCGGCAAGAATCTCAGTCGACGTCCTCTGGTCAGCAACCATCGCGACCACGGTCGCCACGGGGATGCGCAAGCCCCGGATACATGGCATGCCTCCCATCACGTCCGGATCGATGGTGACGCGGGCAAATCGCATGTCCATAAGGCTAAACGGTCGCGACACGCCGTACAGGTGGGTTGGGGCCGAATCGATCGCCGAAGGGTGGTCAGTTCTCGACCGGACTTAGCTGGTCACTGATCGACTGGGCCACAACCGTAAAAGCCGTGCCGTCTCAACGCCGTGGCTCGATCGTCCGTCCGCAACGTGGTCACAGTGACGCCGACCCGAGTCTGACGGGCCGGGCTCAGCGATAGACGTCGCTGCGCTTGCCGACGGTAAAGATGGTGACCACGGCATCGGCGTCATCGATGTGGTAGACGATCCGGTACTGCCCAAACCTGACCCGCCAATCATTGTTGGCACCGACGAGCTTCTTCACACCGGTCGGGCGTGGCTGCTCAGCGAGGCCGATGATGATCTGCAGGACAGTCTCGAACGCATCTCGCGGTAGCCGTTGGAGCTGCTTGAGTACATCTGGGTGGAAAGTGATCTTCACGAAACAGCGAACGCGTCGGCACCGACCCCCAGTGCGTCGAGCATCTCCGTCATCGACAACGTGGAAAAATCGCTGGATCGCTTCGCCCGCAGTCGTAACGCGTCGGCGACATCAGCATGTTCGTGCAGCCGTTCATAGTCGGCCATCGAGACGATGACCGCGATTTCACTGCCACTGTCGGTGACGATAACTTCTTCGCCAGTCGTCGCCACCCCGCGAACGATGGCACCCAACTGCCCGCGCAACTCCCGCAAGCTATGCGTACTCATGTTGAATATATTACACACGACGAGCGGGATGCAGCATTGCGTTCGCGACGAGCAGTCGGCGCTCACTGGAGATAAAGGCGGGAGAAAAGGCAGCCCCCTAACGCCGGGCGCGTGGGGCGTTCGCCTCCTGGCGGACTAAAGCAGGAAGCCGGGGGTTGCCAGCACGTCATCGCCGCCGACGTCGGATGGCGCTGATGGCGACGAAGTCGGCGGTGCCGGCGGACCGTTACATGTGCTGCGGGCAGTAGTTGGTCGCCGAGATCGCCGCAAACCGGGCGGCGTCCTCCAGGGTGAAACCCGGGTTGGTGGTCTGCACCGCGGTAACGGTGTCCATCGACGACATGCCGGCGTCCATCAACTGGCAGACCGCCAGCCCGGCGCTGATCGCGGAACGGTCCGAGCCGTGATGGGTCAGGCCCGCACCGGCCAGGGTGGCGAGGAACGGGCCGTCAATGCCGGTGTCGGCCGCCAGGTCGGCGTGCGCGGGAGCCGCGAGACCGATCATGGTGGTGAGCCCCGCCAGTAGGAGTAGCCGTTTCATACTTCTCAGTGTCCGGGGCAGGCGTTAAGCCGACGTTACCGAGCATTTTCGGGCATGAACCAAATTGTTGATTCCGTGTTACAACTTCCTACCCGCACTCCGGGTGACCGACCGTGACGGTGGACTGATCGCTGCCGCTGGTACGGCTGGTGCCGTCCCCGTCTAGAGCAGATTGCCGGCCGCCCCGGCACCACCGT
>JBDTKT010000031.1:0-7948 GCA_039935195.1 Mycobacterium sp.
CAGGTGGTCGCCACCGTAGCCGGCACCCCGAAGCCCTCGGCGATCTTGGCGAAGTTCATCTTCGGCCGGGACAGGTCCAGCAGTTCGTTGGCTTTCGGGCCGCCGGCGCCGGCGCCGACACGAGACAACTCCAGCCGCAGGATCGCGTAGGCGCTGTTGTTGATTAGCACCGTGGTCACGTCGACGTTCTCCCGCGCCATCGTCCACAGCGCTGAGATGGTGTACGCGGCGCTGCCGTCGGCCTCCAGGGCGATCACCGGCCGATCCGGGGCGGCGATCGCCGCCCCCAGCGCTGCCGGCAGTCCCTGCCCAATCGCCCCGCCGGTGAGCGTGAGCACATCGTGGCGCGGTGACCCCGCGGTGGCCGCCGGCAGCAGCAGCCCGGAGGTGTTCGACTCATCAGAGATGATCGCGTTCTCCGGCAGCAGCGCACCGATCACCTGCACCCAGTTCTGCGGGGTCAGCTCGCCGGACGGCAGTTCCGGCACCGCGGCCGGCGCCAAACGCGGCGGCGTGCCGGGGGCCACCAATTCGGCCAGCTGCTCCAGCGCGCCCACCACGTCGGTATCCAGGCCCGCCAGATTGTGTACGGTCACCCCCTCGGGCACCAGGTCGCTGGGCTTGCCGGGATAGGCAAAGAACGAGACCGGGGCGCGGGTGCCCGCAACGATCAGGTGCTTGATGCCGTCGAGCTGGAAGGCAGCCTGTTCGGCCAGGTAGCCGAGCCGGTCGATCGCCGGCACCCCCGCGCCGCGGGCCAGCCGGGCCGGGAAGGTCTCGACCAGCGCGCGCGCTCCGGTCGCCACGGCGATCCGGTCGGCCGCCGCGAGCCCGCGCACACCGGTAGCCGGGCCGCCGATCAACAGTGCCGCGGGCTCACCGCTGCGCAGCACGTCGGCGATCTCGACCACGGCCCGCCGGTCCGGGGCGGCGGGCGGGACCGGCTCGAGGGGACCGGACGGTTCGGCACCGTCGTCCCAGGAGATGTCGGCTGGCAGGATCAGGTTGGCGATGCACGCCGGGCTGGCCATCGACGCCGCCACCGCCTCGGCGGCATCGCTACCGACGTCGGCGCCCGAGCCGGTCCGGCGAACCCAGCCGTGGGTCCAATCGGTCAGTGGCTCGATGTCGGATTCCAGCGGTGCGTCATATTTCTTGTGGTAGGTGGCGTGGTCGCCGATGACATTGATCACCGGGACGTGCGCGCGCCGGGCGTTGTGCAGGTTGGCCAGACCATTGCTCAGCCCGGGGCCCAGATGCAGCAGGGTCGCGGCGGGCTTCCCGGCGATCCGGGCATAACCGTCGGCGGCCCCGGTGACCACGCCCTCGAACAGACACAACACCCCACGCATCTGTGGCACCGAGTCCAGCGCGGCCACGAAGTGCATCTCGGAGGTGCCGGGGTTGGCGAAGCAGACCCGCACATCGCAGTCGACCAGGGTGGTGATCAGGGCCTGCGCACCGTTGCTCATACGCCGCTCCTCCTCATCGCTTCGCTGGAAGTGTTGCACGTTCGGCTCGGGCATCGCAGGGGGACCCGTTTGCTGGTCCAGTCGCTATGCGACGTGGGGTTGGTGGATCGTAAATCCGCTGAACACACGTGGAATCTCCTCGAGACGCTCGGTGTCATTTCATCACCAGCGCGCGGCCTCACTTCGACGTGGTGACCGCAGCGAGGACTGCGTCGCCGATCGCGGCGGGCGTGATGGCCATGATCAGCTTCTGCGCGCGACTGGCGGTGTCTAGCAGGTAGCGACGTTTAGGGTGCCGCGATGTGAGTGCGTGATCTACCGCTTTCGTGACTCGCTTGGGGTCGGCGGCGAATTTTTGCATGCGCCCCAAAAGCTTGCGGCTTCCGGCAAGGTGAGCTGCGTAGAGTTCGCGGTGCGCCTCGGTCAGTTGTTCGGTCATGCGGTCGTACTCGTCGAGCATGTCACCCCACATGTCGGTGCGGATCGGTCCGGGCTCGATGAGCGAGACCGGGATTCGCCACGGGCGCAGCTCCATACGCAGTGCATCGCCCAAGGATTCGATCGCGTACTTCGACGCGTTGTAGGCACCGGTGCCCGGGGTGGTGAACAATCCGCTGACCGACGAGATGAACACCACTCGCCCTCGTGCTTCACGTATTTTCGCCAATACCGCCTGCGTCACCGCAATCTGGGCGATGACGTTGACGTCGAACTGCCGTGTCAAGTCATCGAGAGACAAACCCTCCACCGGTCCATTCACGAGGATCCCCGCATTGTTGACCACACCGTTGAGCGCAGCGGGAAGCCGCTCGGGAAGCGCCGCGATAGCCGACCTGTCGGTGATGTCGAGGTGGATCGGGTGCACATTGGGTAACCGATCCAGCCTTTGCAGAGCAGATTCAGATCGGGCCGCGGCATAGACGTCCCATCCCCGTTCGCTCATGTGCTCGGTGATCGCCAGACCAATACCCCTACCGGCACCGGTAACTAATACAGAAGGCATGTGCTCTCTTCTCTCGTCTTCGAAGTCAACGGATCAGGCGATCTCGTTTTCCGCACCGCCCCGTCCCGGCCATTTCAGCCCGTTGCAGATCACTGGCTCGGCGCGCTCACGGGGCCACGTTTCCGTCGAACAGCACACCGGGATTGAGAACGCCGGCGGGGTCGAATGATTCCTTGATCCGGCGCATGAGTGCGATTTTGACCGGATCCTCCAGTTCCAGGAAGTGTCGGGTCTTGATGCGGCCCAGGCCGTGCTCACCGGAGATCGCTCCCCCCAACGCCATCGCGGCGGCGAACATGTCGTGCAGCAGTCGGTGCCGGACGTCGTCGTCGGCGCAGAACACCGCCAGGTGCACGTTGCCGTCGCCGGCATGTCCGCAGCCGACCACCCCGGCGCCCGCCCGCTGAGCGAATTCGCTTGCCCGGGTGAAGAACTCATGCATCTGAGCGCGCGGCACCACCACATCGATGACGTCGTGAGCACCGATGGCCTTGGCGGTCCAGAACGCCTTCTCCCGCGCCTCGATCAGGGCGTGAGCAGAATTTCCTTCCAGCACATACAGATCCATCGCGCCGAGCGATTCGAGTAGCTCGCCGAGCATGGCCACGTCGTCGTCGAGGCGGTCGTGGTCGCGGTTCTCCAGACCGATCACCAGGTGTGCCTCGGCGGTATCGCGAATGTCGTCGGGGATGCCCAGGCTCAGGCCCTGCGCGTAGGTGATCGCGGCCAGGGTGAGCTTGTCGATGTATTCGAGGATGTTGGGGTCCACCCCGCTGCGCACCACCGCCGAGACCGCGCGCAGCACCGCGGGCAGGTCGGAGAACGGCACCAGCAGCGTCGCCGAGTGCGCCAGTCGCGGGTAGAGCCGTACGGTCACCTCGGTGGCCAGTGCCAGGGTGCCCTCCGAGCCGATGATCAGCTGGGTCAGGTCGTAACCGGTGGACAGCTTGGTGACCTTGCCGCCGGTGCGGATCAACTCGCCGGTGGGCAACGCGGCCTGCAGCCCGAGCACGTTGTGCCGCGTCACCCCGTATTTGACCGCCCGCATCCCGCCGGCGTTGGTACCCACGTTGCCGCCGATGCTGGCGGAGAGCTCACCGGGAAAGACGGTGTACACCAACCCTTCCGCAGCGGTGGCGACGTCCAGGTCGGCCAGGGTGACCCCGGGCTGCACCACCGCCACCTGGTTGTCGGGGTCGACCTCCAGGATCTGGTTCATCCGCTCGAAGGAGATGAGCAGCCCGTCCGGGCAGGGCCGTGCGGCCGCCGACAGTCCGGTACCCGAGCCGCGGGCCGTCACCGGGACACCGGCCTCGGTGGCGGCGGCCAGCAGTGCGGCGACGTGCTCGGCGGTCTGCGGGCGGGCCACAAACCGTGGGGCTACCGGTGCGCCGGGCAGCGCCTCGTCGTGGTGGTAGTCCGGTCCGATCCGCTCGCCGGTCAGCAGTTGGGCGTCACCCACGATGGCGGCGAGGATGCCGACGAACTGCTTTTTCGCATCGGTGTCTGCGGGCATGCCCTCACCTCGGTTGTCGCACGATTTGAACGAGCATAACCGGCCTCGACGGGATGAAATCCACCCTCTACGGCGGCCGGCCGGAGCCGCGGCATGTCACCCGCCCAAGCCCGCGTCACGCAAGGCCTGTGCCATCGACCCCCCGGGCACGGCGGATTCCCGGCCACCGGGAGCGCCGCCGCGCCCCGGGTTGGGCCGCTGACCGCTGCTCTGCTTGGCACTGTCCCGGCGCACGGCCGGTTTGCGACTCTGGGCGGCTTTCGAGTCGTCGCCGAGTCGCAGGCTCAGCCCGATCCGCTGGCGTTCGACGTCAACGACGACGACCTTGACCCGCACCACCTGCCCCGACCGGACCACGTCATGCGGGTCGGAGACGAACTTCTCGGACATCGCCGAGACGTGCACCAGTCCGTCCTGGTGCACGCCGACATCGACGAAGGCGCCGAACGCGGCGACGTTGGTCACCACACCTTCCAGGATCATGCCCACCTCGAGGTCAGCCACCTTCTCCACCCCGGCGGCGAACGTGGCGGTGGTGAACGCCGGCCGCGGGTCGCGGCCCGGCTTCTCCAACTCAGCGAGAATGTCGGTCACGGTGGGGATCCCGAACCGGTCGTCGGCGAAGTCGGCGGGCCGCAACGACCGCAGCAGCCGTTCGCCACCGATGAGTTCGGCCAAGGTGACCCCGGATCGGTCCAGGATGCGCCGCACTACCGGGTACGCCTCGGGGTGCACCCCGGAAGTGTCCAGCGGATCGTCGCCGTCGCGGATACGCAGGAACCCGGCACACTGCTCAAACGCCTTGGGGCCCAGCCGCGGAACATCGAGTAGGGCTTTCCGACCGCGGAACGGGCCGGTCTTGTCGCGGTGGTTGACGATGGCTTCGGCCAGCGACTCCGAAACCCCCGACACCCGTGCCAGTAGCGGAACCGACGCCGTGTTGACGTCGACGCCGACGGCGTTCACGGCGTCTTCGACCACGGCGGCGAGGCTGCGCGCCAGCGTTCCGGGTGTCACGTCGTGCTGGTACTGCCCGACGCCGATCGATTTCGGCTCGATCTTGACCAGTTCGGCCAGCGGATCTTGCAGTCGTCGGGCGATGGACACCGCACCGCGCAGGGTGACATCGAGGTCCGGCATCTCGTGGGCGGCGTACGCCGAGGCCGAGTACACCGAGGCGCCGGCCTCGCTGACCATGGCCTTGGTCGGCGCGGTGGCGCCGGCGGCCCGGATATCGGCGATCAGTTCGGCGGCCAAAGCTTCGGTCTCCCGCGACGCGGTGCCGTTGCCGACCGCGATCAGGTCCACGCCATGCCGGGCGACCAGCGCGGCCAGCGTCGCCTTAGCCGCATCCCACTTCTTCTGCGGCTGGTGCGGGTAGATCGCGCAGGTGTCGATCACTTTGCCCGTGTCGTCGACCACGGCCACCTTGACGCCGGACCGGTAGCCGGGGTCCAACCCGAGCGTGGTGCGCGCACCCGCCGGTGCCGCCAGCAGCAGATCCTTGAGGTTCGTGGCGAACACCGCCACGGCATCCACCTCCGCGCGCTGCCGCAACCGCATGCGGGCATCGACCGCGGCCGATAACACCAGTCTGGTGTCCCACGCCCATCGCACGGTCTCTGCCAGCCAGTGGGTCGCCGCCGCGGAGCCGGCCATGTCGACACCGAGAGCCCGAGCGACCATCACCTGGTACGGCTCCTTGTCACCACCGTCGAAGTTCAGGGCCAGAGCTTCTTCCTTCTCACCCCGCAGCACCGCGAGCACCCGGTGCGAAGGCATGGTCTTCAGCGCCTCGGCGAATTCGAAGTAGTCCCGGAACTTCTGTGCCGCGGCGCTTTTGGCTGCGCCTTCCGAACGTGGCACCGTCCGCAGCGACCCGTCCGACCAGAACCTCTCTCGGACGGCGCCGACGAGCTCGGCGTTCTCGGCGGCCCGCTCGACGAGGATGGCGCGTGCCCCCTCCAGCGCGGCGACGGCATCGGAGACGGCGTCGGAGACGAACTCCGCGGCGGCCCGCTGCGGGTCCAGCGCCGGGTTGGCCAGTAACCGATCGGCCAGGGGCTCGAGCCCGGCTTCGCGGGCGGTCTGCGCCTTGGTGCGGCGCTTGGGTTTGTAGGGCAGGTAGATGTCTTCGACACGCGCCTTGGTGTCGGCCGCCAGCAGGGCGGAACGCAACCCGTCGGTGAGCTTGCCCTGCTCCTCGATGGAGGCCAGCACGGTGGCGCGACGGTCGTCCAGTTCCCGCAGGTACCGCAACCGTTCGTCGAGTGCGCGCAACTGGCCGTCATCGAGGCTGCCGGTCACCTCCTTGCGGTACCGGGCGATGAACGGCACGGTCGCACCGCCGTCGATCAGGGCGACGGTCGCGGCGACCTGCCGTTCCGACACGGCCAGTTCGTCGGCAAGGCGGGCATTCACCGTTGGGTAGGTTGCGCTCGGAGCCACGTCGACGGACCCTACCGAACGGATCTGACAGCGGTCGGGCTCGGCGCGCGCCGGTCGGGAGCGGCGTCGATCACGCGGCGGGGACGGCGTGAGCCTTAACCGTGATGTCCAGGGAGGTTGTCCCGGCCGAAGCCGGCCTTCCCGCCAGCGAGTCACCAAGCGAAAGCTCGGCCAGTTCGTGCCCGTTGCGGGCATCGGTAACGGCGCGGCGTTGAACTTCAAGATGGTCGACGCCGTTGCCGACGCCGCCTACTGGGCTTACCGCGAGCGATTCCGGTACGAGAAGACCGGCCGTACGGCTCCGATCATCATCGAGGCCGAGCGAGCACCGGACGATCTGGCCGAACTTCCAACAGCGTTGCTGTAGAGCGGTTTCGGATGATTTGTCCACAGTCGGCCCTTTATCCACAGATGGCGAATCTCGCCCGATATTCGAACTGTTATTCGATACAATCGAGGCATGTCAGCTACGGATCAGGTCCTGCTCCCCGCGGAGGCAGCACGCGCCGGGATCCGTGCAGATTTGATGCTGATTGATGCCGCCCATGCCCGGCTGCGCTCAGCTGATACCGATCTGGTCGGCAATGCGTTTCGCGTCGATATGGCCAGGCGGCTGGAAACCCAACACCGGGTCAACCGTGGTATGTCCTATCGTATGTTCGGCGAGATCGCCGAGCCCGTCGACGGTCCCGACGACCCTGCTCTCCCCGCCGCCACCAAGGCCCGCGACCTGTTGTGGTCACGGCTGCACATCAGCCATGAGGAGATTCAGCGCCGATTTCGCATCGCGGCACGAATCCGGCCGCGCCGCAGCATGACCGGCCCGTCACTGCCACCCGAACTCCCCGAGGTCGCCGCCGCCGTCGAAGCCGGCCACATCGGCGACGATCACATCACCGCCATCACCAAAGCACTTGACCAGCTACCCGCCAAGGTCACCCCCACTGACCGTGACGGCGCCGAACGCACGCTGGTGCGGCACGCCACCGAACAGGACGCCAAATTCGTCACCGCGATCGGCCACTGCATCGCCAACGTCCTCAACCCCGACGGCAACTTCTCCGATGAGGATCGGGCCCGCCGCCGCAGCCTCATCTTGGGCCGGCAGGGCACCGACGGAATGAGTCGGCTCACCGGGTGTCTGGACCCCGAAACCCGCGCCTACCTAGAAGCCATCATCGCCGCGGTCCGCCCAGGCCATCACCAACCCGACCCGCCCGCCGATCACGCCGCAGTCCAGCACGACACGCGATCATCGCAACAGCGCTGCCATGACGCGCTCAAACTCGGGCTGCGCCAAGCCATTGAATCCGGCGGCTTGGGCACCCATCGGGGCGTGCCGGTGACCGTGGTCGTCACCACCAAACTCGGTGAACTCGACCAGGCGATCCACGCCGTGGCCGATCCGCGCATCCCGATGCCCGCTCCGGCCCGCACCGGCGGCGGCAGTCGCCTGCCCCTGCGTGACCTGATCCGGATGGCGTCCGACTCAATTCACTACCTCGCGGT
>JBDTKT010000032.1:0-7634 GCA_039935195.1 Mycobacterium sp.
AATGCGGTCTGTGGGGGACAGCCGGGGCTCGACAAAACTCCGTTCACGCTGACCTTCGTCTCACCGCTGCCGAACCCGGTCAACCGCTACCCGCTGAACTGCCAGGACACCCCGGTCCACCTGTGTAGCTGATCAGTCCGCCGCCGTAGCCGAGGGGTGCGTGCCGGCGAGCGCGTCGAGGAACGAGCGGGCCCACCGGTCCACGTCGTGGGCCAGGACCTGGCGGCGCATCGCCCGCATCCGCCGGCGGCCCTCATCTATCGGCTGGTCGGCCGCCGCCTCGATGGCGTCCTTGACGCCCTCCAGGTCGTGCGGGTTGACCAGGTAGGCCTGGTGTAGTTCGACTGCGGCGCCGGTGAATTCGCTGAGCACCAGCGCGCCGCCCAGGTCGCTGCGGCAGGCCACGTACTCCTTGGCCACCAGGTTCATCCCGTCCCGCAGCGGGGTGACCAGCATGACGTCGCTGGCCACGAAGAAAGCGAGCAGCTCGTCGCGGGGGACCGGGCGATGCAGGTAGTGCACCACCGGGTGGCCGACCTCGCTGTATTCGCCGTTGATGTGGCCGACCTGGCGTTCGATGTCGTCGCGCAGAATCTGGTAGCTCTCCACCCGCTCCCGGCTCGGGGTCGCCAGTTGAATCAGTACGGTGTCGTCCCGCTTGACCCGGCCCTCGTCCAGCAGCTCGTTGAACGCCTTCAGTCGGACGTCGATGCCCTTGGTGTAGTCCAGCCGGTCCACCCCGAGCAGGATCTTGCGCGGGTGGCCGAGTTCGGCGCGGATCTCCTTGGCACGCCGCCGGATATCGCGCCCGCGTGCCCTGCGGTCGAGTTCACCGGAGTCGATCGAGATGGGAAAGGCACCCACCCGGACGGTGCGGGACTCCAGTCGCACCTCACCGAATCGGGACCGCACACCGACCGCACCCCGCGAGGTGCTGGCGCCCGCCAGCTGCCGCGCCAGGAAGAGGAAGTTCTGGGCGCCGCCCGGCAGGTGGAACCCGACCAGGTCGGCGCCGAGCAAGCCGTCGATGATCTCGGCGCGCCACGGCAGCTGCATGAACAGTTCCACCGGTGGAAACGGTATGTGCAGGAAGAAACCGATGGTCAGGTCGGGGCGCAGCGCGCGCAGCATCGCGGGCACCAATTGCAGCTGGTAGTCCTGAACCCACACGGTCGCCCCGGGTGCGGCCGCCTGCGCGCTGGCCTCGGCGAACCGACGGTTGACGTCGACATAGCGATCCCACCACTGCCGGTGGTAGATCGGTTTGACGATTACGTCGTGGTACAGCGGCCACAGCGTCGCGTTGGAGAACCCCTCGTAGTACTCGGCGATGTCGTCGCCGGTCAAGGCGACCGGGTGCAGCCGCAGGTCGTCGATGTCGATGGGGTCGGTGGGTGCGTCCAGGCTGCCGGGCCAGCCGACCCAGGCCCCGCGACGGCGGCGCAGCAGCGGTTCCAGTGCGGTTACCAGCCCGCCCGGGCTGCGCTTCCACGCGGTGGTGCCGTCGGGGAGTCGTTCGATGTCGATGGGCAGCCGGTTGGCGACCACCACGAAATCGGAATCACCAGGCCCTGGGGCGCCCTGGTCTCCCGCCCGGGGCATTTACGCCTCGGGCTTTGTGGGCCCAATGCCGAGCATCGACAGGAATACCCGACACTCGTCGGCGTCGGTGGCAAACGCGGCGACGACCTTCCTGGCCTGGGTTGCGGTGTTGTCTTCCAGCGGCTCCACGCCTTCGATCTCGGCATGGTCAGTTTTAGCGGGCATGACATAACTGTATGCGAAATCCGCCGAGCAATCACTGCGGTACAGCAACCCCCAGCACCCCCGGCCAGGATTTAGCCGGTGCGACCGTAGTCTGTGCGGTGGAGGTGGCTGCGCATGACGACACCCGACCAGGCCCCGGCGGTGGACTACGAGACGCTGGACGACGGCCGCATCGCTCGAATCTGGCTGAACCGGCCCGAGGCGCACAACGCACAAAATCGCACCCTGCTGGTGCAACTCGACGAGGCGTTCTGCCGGGCTGAGGCCGACGACACGGTCCGAGTGGTGATCTTGGCGGCGCGGGGGAAGAACTTCTCCGCCGGCCACGACCTGGGGTCGGAGGCGGCGCTGGCCGAGCGGCGGCCTGGGTCGGCCCAGCACCGGACGTTCCGTTCGCACGGTGCCACCCGCGAGGCGGTCGTCGAGAAGACCTACTTGCAGGAGTGGCACTTCTACTTCCAGAACACCTGCCGCTGGCGTGAGCTGCGCAAGATTACGATCGCGCAGGCCCAGGGCAACGTCATCTCGGCGGGGCTGATGCTGATCTGGGCGTGCGACTTGATCGTCGCCGCCGACAATGCCCGGTTCAGCGACGTGGTGGGGGTGCGGCTCGGTATGCCGGGCGTCGAATACTATGCCCATCCCTGGGAATTCGGCCCCCGCAAGGCCAAAGAGCTACTGCTGACCGGCGATTCGATCGACGTCGGCGAAGCCTATCGACTGGGGATGGTCTCCAAGGTGTTCCCCCTCGAGGAGTTGGCCGAGAAGACCCTGGAGTTCGCCCGCCGCATCGCGGAGCGCCCCACGATGGCCGCGCTGCTGATCAAAGACTCGGTGAACGCCGCCACCGACGCGATGGGCTTCAGCGAGGCGCTGCGGCACGGCTTCCACATCCATCAGTTGGGCCACGCGCACTGGTCGGCTCATAACGAGAACAAATTCCCGGTGGCGCTGCCGCCGGAGGTGGAGGACTGGCGCACCGCGGAACCCACCCGGACCGCGCGGCGCGACGAGCCCTAACCCTGCAAGATCAGGTCCGCGCATTTCTCGCCGATCATGATCGCCGGGGCATTGGTGTTGCCACCGGTGATGCTCGGCATGATCGATGCGTCGGCGACCCGCAGGCCGTCGATGCCCCGGACGCGCAGCGTCGGATCGACTACCGCCCGCTCATCGACGCCCATCCGGGCGGTGCCGACCGGGTGGTAGACGGTGTGGATCCGGTTGGGTAACTCCTTGCGCATCGCCGCCGGGTCGAAGAACTCTCGTCCGGGAACGACTTCACCGCGGTTGTCGCCGGCGTCGGCCATGATGTCGCGGACCATGGCGATGCCCTCCAGCAGCACCTCGGTGTCCTGCGACTCGGTGAGGTAGCCGGGGTCGATGAGCGGTGCCGCGGTCGGGTCGGCCGACGCCAGCCGAACGGTGCCGCGACTCTGCGGGTAGATGAGCGCCGGGAAGACGCTCTGGCCGGGCTTGCGGGTCGGCGGCACGATCCGCTTGTCGGCGTCCTGGTTGGGCGCCGGGTAGACCCAGTGAATGGTCAACACCTGCAGGTCCGGCACATTTTTCGCGTGAGAGGTGCGCAGGAATGCGACCGCCTCGAATGATGAGTCGCCCGCCCAGGTGGTTCCGGGGTGGCGCTTCTCGGCGAGGAGTCCGCGGGCGAAATAGGTCGGGATCGGCTTGTGCACCGCCGAGGCCATTTCGAATGCGACCGGGACGTAGAGGTGGTCGTGCAGGTTGTCACCGACCGGCAGGTCGGCGCGCACTGCGATCCCGTGCTGCGTCAGGTGCGCGGCCGGGCCGATTCCGGACAGCATCAGGATCTGGGGCGAGCCGAACGTACCCGCGGTCAGCACGACCTCGCGGGATGCGGTCAGCACCTCGCGGCTGCCGTCTTTGCTGATGATCTCCACACCGGTCGCCCGCGATCCGTCGACGATGACCTTCGAGACCGTCGCACCCAGCACCACCCGCAGGTTGGGCAGCGGATTGTGGTGCAGGTAGCCCTCCGCGGCGGAGTAGCGCCGACCGTTCGCCACGCTCTGCTGAAAGACTGAGACGCCCTCCTGCTCGGCGCCGTTGTAGTCGTCGATGATCGGTACGCCCATACGTTCGGAGGCGGCACCCATGAACGACCGCGCGGCGTCGGTGAGGTTGTGTTTGCGGGTGACCTTGATCGGGCCGCCGGTGCCGCGCAGTTCGCTGGCGCCGCCCTCCCAATCCTCCATCCGCTTGTAGTACGGCAGAACGTCGTCGTAGCCCCATCCGGTGCAGCCCTGCGCCGCCCAGTCGTCGAAGTTCTGCCTGTTGCCGCGGACGAACAGCATGCCGTTGACCGCGCTGGAACCGCCCAGCACCCGGCCCCGGGTCATCGGAATCTTGCGGCCCAGCGCACTGGTCTGCGGCGTCGACTTGTAGTCCCAGTCGAAGAACCTCTTGAGCTGCGGTGTCGAGTGCATGATGTTGATGGCACCCGGGGTCTGGAACAGCATCTTGGCAATGCCCTTGTCGTCGCGGCCGCCGGCTTCGAGCAGGGCGACCGAGGCACCGCTCTCGGCGAGCCTGCGAGCCACCGCGCAACCCGCGCTGCCGGCACCGACTACGACATAATCTGCGTTAGGCACGTCGCGAAGTGTAACGAGTTCTAGAAACAGCCCGGGCACTGCCGTCGAATCTTGCGGGTACTCGGCTTTTGTGCTGGTCGTACGGGCTACGAGCCCTCGTGCCCGCCGTCGGGTTGCGGGCCCTTGACGCTCATTGCGGCACACATTGCCAGGAAGAATGCCGCCAGCAGCATCGCCAGTCGGGTCATGCTCGACGCCCGGTCCCAGGACCGCAGGTGCAGGCCTACGGCGATCGAGAAGTACAAGGTCAGCATCGAAGTCGTCAGTCGGGCCAGCCCTGGAAACCGGAACACGGACAGCAGGCCGACCGCTGCGAAGCTTTTGACCACGGCCAGCACCCACCCCATCGGCATCCGGCCGGTCCGCTGCGGAACCTGCAGGTCGTCGAGCAATTCTTCGACCTGGGGGATCGGGATGGCGCACAGCACGGCGTCAACCGCGTGGAACACCCCCAGTGCGACATAGCTTTTCGGAGAGTTCAGGGCGCCCATCGGCGGAAGTGTATACCCGCGCGATTCGTTCCGACGCGGGCCGATTCCGACCCCGACGGCCGGGTGGGCTTTCCTCGGCGTTAGCGTGTCCCTTCGATAGGAGGCCCATGTCGCCGGAACTGAGTTACGAGTCGACCCTGCGCGAGGTCGCCACCGATTCGGGGGCGCTGCGCTATCACGAGGTCGGTGACGGGCCGCCGCTGGTGCTGCTGCACGGGTCCGGGCCCGGGGTGACCGGGTGGCGCAACTATCGTGGCGTGCTGCCGGCGTTCGCCGAGCACTTCCGCTGCCTGGTTTTGGAATTCCCCGGATTCGGGGTCAGCGACGACTTCGGCGGGCACCCGATGGTGACCGCCTTCGGTGCGGTGGGAATGTTCGTCGACGCACTGGGCCTGGAACGGGTCGACATCGTCGGTAACTCGATGGGCGGCGCCGTCGGGATCAACTACGCGATTTCCAGCCCGGACAAGGTCGGCAAGCTGGTGACCATCGGTGGGATCGGCACCAACCTGCTGAGTCCGGGGCCGGCCGAGGGTGTCCGGTTGCTGCAGGACTTCACCGAGAACCCGACTCGCGATGCGCTGATCCGCTGGCTGCACTCGATGGTCTATGACCCGGCGGTGGTGACCGAGGAACTCATCGAGGAGCGGTGGAAGCTGGCCACCGAGCCGGAGACGCTGGCCAGCGCGCGGCGGATGTACGGCAAAGAGGCGTTTGCCGCGATGATGCAGATGATGAAGGCGGCCAAGGGGCCGCTGCCGTGGGCGATGATGCACCGGGTCGCCGCGCCGACGTTGATCACCTGGGGTCGCGACGACCGGGTGAGCCCGCTGGATATGGCGCTGATCCCGATGCGCACCATTCCCAACGCGGAGTTTCACGTCTTCCCCAACTGCGGGCACTGGACCATGATCGAGGCAAAGGACGCCTTCGAATCGGTGGTGCTGTCCTTCCTACGCCGCTGAAGCTCGGCTTCAGGTGACGGTCAGGTCGATGTGGGGCCAGGAGTTGTTCGCGTAGCCGGCAGGATTCCACAGTGCCGCAGGTGATTCCGGATGGGTGGTGCCGGTGTCGGTCCGCACCCGCGCGGTCACGCGCAGCGGTCCCGGTTCGGCGGTGACGGTCAGCGACCAGTGCCGCCACGCCCACCGGCTTCGCACGGGTCGTAGCTCGGCGCTCTGCCAATCGGACCCGCCGTTTGTCGACACTTCGACGCTGGCGATGCGCCGGGTGTCCTCGGCGATCGCATAGCCACCGATGGTCAGCGGCCCAGCCGGGACCGTCGCCTCGTCGTCGGGAGCCAGAATCCCGCAACTCAACAGCAGCGACGACAGTGCGATCCCGACGCCGGGAGCGGGCGAGACGCCGGCGGACAGCAGCCGATAATCAACTGCCTGAAAGTAATTCAGCGACGGGAACGGCTGCACGGTGATCTCGGTGAGCCACTTGACGCTGCGGGCGCCGATAAACCCGGGAACGACCAGTCGCACCGGCCCGCCGTGGATGCGCGGTAGCGGTTCGCCGTTCATCCGCCAGGCCAGCAGCACCTCATCGGACATCGCCTTGTCCAGCGGGATGGAACCGCCGTAGACCTGAACCGGGGACGACTCCGGTGCGACATCGACCCCGGAGAACGCCACGTGTAACCCGGCGGCGCTGCGAACTCCGGCTTCTCGCAACACGTCTGCCAGTGCTGCCCCCTGCCACACAGCGGTGGAGATCGCCCCCTGCGCCCACGGTTCCTTCCCCGGTATCGGGCGAACCCGCAGCAACTCGGCGCGCCGATTACCGGCGCACTCCAGGGTCGCCACCACCTCGTGGACCGGGAACCCGGTGGTCAGTTGGTCGTAGGTCAGGGTCAGCGGCTTACCGGCGGTGCCGCCGACCCGCAGCCGCCACGACCCGGGGGTGATGTCGGGTATCGCTCCGTGGTTGCGGCAGTAGAAGGCATCAGATGCGGTGATCTCGTCCTCAGCCAACACCGCCGGTGGCGGTTCGGCGTTGACCGGTGCGTCGGTGTGCACGACCATGTCGCGGCGCTTGCCCCACGCCGCGCACGTCTCGGTGGACCAATCGTGTGCTCGGATGTCTTCTGTCCTATCACGGTTCGGCATGCTGGATGCCCGATTCGCCTGCCGGCCCGGATGTCTAGGCCGGTCGCAGGATCGCGACGAGGAAGTCGGAGTCGTCGGTGAACGGTCGCAGATCCCAGGTGGACAACAGCAGATCGGGCGTCAACCCGGCATCCGTTGCATCGGTGAAGAACTCGCTGAATTCATACCCGAATGCCGCACCGAAGCCGATCACCGCTCGGCCGTCGTCGGCCAGGTGGGCGCGTAGCCGGGTCAGCACCACGGCGCGGGTGCTGGGAGCGAGAAATCCCATGACGTTTCCGGCCGAGACGATGATGTCGAATGGCTCGGTGATGCCGCACGCGGGCAGGTCGAGTTCGGCGAGGTCGCCGACCAGCCAGCGTGGTCCGGGATGATCCTGGTCGGCGGCGTCGATGAGTTCCGGGTCGACATCGACACCGACCACACGGTGACCGGCGTCGGCCAACGGCCCGCCCAACCGGCCGGGGCCACAGCCGGCATCGAGGATGTGGGCTCCGCGGGCAGTCATCGCGTCGATGAGGCGAGCTTCGCCGGCGAGATCCTCACCGGCACGCTCCTTGGACCGGAAGCGCTCGATGTACCACTGCGAGTGGCGGGGATCGGCCGCGACTTTCTGCATCCAGAGGCTCTGC
>JBDTKT010000033.1:0-9637 GCA_039935195.1 Mycobacterium sp.
CTCCTCGGCCTCCCGCAGGTGGTGGGTGGTCAACACCACCGTCACGCCGTCGTTGCGCAGCGCGTCGATCAGCTCCCACACCACCAGTCGGGCGTGGGCGTCCATGCCGGCGGTCGGCTCGTCGAGGAAGACCAGCTGGGGCCGTCCCACCAGTGCACACGCCAACGCCAACCGTTGCTGCTGGCCGCCGGAGAGCCGCCGGTACGTGGTGCGGGCGGCCTCGGTGAGACCCAGTGTTGCCAGCAGCCACTGCGGGTCCAGCGGCCTGGCGGCATAGGACGCCACCAGGTTGAGCATCTCGCCGGCCCGGGCCGCCGGGTAGCCGCCGCCGCCCTGCAGCATCACTCCGATGCGCTCCCGTAGTCGGTCGTTGTCGGTGACCGGGTCCAGCCCGAGCACTTCGATGCTGCCGGCGTCCGGGCGCACGAAGCCCTCGCACATCTCAACCGTGGTGGTCTTGCCCGCCCCGTTCGGGCCGAGCAGGGCGAACACCTCGGCAGTGTGCACCTCAAGATCAAGGTTGGCGACCGCCACGGTCGCAGACGGCCCGGCCCCGTACCGTTTGACCACTCCGCGCAACCGCACCGCGGTGTCGGGGGTGGGATTCAGGACGATCACGGGGAATCAGCGTAGGCGTCGGGTAGCGCAGCCGGCCGGTGAGGCTGCGCATGCGGCGCATCATCGGTGCGGTCCGGTTCCTCGGGCAGCGCACGCCAGGGGAGGTGGGTGTAGGTCATCATGACCAACAGCAGCACCACGATTCCGCTGGCCACGGTGGCGTCCACGATCTGAAACAGCGCGAACCGGTCGCCGTTGGCAGTCGGGCCGAAGATCCCCACCACCAGCGTCACCGCGATCACCGCGACCCGGAACCGTGGTCGGGTCGCCCACGCGGCCAGCGGGATGATCGCCCAGAGCAGGTACCACGGCTGCACGACCGGAAAAAGCAGCACTGTGATGCCCAGTGCGACCCCGAGCCCACCGACCGGGTGCAGTCGGCCACGCAGCACCACCAGCAGCAGCCAGGTCACCATCACCGCGATGATCAGCACGCCTATGCCGCGGGTCAGCGACAGTACCGCGGTGGTGTGGTCGCCGAGGCCCAGCAGGATGCCCACCTGCCCGGTGCCCAGGGCGAGCAGCGTCGGCGGTGACATCCAACTGCGCACCACGTTGGCGGTGCCCAGGGTGAAGACCCACCCGAATCCGAGCCTGCTGGCCGAACCGATGACAGCCGTCACCGCCAGCGCGAGCGCTGCCATCCCGGTACCGGCCAGCAGAAATGCCCTCAGGTTGCCACCCCACCGGCAGGCCAGGGCCATCGCGATGAAGCCCAACGCCAGCAGTGACGGCAACTTGACCTGCGACGACATCGTGACCAGCACCGCACCGGCCAGCAGTGCACCCAGTGGCGCCCAGTCCCGCCAGTGGGCCGCGGGCCGGGGTCGGTTGAACCGGGGCATCAGGGGTTGAGGCGAGTCGATCGCGCGCAGGGCGAACTCGGTGCCGGTCAGCATCAGCCCCAGCATCAGCGCCTCGTTGTGGATCCCGGCAACCAGATGCATCAGCAGCAGCGGATTGGCCGCCCCGAGCCACAGCGCACTCACCTCGGCCACCCCACAGCGGGCCGCCAGCCGTGGCGTGGCCCAGACGATCATGCCCACCCCGATCAGCACCACCACCCGGTGGAACAGCACCGCGGCGACGATGTTCTCCCCGGTCAACGCCGAGATACCCCGGCCGATCCACAGGAACAGTGGTCCGTACGGTGCCGGCGTCTCCCGCCATAGGCTGGGCACCGACAGGGTGAACACATGATCGAGGCCGAGCGCTGGCGCCGGGCCCACCCGGTAGGGGTCCAGGCCGAGCCGGGCAATCTGGCTCTGCGCCAGGTAGGAATAGACGTCTTTGCTATACATCGGCGGCGCCACCAGCAGGGGCAGCATCCACAGCAGCAGGGTGCGGTCCAACTGGCTGCGTGACATTCGCCGGCGGCCCAGCGCGAACCTGCCCAGCAGCAGCCAGGCCAGCGTCATCATCACCGCCCCGGTGGTAGTCGTGGTCAGGGCCACCGTCTGCAGCCGCGAAGGCAGGTTGAGCAACCGGACGCCGAATGTGGGGTCCTGAATCACCGGCCGGGCGCCCGCACCCAACGCGCCGATCGCCATCATCACGGTGCCGGCGGCGCCGAACAGCCTGGTGCGGCGCAGCGCGACCAGTTCGGCCGGGTTGAGGGGGGTGCCAACGGGGCGCTCGTCGCCGTGCAAATGCGCGATCGATGTGCTCAGCAAATGCCGACGGGCTGCCACCAGAGCAGCCTAACGGCCGACGCTCGGTGCCTGACTGTGAGCAGGGTAACTCCGCCTCGGGCTCTAACTGAGGTAACCCTCCCTAGACCCGCCATCGGAATTGCGTCACACTGGTGTTGTGAAAATCCGGACCGGGGTGGAATCCACGGCCAAAACCCCCGGGCAGCGCCCAGGCGGTACGGCTGTGCGGTCGGCCATGGTTTCCGAGACGCCCGGGACGGTTGGGCCATCAGGGGCAATCGGGGTCCATGATTCTCACGAGGGCCGTACCCGCGACACGGTGGTGCGGTTGCTGATGGAGTCCGGTTCGATCACCGCCGGTGAGATCGGTGCCCAGCTGGGCCTGTCGGCGGCGGGGGTGCGACGGCACCTGGATGCCCTGATTGAGATGGGCGACGCTGAAGCGCACACCGCGGAGTCCTGGCGGCAGTCCGGGCGGGGCCGCCCGGCGAAGCGTTACCAGCTCACCGCGGCCGGGCGGGGCAAGCTCGGACACCGTTACGACGACCTGGCGTTGGCCGCGCTGCGCCAGTTGCGTGAGATCGGCGGCGAGGACGCGGTCCGTGCCTTCGCCCGGCAGCGCATCGACTCGATCTTGTCCGAGGTCAAGCCGGTCAATGGCAGCGACAACGTCGATGTCGAGGCCACCGCCGAGCAGATCGCGGCGGCGCTGACCAAAGCGGGGTATTCGGCCACCACCGCACGGGTGGAGGGGCGCGTCGGCGTTCGCGGTGTGCAGATCCTTCAGCACCACTGTCCGGTGGCCAACGTCGCCAGGGAGTTCCCGGAGTTGTGCAATGCCGAGCGGCAGGCCATGGCCGAGGTGCTTGGCACCCATGTGCAGCGGCTTGCCACAATCGCCAACGGCGGCAACGTATGCACCACCCATGTACCACTGCTCGACAAACGTCCTCAGTAACACCGATCGGCCTTCTGCGCACAACCCGCGCCGAGGGAACCACGAGCATCGAAGGAGCGTCACCATGACACTCACGCCGGAGGTCACCGCGGCAGTGGTGGGGCCGAGCACCCAGGACGAGACGATCGCCTCGCTGGGCCGATACGAATACGGTTGGGCCGACACCGATGTCGCGGGTACCGCCGCCCGGCGTGGACTGTCCGAGGACGTCGTGCGCGATATCTCCGCGAAGAAGAGCGAGCCGGAGTGGATGCTTCAGGCCCGGCTGCGTGCCTACCGGACGTTCCTGAAGAAGCCGATGCCGAACTGGGGCGCCGACCTGTCCGGCATCCACTTCGACAACATCAAGTACTTCGTCCGGTCCACCGAGAAGCAGGCCCAGACCTGGGAAGATTTGCCCGAGGACATCCGCAACACCTACGACCGGCTGGGCATCCCGGAGGCCGAGAAGGCCCGCTACATCGGCGGGGTGGCGGCCCAGTACGAATCCGAGGTGGTCTACCACAAGATCCGCGAGGACCTGGAAGCCCAGGGCGTGATCTTCCTCGACACCGATACCGCGTTGAAAGAGCAGCCGGAGATGTTCCGGGAGTACTTCGCCACCGTGATCCCGGCCGGGGACAATAAGTTCTCCGCGCTCAACACCGCCGTGTGGAGCGGGGGATCCTTCGTCTACGTGCCCAAGGGGGTGCGCGTGGACATCCCGCTGCAGGCCTATTTCCGGATCAACACCGAGAACATGGGCCAGTTCGAACGCACCCTGATCATCGTCGACGAGGACGCCTACGTGCACTACATCGAGGGCTGCACCGCGCCGGTGTACTCGTCGGACTCGCTGCACTCGGCGGTGGTGGAGATCGTCGTCAAGCCCGGGGGCCGGTGCCGTTACACCACCATCCAGAACTGGTCGGTCAACGTCTACAACCTGGTCACCAAGCGGGCGCGGGCCGAAGCGGGCGCCACCATGGAGTGGGTCGACGGCAACATCGGCTCCAAGGTAACGATGAAGTACCCGGCGGTGTGGATGACCGGTGAGCACGCCAAGGGCGAGGTGCTCTCGGTGGCGTTCGCCGGTGAGGGCCAGCACCAGGATACCGGCGCCAAAATGCTGCACCTGGCGCCCAATACCTCCAGCAACATCGTGTCGAAGTCGGTGGCGCGCGGTGGCGGCCGGTCGTCCTATCGGGGGCTGGTCGAGATCCACAAGGGTGCGCACGGGGCGAAGTCGAGCGTGAAGTGCGATGCTCTGCTGGTCGACGGCGTCAGTCGCAGCGACACCTACCCGTACGTCGACATCCGCGAGGACGACGTCACGGTGGGCCACGAGGCCACCGTGTCGAAGGTCAGCGAGAACCAGCTGTTCTACCTGATGAGCCGAGGAATATCAGAGGACGAGGCGATGGCGATGGTGGTGCGCGGCTTCGTCGAGCCGATCGCCAAGGAGCTGCCGATGGAGTACGCCCTCGAACTCAACAAGCTGATTCAGCTGCAGATGGAAGGATCGGTGGGCTGAGTGGCGACCTCTGCCGCAGCAAGCAACCTGACCGAGGCGGTCGAAGGGGCGGTCGTCAACAAGGGGACGCAGTTCACCTCGTTCGACGTGGACGCATTCGAGGTGCCCCACGGCCGTGACGAAGCGTGGCGGTTCACCCCGCTGCGCCGGCTGCGCGGCCTGCACGACGGCACGGCGCCGGCCACCGGGACCGCGGCCGTCACCGTCAGTGCGGCCCCCGGCGTGCGCACCGAGACCGTCGTGCGCGGTGACAAGCGTCTCGGGGCGGCCGGTGTGCCCGCTGATCGCGTGGCCGCCCAGGCGTTCTCGTCTTTCTCATCGGCGACCGTGGTCACCATCGACAAGGGTGCGCTCGTCGAGGAACCGATCGAGATCACCGTCACCGGACCCGGTGCCGGTGAGACCGCCTACGGTCACCTGCAACTGCGGGCCGAGGATTTGTCGCGTGCAACCGCGGTCATCGACCTGCGCGGCAGCGGAACCTACGCCGACAACATCGAATTCGTGGTCGGCAACGAGGCCCGGCTGACCGTGATCTGGATCGCCGATGCCGAGCCGGACATGGTGCACGTCACCATGCACCACGCGGTGCTGGGTAAAGACGCGGTGCTGCGGCACTCGGTGATCCAACTGGGCGGTGAACTGATACGGCTGACCGGTCGGATCCGCTACGAGGCCTCCGGCGGTGACGCCGAGATGCTCGGGCTGTACTTCGCCGACGACGGCCAGCACCTGGAATCGCGGCTCTTCGTCGACCACAGCACCCCGAACTGCCGGTCGAACGTGCTCTACAAGGGGGCGTTGCAGGGGGATCCGAATTCGGCTCTGCCCGACGCCCACACCGTATGGGTCGGCGACGTGCTGATCCGGGCGGCCGGGATCGGCACCAACACCTTCGAGGTAAACCGCAACCTGGTGCTCGCTGACGGCGCCCGGGCCGACTCGATCCCCAACCTGGAGATCGAGACCGGCGAGATCGCCCAGGCCGGCCACGCCAGTGCCACCGGACGCTTCGACCGCCTGCAAATGTTCTACCTGCAGACCCGCGGAATCTCCGAAGAGCAGGCCCGTCGGCTGATCGTGCGCGGATTCTTCGGCGAGGTCATCGGAAGAATCCCGGTCGAGTCGATTCGGGACCGCCTCACCGAGGCGATCGAGCGTGAACTCGCGATCACCGAAAACAACTAACCGTCAAACACTTATAAGACTTAAGGATACGAACATCCAATGAGCACCCTAGAAATCAAGGATCTGCACGTCAGCGTGGAACCGGCCGGTGTCGGTGACGAGGGCGGAGCCGCCATCCCGATTCTGCACGGTGTCGACCTGACCGTGAACTCCGGCGAGACGCACGCGCTGATGGGGCCGAACGGGTCGGGCAAGTCGACGCTGTCGTATGCGATCGCCGGGCACCCCAATTACACCGTGACAGCCGGCTCGATCACCCTGGACGGCCAGGACGTGCTGGCGATGAGCGTCGACGAGCGGGCGCGGGCGGGGCTCTTCCTGGCCATGCAGTATCCGGTCGAGGTGCCAGGGGTGTCGATGTCGAACTTTCTGCGCACCGCCGTCACCGCCGCTCGCGGTGAGGCACCGAAGTTGCGGGTCTGGATCAAGGAGCAGCGCGCGGCATTCGAAGCCTTGGGCATCGAGAGCGCTTTCGCCGACCGCAATGTCAACGAAGGCTTCTCGGGCGGCGAGAAGAAGCGTCACGAGATCCTGCAACTGTCCATGCTCAAGCCGAAGTTCGCCATCCTCGACGAGACCGACTCCGGTCTGGACGTGGACGCGCTGCGAGTGGTCAGCGAAGGGGTGAACCGCTACAAGGAAAGCGAAAACAGCGGCATCCTGCTGATCACCCACTACACCCGCATCCTGCGCTACATCCAGCCGCAGTTCGTGCACGTCTTCGCCGCCGGCCGCGTCGTCGAGTCCGGTGGGCCTGAACTCGCCGACGAGCTGGAAGAAAATGGTTACGAACGCTTCACCCAGGTGCCAGCAGGGGCGTGACATGACGCTTTCCGTCAGTCGCTCGGCGGCGTTGGATCTGGTCGCGATACGGGCGGACTTTCCGATCCTGAGCCGGATCATGCGCGGCGGAAACCAGTTGGCCTACCTGGATTCCGGTGCGACCTCGCAGCGGCCGATGCAGGTGCTCGACGCCGAGCGGGAGTTCCTGCTCACCTCCAACGGCGCGGTGCACCGCGGTGCACACCAACTCATGGAGGAGGCCACCGACGCTTACGAGGACGGCCGGGCGTGTATCGCCGGGTTCATCGGCGCCGACGCTGACGAACTGGTGTTCACCAAGAACGCCACCGAGGCGCTGAACCTGGTGTCGTACGCGCTCGGCGACGACCGTTTTGGCCGCGCAATCGGACCCGGCGACGTAATCGTGACCACCGAGTTGGAGCACCACGCCAACCTGATCCCCTGGCAGGAGTTGGCGCGGCGCACCGGCGCGACGTTGCGTTGGTATCAGGTGATCGACTCCGGCCCGGACGCCGGGCGCATCGACCTGGATTCGCTGCAGCTCGACGAGCGGGTGAAAGTTGTTGCTTTCAGCCACCACTCGAACGTGACGGGTGCCCAAGCCCCGGTCGCCGAACTGGTGTCGCGGGCCAAAGCGGTGGGCGCCTTCACTGTGTTGGATGCCTGCCAGTCGGTGCCGCACCAACCGGTCGACATGCATGGCCTGGATGTCGATTTCGCTGCATTCTCCGGACATAAGATGCTGGGGCCCAACGGGGTCGGTGTGCTCTACGGCCGACGCGGCCTGCTGTCGGCGTTGCCGCCGTTCCTCACCGGCGGGTCGATGATCGAGACCGTGACGATGGCTTCCAGCACGTACGCGCCGCCGCCGGCGCGGTTCGAGGCGGGCACCCCGATGACCTCGCAGGTGGTGGGGTTGGCCGCGGCGGCACGGTATCTACAGGCGATCGGGATGGACGTCGTTGCGGCCCACGAGCGCGATCTGGTGGCCGCCACCCTCGAGGGCCTGTCGGCTATCGACGGGGTGCGCATCGTGGGCCCGACCACGATGACCGACCGCGGATCGCCGGTGTCGTTCGTCGTCGACGGCGTGCACGCTCACGACGTGGGCCAAGTCCTCGACGACGAGGGTGTCGCGGTACGGGTGGGTCACCACTGTGCGATGCCGCTTCACCGCAAGTTCAACGTGGCGGCGACCGCCCGGGCGTCGTTCGCGGTGTACAACACCTTCGACGAGGTCGACCGCCTGCTGGCCGGTGTGCGTCGGGCCGTGAACTTCTTCGGCGGGGCGTGAGTCATGCGGCTTGAGCAGTTCTATCAGGAAGTGATCCTCGACCACTACAAGCATCCGCAGCATCGCGGCTTGCGCGAACCGTTCGGCGCCGAGGTGCACCATGTGAACCCGACGTGTGGTGATGAGCTGACCCTGCGGGTGGCGCTGTCCGTGGACGGGCAGCGCATCGACGATGTGTCCTACGACGGGCAGGGTTGCTCGATCAGCCAGGCCGCGACGTCGGTGCTCACCAGCCAGGTGATCGGGTTGGACGTGTCGGCGGCACTGACGACGTTCGACGCTTTCCGCGAGATGCTGTGCTCGCGCGGCTCCGTCGAAGGTGATGAGGCGGTGCTCGGCGACGGTGTCGCGTTTGCCGGGGTGGCCAAATACCCGGCACGCGTCAAGTGCGCGCTGTTGGGGTGGATGGCGTTCAAGGACGCGCTCGCACAGGTCCTTGCGACCAGGCCGGATTTAGTCGAGGCTTTGGCGAATGCGCAGGCAGCAGAACACATGCTGGCAACGGCCAGCATGACAGCCCAGGTACCGGATGGAGCCGGTATCGGATCAACGATGGAGATGGATTGATGCCCGAAACCGCCCCAGAACTTCAGGAACTTCTTGCCGAGGTCGATGAGTCGATGCACGACGTGATCGACCCGGAGATCGGTATCAACGTGATCGATCTCGGTCTGGTGTATGACCTGTCGATCCGTCAGGACGATGAGGGCCCAACGGCCGTCATCAACATGACGCTGACCTCGCCGGCGTGCCCGCTGCAGGACATGATCTTCGAGCAGGTCGAGAATGCGACGGTCGGTACCGGCTTGGTGAAGACGCTGGACCTGACCTGGGTCTGGGACCCGGCCTGGGGCCCGGACAAGATCACCGACGATGGCCGCGAGATGATGCGCGCCGTCGGCTTCACGGTCTGAGCCCGGTGCGGCCGGCGTCAGGGCGGCCGAGCCTGATCTCCAACATCCTGCCGAGGTAACGCAACTGCCGCATGTTCCAGCACGAGCGCCGTTGGCGGCAAGTCATGTCGGCCTTGTGCTGGATTGCGGAATAAATCGACAACCGTGTGCCGCGCGTCAGCGTCCAGGTACTCAACCACCCAACCTGCTCAGGCTCAGCGGGCTGGCTCCGCAGCGGGTCGCTTGTTGCCGGCGCTGGTGGCGGGGGCTGGCGCTGAAAGGGGCCCCAGACCTGGAATAGGGCGCAGCCCGGGGAGCGGTGGCGGTGGAGCATGCCATGGTCCGGGTCCCGGTCCGGGTGGTCGCGGGCCGTGCCATGGTCCCGGTCCGGGTGGTAGCGGTGGCGCTGGCCATGGCTGAGCCGGTGGTGAGCCCGGCCACGCGAGGGCCGACCAGGTGCTTCCAACCGACGGCGTCAGGTGCGCGGTCGACGCTGTGGCGGACGGCACGCCGGTGCCGCCGGTTGAAAGCAGCATGGTGAGCGCCGCCGACGCCGCGGCTATAGGCCGGCCGAACGCGATCACCGACTGAGGATCGCGCTGACCCAGGCGGCGGCATCGGTCGACGATGTGCGGCGATGTCGGTCCCCACACCATGTGAGGAAGGTGTTTCATCGTCGGTGCCTCGGTTCTAGCGATGGATGTGCGGGATGTGCGG
>JBDTKT010000034.1:0-15850 GCA_039935195.1 Mycobacterium sp.
CTCCCAGCGGACCCCGTCGGTAGGAGATCTGCAACTGGGAGGTTTTCTCCACGATCCGGCGCTGCAACCAGCCGCGGTTCAGCAGCGGAACGGCGACATGGTCGCGTAGCAGCCCGCCCAGGCGCCCCTCGCCGTTGGCCACGATCGTCGCGAAACTGGTCGACGCGACCACGTGCTGTGCAAGCGGACGCCGCTCGGCGGCATAGGCGTCGAGCAGGCCCGGATCGGCCCGGCCCGTCACCACTAGCGCCAGCTTCCAAGCCAGGTTCTCAGCGTCGCCAATGCCGGTGTTCATGCCCTGACCGCCCAGCGGGCTGTGGATGTGCGCGGCGTCGCCGGCTAGCAGCACCCGGCCCCGGCGGTAGGCGGAGGCGAGCCGCCGCTGGATGCCGAACATCGACGTCCACTCCGCGGTCCGGATCGTGCGGCCCGCCTCGGCGGCCAATCGTGCTGCCAGGTACTCAACGATGTCGGCAGGCTTCGGATCGGTAGGCATGCCCGGCGGTGCCGGTGCGAACAGCCGCCACATGTCGTTTTCGGGCAGCGGGACGGCGATCAGCGCATTGGCTCCGCGCAGCCACGCGAACCACGTCCCGCTGGAATTCGGCGACCGATCCAGGTCGGTGTGCACATCGGCGAGCAGGAATCGTTCGACCAACTGCGCACCCGCGAATCCGATGCCGGCGGCCGCGCGAACGACGCTGTGCGCGCCGTCGGCGCCGACGACCCAGTCCGACCGGATTGCGGTATCGCCGCGCAGTCGCGCGGTGACACCGTCTGCTTCGATGTCCAGCCCGGTCACCGTGCGACCCCACTCGACCGCTCCACCCAGCGCGGTCAGCCGATCACGCAGCACACCCTCGATCTCCGCCTGCGAGATCATCAGCACCCCGCGACTGTCAGGACGCCGCCACCGCTCGATTCGCAGGTTAGCCCGTCGGCGACCGTCGATGAACACGATGATCTGGCCGGTGTGCACCGCCCGGTCGGGCAGGTCGCCCAGCGCGCCCAGCCGGTTGAGCGCATCGCTGCCGCACGGCTGCAGGTTCTGTGCGCGCGACGTCGTCGCCGGCCCGTCCGCGGCGTCGAGCACCCGAACCCCGACCCCGGCCGCCCGCAACCCGCACGCCAATGCCAGCCCGGTTGGCCCTGCCCCTACCACCAGAACTTCGGCCACCATGAATCGGACGTTACCTGACCGGCTGCGCGGGTGGCCGGGTCACCAACTGTCCCAGTGCGTCAACTGCTCAGCCGGCAGCCGCTTGGCCGGCTTGAAGTCGGTGCCCATGGTGTAGGCGATCGGGAACAACCCACCCTGGCTGTACTTTTCGTGCGGGATGCCGAGCACCTCGGCGGCCTGCTTCTCGCCGTCCTCAAGCAGGTGCAGCGTCGTCCAGCAGGAGCCCAGCCCGCGCGAGCGCAGCGCCAGACAGAAACTCCACGCCGCCGGGAACAGCGACGCCCAGAACGACGCACTCACCCCGAGCGGCGCCTTTTCCGACCGGCCCGCCAGGCACGGGATCATCAACACCGGAACCTCATGCATATTCTCGGCCAGGTACCGCGCCGAGTCGCCGACCAACTGCATCCGCTCACCCCGCACGTCGCCATCGCCGTAGTCGGGCTTGGGCTGGTCCAGGTAGGGCAGGGCGTTGGCGCGATAGATGTCGGCGATCGCCTGTTTCTTGACCGGGTCGGTGATGAACATCCACTGCCAGCCCTGAGCGTTTGATCCGGTGGGTGCCTGCAGCGCCAGGTCCAGGCACTCCATCAGCACCTCGCGCGGCACCGGCCGGTCCAGGTCGAGCCGCTTGCGGACCGATCGAGTGGTGGTCAGGACTTCGTCCACGGACAAGTTGAGGGTGTTATCGGCAGCCATGCAGCGAGGCTACCGTCCGACCGGACCTGTCAGCGGAAGTCTCGCGACGTGGATTCCGTAACCAATTCAAGGGGCCCCAGGCGCTCGGCGATCACGGTGACCGCGCCGCTGACGTTCTGGACCCGCCCGCGGATCAGCAACGCCACCGCGCTCTGCGCCACCTTGCGGTGCCGCGCCCACACCCCCGGCGTACACAGCACGTTGACCATCCCGGTCTCGTCTTCGAGGTTGACGAACGTCACCCCGCGAGCGGTCGGCGGTCGCTGCCGGTGTGTCACCGCCCCGGCCACCAGCACCCGGGTTCCGTCGGGCACGTCCAGCAGCCGGTCGGCGAGGGTCACCCCGGCCGCGTCGAGGCCGGCACGCAGGAACTGGGTGGGGAAACTGTCCGGGGATACCCCGGTGGCCCACACGTCGGCGGCGGCCAACTCGGTCTCGCTCATGCCGGGCAGCTCCGGGACGTGCGCGCCGGGGATACCCACCCCGGGCAGTCGGCCGGGCCGCTGGGCGGCCGCCGCCCCGGCCACCCACAACGCCCTGCGCCGCGACATCCCAAAGCAGCCCAGTGCCCCGGCGGTAGCCAGCGCCTCGGTCTGTGGCACCGAAAGCTGCACCCGGGCGGTCAGATCCAGCAGTGAAGTGAACAGACCATTCGCGTTCCGCTCCCCCACCAGCCTTTCGGCGAGTCCGCCGCCGAGATGACGGATGCTGCTCAGCCCCAGCCGGACCGCGGTTCCGACGTCCTCGCACGTGGCGTGGGCTCCGCTGGCGTTGACGTCCGGGCCGCGCACCACCACCTGGTGCCGGCGGGCGTCGGCCACCAGCGACTGCGGCGAGTAAAAGCCCATCGGCTGCGCCCGCAGCAGCGCGGCGCAGAACGCCGCCGGATAGTGCAGTTTGAACCACGCCGAGTAGAACACCAGCGACGCGAAACTCAACGCGTGGCTCTCCGGAAACCCGTAATTGGCGAAGGCCTTCAGCTTTTCGTAGATCCGGTCGGCCACCGCGCCGGTGATGCCGTGCCGCTCACGCATGCCGTCGTAAAGCCGGGCCCGCAGCCGCCGCATCCGCTCTTCTGACCGCTTGGACCCCATCGCGCGGCGCAACTGGTCGGCCTCTCCCGGCGAAAATCCGGCGCAGTCGACCGCCAACGCCATCAACTGCTCCTGAAACAGCGGCACCCCCAGCGTCTTCCGCAGTGCCCGCTGCATCGACGGGTGGTCGTAGGTCACCGGGTCGATGCCGTTGCGCCGCCGGATGTAGGGATGCACCGACCCGCCCTGGATCGGGCCGGGGCGGATCAGCGCCACTTCTACCACCAGGTCGTAGAACTCGCGGGGACGCAGCCGCGGCAGGGTGGCCATCTGGGCGCGCGACTCCACCTGGAACACCCCGACGGTGTCGGCGCGCGTCAGCATCTCATAGACCGCCGGCTCGGAGAGGTCGATCCGGGCCAGGTCCACCTTGACGCCGCGGTGCTCGGCGACCAGGTCCGTCGCATAGTGCAACGCCGAGAGCATGCCCAGCCCGAGCAGGTCGAATTTCACCAAACCGATTGCTGCGCAGTCGTCTTTGTCCCACTGCAGCACGCTGCGGTTCGCCATCCTGGCCCATTCCACCGGGCACACGTCGGCGATCGGGCGGTCGCAGATCACCATGCCGCCGGAGTGGATACCCAGATGTCTGGGCAGGTTGGTGACCTCGGCGGCCAGTTCGACCACCGACTCGGGGATGCCCTGGGCATCAGCGTCGTCGGGGCCGGAATCGGGGTCAAGCACACCGGACCGGCCGAGCAGTTTGCTCCAGGCGTCCTGCTGGCCCGGCGAGTAGCCCAGTGCGCGGGCCATGTCACGCACGGCGCTGCGGCCCCGGTAGGTGATGACGTTGGCGACCTGCGCGGCGTGGTCGCGGCCATAGGTGTCGTAGACGTACTGGATGACCTTTTCCCGCTGGTCCGACTCGATGTCGATGTCGATGTCGGGCGGTCCGTCGCGGGCGGGTGACAAGAACCGCTCGAACAGCAGCTCGTTGGCCACCGGGTCCACCGCGGTGATGCCCAGCGCGTAGCAGACCGCCGAGTTGGCCGCCGATCCCCGCCCCTGGCAGAGGATCTCGTTGCGCCGGCAGAACGCGGTGATGTCGTGCACCACCAGGAAGTATCCCGAAAATCTCAGCTGCGCACCGATTTTCAGTTCGTGCTCGATCTGGGCATATGCTTTCCGGGCCTGCGGCGTGCGTTCGGGAGGTCCGTAGCGCTGTCCGGCTCCGGCCATCGTCAGTTCCCGCAGCCAACTGTCCTCGTTGTGACCCAACGGCACATCCGAGAACGGCGGCAGCTGCGGGGCGATGAGGGCCAGCGGAAATGCGCACCGTTCGCCGAGCTCGGCTGCGGCGGCCACCGCCGACGGCCACGGCGCGAACAGCCGGGCCATCTCCTCGCCGGAGCGCAGATGCGCACCGCCCATCGGCGCCAGCCAACCGGCGGCATCGTCCAGCGACCGGCGGGCGCGCACCGCCCCCATCGCCATCGCCAGCCGGCCTCGGCTCGGCCTGGCGAAATGCGCACCGGTGGTGGCCACCAGCCCCACCCCGAACCGCGGCACCAGCGCCGCCAGCGCCGCGTTGCGCTCGTCGTCGAGCGGGTCGTCGTGCCGGGTCAGCTCGACGCTGACCCGCGCGGCACCGAACCGGTCCACCAGATCGGCCAGCGCCGTCGCGGCCGCATCCGGCCCGCCGGTGGCCAGCGCGTGGCGGACGTGTCCTTTGCGACACCCGGTCAGGATCTGCCAGTGCCCGTCCGCCGCATCGCCCAGCGCGTCGAAGTCGAAGCGAGGCCTGCCCTTCTCGCCGCCGGCCAGGTGCGCGGCGGCCAACTGACGCGACAACCGCCGGTACCCCTCCGGGCCGCGAGCCAGCACCAGCAGGTGCGGACCGGGCGGGTCCGGCTGGTCGGTACGGGTCTTGCAATCAGAGCTGGAATCAGACCCGGCAGCCGATGCTCCCAGCGACAGTTCGGCGCCGAACACGGTGGTGACGCCCAGCTCTTTGGCTGCCTCGGCGAACCGCACCACCCCGTACAGACCGTTGTGGTCGGTCAGCGCGATCGCCCGCAGGTTCAACCGGGCGGCTTCCTCGACCAACTCCTCCGGCGTGCTGGCCCCGTCTAAGAAGCTGTACGCCGAATGCGCGTGCAGCTCGGCATAGGGCACCGACGAGCGGACCGTCCGGTGCTGAGACACGGCTGGGACGTCGTCCCGATCGGCCGCGCCGGACCGGGTGTGGCGAGGCCGACTGTCGAGCACTCGCTCCATGTCCGCCCAACTCGGCGGCCCGCTACTCCAGCCCACCACGCCAGCATATCGAATGTTTGTTCGAATAAAACGTGTTGCACCAGAAAGAAGTTTGATGTACTAATCTATGGCGACGGTAAGACACGGGTTTCAACAGAACGCGAGAGGTACCAGGTTCCGATGTTCGGCGTTCTCAGGCGGGGGTGGCTGCCACTGATGATCGTGGCGGTCATCGCCGTCGGGGGGTTCACCGTGCACCGGGTCCACGGGTACTTCGGTGGGGACGACAACGTCGGCGCGTCCAGCGCGTTTCAGGATACCGAACCGTTTCACCCCAAGGTCGTCGTCTATGACATCTTCAGCCCGGCCGGGGCCACTGACCCCATAGTCGACATCAACTACCTGGATCTGGACGCCGAACCGCAGCGCCTGGACGGCGCCAGCCTGCCGTGGTCACTGACCCTGGAAACTACCAATCCGGCGGTGAGCCCCAACATCGTCGCGCAGGGCACCGGCGACAGCATCGGCTGCCGCATCACCATCGACGGCGTGGTCAAGGATGAGAGGGTCTCCGACGGCGCGAGCGCCTACACCTTCTGCCTGGTGAAGTCCGCATGAGCCTGGACACCACCGACACTCCGACCGACGCCCTGCCGGCGGTCACACCGCCCGCACGGGCGAGCATCCCGCGGTGGATCCGCCGGCTGGCGATACCGATCATCCTGGCTTGGGTGGCGGTCATCGCGGTGCTGAACACCATCGTGCCCCAGCTCGACGAGGTCGGGCAGCTGCGTGCGGTGGGGATGAGCCCCAAAGACGCACCGTCGATGATCTCGATGACACGCGTCGGCCAAGTGTTCGACGAGTTCAAATCCGACAGCTCGGCCATGGTGGTGCTGGAAGGCCAGCACCAGCTCGGCGACGACGCGCACCGCTACTACGACGCACTGGTCGCCAAAATGGAGGCCGACACCGAACACGTCGAGCACATCCAGGACTTCTGGAGCGACCCGCTGACCGCGTCAGGATCGCAGAGCCCGGACGGTAAGGCCGCCTATGTGCAGGTGTATCTGGCCGGCAACATGGGCGAGACCCTGGCCAACGAGTCGGTCGAGGCGGTCCAGGGCATCATCGCCGACACCCCGGCCCCGGACGGGGTGAAAGCCTATGTGACCGGCGGGGCCGCGATGAACGCCGATCAGCACATCGCCGGTGACCGCAGCCTCAAGCTGATCACCGCGCTGACGTTCGTGGTGATCATCACCATGCTGCTGTTCGTCTACCGGTCGATCGCCACGGTGCTGCTGGTGCTGACGACGGTGGTCGCGGCGTTAGCCGCGGCCCGCGGCACGATCGCCTTCCTCGGCTTCTACAACATCATCGCGCTCTCAACGTTCGCAGTGAATCTACTGGTGATGCTGGCCATCGCCGCCGCGACGGACTACGCGATCTTCCTACTCGGCCGATATCAGGAGGCCCGCAGCGTCGGCGAGGACAAAGAGTCGGCCTTCTACACGATGTATCACGGCACCGCCCACGTGATCCTGGGCTCGGGCCTGACGATCGCCGGCGCGACCTTCTGCCTGCATTTCACCCGGCTGCCCTACTTCCAGTCATTGGGCATCCCGTTGGCGATCGGCATGACCGTGGTGGTGTTGGTGGCGCTCACCGCGGTACCGGCGGTGGTGGCGGTGGCCAGTCATTTCGGTCTGTTGGAGCCCAAGCGGGCAATGCGGATCCGGACCTGGCGGCGGATCGGCGCCCTGATCGTGCGCTGGCCGGCCGGCGTGCTGGTAGCCACCACGGCGGTCTGCCTGGTCGGGCTGCTCACGCTGCCCGGGTACCAGGCCGGCTACAACGACCGCGATTACCTGCCGACCGACATCTCGTCGAACGTGGGCTATGCGGCCGCGGACCGCCACTTCTCCCAGGCCCGGATGAACCCGGAACTGCTGATGATCGAAACCGATCACGACCTGCGTAACCCGGCGGACTTCCTGGTCATCAACCGCATCGCCAAGCGGGTCTTCGAGGTGCCGGGCCTCGCACGGGTGCAGGCCATCACCCGGCCTCAGGGCACCCCGATCGAGCACACGTCGATCCCGTTCCTGATCAGTATGAACAGCGTCACTCAGAAGATGAACGAGAAGTATCAGCAGGACATGATGGCCAACATGCTCAAGCAGGCCGATGACATGCAGACGACCATCGACACGATGGAACGTATGTACGATCTGATGAGCCAGTTGGCCGGCACCACCCACGCCACCGTGCTCGACACGACCGAACTGGCGCTGCAGATCCATGACATCAGGGATCACATCGCCGATTTTGAGGACTTCTTTCGGCCGATCCGCAGCTACTTGTACTGGGAACCGCACTGCTACGACATCCCGATCTGCTTCTCGATTCGGTCCGCCTTCGACATCATCGACAGTGTCGACGAGGTGAGCGAGGACACCGACAAGCTCAAGGCTGACCTCGGCGAGTTGGACAAGCTCATGCCGCAGATCCTCACCACCTTCCCGCCGATGGTCGAGTCAATGCGGAACATGAAGGCCTACATGCTGACCATGTATCAGACCCAGAAGGGTCTGCAGGATCAGAACTCGGCGATGACGGAGAACGCGACCGCGATGGGGCAGGCGTTCGACGCCTCGAAGAACGACGACTCGTTCTACCTGCCGCCGGAGGCCTTCGACAACCCAGATTTCAAGCGCGGTATGAAGATGTTCTTGTCGCCGAACGGCCACGCCGTGCGCTTCATCATCTCCCATGAGGGCGATCCCATGTCGCCGGAAGGGATTTCACACATCGCGCCGATCAAACACGCCGTGCACGAGGCCATCAAGGGCACGCCGTGGGAGGGTTCCAAGGTCTACCTCGGCGGCACCGCAGCCATGTACAAGGACATGGCCCAAGGTTCCGCGTGGGACTTGATCATCGCCGGAATCGCCTCGCTGTGCCTGATTTTCATCATCATGTTGATCATCACCCGCGCCGTAGTGGCCTCGGCGGTGATCGTCGGCACCGTGGTGTTGTCGCTGGGCACCTCGTTCGGCCTTTCGGTGCTGATCTGGCAGCACATCATCGGACTGCACCTGCACTGGATGGTGCTGGCGATGTCGGTGATCATCTTGTTGGCTGTGGGCTGCGACTACAACCTGCTGCTGGTCGCGCGGTTCAAGGAGGAGATCCACGCCGGCCTGAAGACCGGCATCATCCGCGCGATGGGCGGCAGCGGTTCCGTCGTCACCTCGGCGGGCCTGGTGTTCGCGTTCACGATGATGTCGATGGTGATTTCCGACCTGCGGGTGATCGGGCAGGTCGGCACCACCATCGGACTGGGGCTGCTGATCGACACGCTGGTGATCCGGTCGTTTATGACGCCGTCGATCGCGGCGCTGCTGGGTAAGTGGTTCTGGTGGCCGCAACATGTGCTCTCCCGCCCGGCGCCGGCAGCCGCGCAATCTCAGTCGCAGCAGGAGCTGACCCGGGTCTGAGGTTTCACAATCCACGCACGACGGTCACCGGCGCGTGTGCGGACTGCACCACCGCCAGGCTGACCGAGCCCAGCAACATACCGGTGAACCCGCCGCGCCCGTGGCTGCCCACCACCACCAACTGCGCCGACTGCGACTGCTCGATGAGCTGATCAGCGGGCCGGTCACAGACCGCCAGTCGGCGCACCGCCACGTCGGGATAGCGTTCCTGCCAGCCGGCCAATCGTTCGGCCAGCACCAGCTCACCGTCGGCCTGCATGGCCGCGGCGTCGATACCGGGAAAATCGAAGAACCCGGCGTCGTGCCAGGCGTACACCGCGACCAGCCCCACCCCGCGCAGCGACGCCTCCTCGAACGCGAGGGCCGTCGCCGCCTCGGACACCGGCGAGCCGTCGATCCCGACCACTACCGGCGCGGTGGCGGGCAGCAGGCCTTCCTCGTGGATGACCGTGACCGGGCAGTGCGCGTGCCGGACCAGCGAGGAGCTCACCGAACCGAGCAGACTGCGGCGCAGTCGGCCGTGGCCGCGGCAGCCGACCACCACCGCCGTGGCTTCGCCGCTCATCTCCACCAGCATCGGCACCGTCGAGCCGACGACCGTCTCTGCGTCGACCCGCAGCGGTCCGGACGCGCCGGTGTACGCCTCGGTGATCTTGAGCGCCTCGCGCAGGTGAAGCTCGCCCTGCTCCCGCTGCCACTCGGTGTAGCCCGGCGGCATCGGCGTCTCGGGAAAGGTCATCACCACCGGCGGGGCCAGGATGTGGACCAGCGTGAGCGGCAGCCCGCGCAGCACCGCATCGCGCGCCGCCCAGTCGACCGCGGCTATCGCCGACGGCGATCCGTCGACACCGACCAAGATTCCGTGCTTCATCGGAGCAGACATCAGGTTCTCCTTGATCGACGCTCGTGGACTCCTTCCACGCTAATGCGCTGTGCTGTGGCACCGTGGTGGCGGCGGCAAGTCGCACGCCAGGAAGGAAGGTCAACCCTTGTCGATCACCATCGACCCGCGTCGACACGACGCTGTTCTGTTCAACATCGACGAAGACCTGATGGACTCTGCCGCGGCGACACTCATGCGGCCGCTGCAGCAGGCCGGGGTGCTCGTCGCGGCGGTCGGCTCCTCGCCTTTGATCGAGGTGGCCGGTTGGCTGACGGTACGGCCGGGCCGAAGCGTTGTCCTCGCGGACAGCGAAGCCGGTGTCACCGCGGCGCGCAACGGCGGGTTCGCCCTGGTGATCGGCGTGGACACCGCCGGGTCCGGGACGGACCTGCGCGCCGCCGACGTGGTGGTGACGCAACTGGGTGAGGTCACGGTGCGCACCGGCGACCGGCCGATGTCCGCGCTGCCGAACGCACTGACGACGCCCGAACTGGGCGACGCGATCCGCACCCGCCGTCCGGCGGTGTTCTTCGACTTCGACGGCACCCTGTCCGACATCGTCGACGACCCCGGATCAGCCCGACTCGTCGACGGCGCGGCGGACGCGCTGCAGGCACTGGCCCGACACTGCCCGGTCGCAGTGCTCAGCGGCCGCGACCTGGCGGACGTGCGGGAGCGGGTGGGCCTGCCGGGCATCTGGTATGCGGGCAGTCACGGCTTCGAGCTGACCGGTCCGGACGGCGTCCACCACCAGAACGACGCGGCGTTCCCCGCGGTGGCGGTGCTGGCCGACGCGGCCGCAGCACTGACCGCCCAGCTCGGGGCGATCGACGGCGTTGTGGTGGAGCACAAGCGATTTGCCGTCGCGGTGCACTACCGCAACGCCGCGCGAGCGGACGTCACCACGGTGACGGCGGCGGTTCGCACCGCCGGGCAACGCGACGCTCTGCGGGTCACGACCGGCCGCGAGGTCATCGAGCTGCGCCCGGACATCGACTGGGACAAGGGTAAAACGCTGCACTGGATCATCGACCGGCGCAGCGGTCACACCGACGACCTGCTGCCGATCTACCTCGGCGACGACATCACCGACGAGGACGCGTTCGACGCAGTATGCGATGCCGGTGTCGGGATCGTGGTCCGCCACACCGACGATGGCGACCGGGCCACCGCGGCGCAGTTCGCGCTGGAGAGCCCGAGCCAGGTCAGCGAGTTCACCCGGTGGCTGGCCGGCCGGGTCGCCGGTGCGTCCGGCGGCTGGAACCCCGGCTGATGACTTCCGTCCCTTCCGTTGCGCGTCGGCACCTGATCGGATGTGCCCATGGACGCCTATAAGACCGCCGAGAACGCCGAGATCGGCAGCGAGTACCTCGAGTTCCCGGAACTCGACGACCGTGACTTCCAGAAGTTGGCCCATGCCCGGGTGCACAAACTCACGAAGATGTTCATGCCGTCCAACCATCCGCCGGTGATCGAACTGATGGTGGCGATCTGGGTCGATGGCCTGGCTACCGGGCTGCGGATGACCAGGGAGGACGCCTAATGGGAACCGATCAGCGAGCCTTCGACCGGTAGTGGTCCGTTCGGGTGATGCTGATTTCGGAGCCGCCGGCCGGTGAGCACTATGAGCGCCTGGAGTGTTGGTTGATTCCTAGAGCTAGATCGTGCCCCGGCCGGTTGGTGAGGTCGCCTATAGCGCTGATGGGGTGTCGTGCCACCGAGCACTGATCCATTAGGTTGCCGCCGGGTGTCCTTCGGCTCGAACAGGTTTCACCCAACATCGAGCAGGGAGGCGAGTTGATAATCTTCGTTGGAGACGACTGGGCCGAGGACCATCACGACATTCACCTGATGGACGCCGACGGGGCGAAGCTGGCCTCGCGGCGGCTCCCCGAGGGACTCATGGGCATCCGCGGGTTCCACGAGCTGGTGGCCGCCCACGCCGAAGGGCCAGACCAGGTGGTGATCGGCATCGAAACCGACCGCGGTCTGTGGGTCGAAGCGCTGGCCGCGGCCGGCTATCAGGTATTCGCGGTCAACCCGCTCGCGGTGGCCCGCTACCGCGATCGCCACCAGGTGTCGGGGGCGAAGTCCGACGCCGCCGACGCCAAACTGCTCGCCGATCTGGTGCGCACCGACCGCCACAACCACCGCCCGATCGCCGGGGACACCCCGGACGTGGAGGCGATCAAGGTGCTGGCCCGGGCGCACCAGAACCTGATCTGGAGCCGCAACCGCAACACCAACGCGCTGCGTTCGGCGCTGCGGGAGTATTACCCGGGCGCGTTGGAGGCCTTCACCGATTTGGCCGACCGGGACACCCTGGCCATTCTGGGTCGCGCTCCCACCCCGACCGATGCCGCACGACTGAGCCTGTCCAAGATCAGATCTGCACTCAAAAGCGCTGGGCGACAACGCAACCTCGACGCCCGGGCACTGCAGATTCAGACGACGTTGCGCACCGAGCAGCTCGCCGCACCCGCCGCAGTCACCGCCGCGTTCGGGGCGACCACCCGCGCCGCAGTCGCCATCATCGCCGAGCTTAACCACCAGATCGCCGACCTCGAGGCCGAGTTGGCGACATATTTTGAGACACACCCGGACGCCGACATCTACCTCTCCCTGCCAGGACTCGGTGTCATCCTCGGCGCCCGGGTGCTCGGTGAGTTCGGGGACGACCCGAACCGCTACACCACCGCCAAGTCTCGCAAGAACTACGCCGGAACATCACCATTGACCATCGCGTCGGGCAAGAAACGCGCCGTGCTGGCCCGCCACGTCCGTAACCGCCGCCTCTACGACGCGATCGACCAATGGGCCTTCTGCGCGTTGACCAGCAGTCCCGGCGCCCGCGCCTTCTACGACCAACACCGCGCCGCCGGCGACCTCCACCACCAAGCGCTACGCGCCCTGGGCAACCGCCTCGTCGGCATCCTGCACGGCTGCCTACGCCACCACAGCGCCTACAGCGAACACAAAGCCTGGGCACACCGCCAAACCAACCCCAACATCGAGGCTGCTTGACAACTTACGGTCCTGGGATGTCTAGCTCGCCCCGCCCCTGCCGCTGCCGCTGCCGCTGCCGCGAGGGTGCATGTTTGTACGCCGCCACGCCGTGCGAGCTGGGATTCTGTGCACGCTCGGCGCGGCGTGGCGCACGCTAACCCGTGTACTGCACCTCGCCGTCGTCGAGCACCACCCGGGCGTTGCCGCCATCGCTGCCGGCCGCCTCGGTGCGGAACACCGCCCGGCCCGGTTGGGTGCGCCAGATCGAGGTGGTCAGCGTCTCCCCCGGGAACACCGGGTCGGTGAACCGGGCCCCGATCCCGGCGATCCGCGCGGCGTCTCCACCACCCAACTCGGCGACCAGGGCGCGGCCGGCGAAACCGTAGGTGCACAACCCATGCAGGATCGGCCCCGGGAAGCCGGCCAGTGTCTGAGCGAACCACGGGTCGCTGTGCAGCGGGTTGCGGTCACCGGAGAGCCGATAGATCAGCGCCTGGTCCTCGCGGGTGACGTAGGCGGTGCGCGAGTCCGGTTCAGAGTCCGGGATTTTCGCGGCCGCCGGCCGCTGCCCCGGCACCCCGCCGAACCCGCCCGCCCGCCGGATGACCACGGTGGCCAGCGTCTCGACCACCGGCTGGGCCGTCTTCGGGTCGCTGCCGCGGGCCCGCAGCATCACGATAGCGTTCTTGCCCTCCCCCTTGTCCTGAATGTCGGCCACCTCGGCGACCACGCTGAGCCGCCCGGCCGGCGGCAGCGGCGCGAACAGCCGCACCTGCTGTGAGCCGTGCAGCAGCATCGCCGGGTTAAAGGTACCGATGCGGCCCGCGGCCGCGAACCCCATGCAGCAGATGACGGCGTAGGTCGGCAGCACCTGCTGGGGGATGTCGTGGCTGTTCTCGGTGGTGAACGACAGGTCGGCCGTGTCGGCGCCGACCCCGAGCGCATACAGCATGGTGTCGCGATCGGTCCATTCGACCAGCACTGGTTCGGTGGTGATGCCGATGGCTTTAGGGTCAAGTGCCATAGAGCTCTCCTTCGGACAGATCGGATTCCCCGTGACCATTTCAGCAGAACCGACCCCGTCGGCGCCGCCGACACGGCAGGCTGTCGCCATGGGAAACCACAGGCTGATCAGAAGAGTTGCGGCCGCACTCGCTGCGACACTGGTCCTCGGCGGGTGTTCCAGCACGCCGCATCCGCGCATCATCACCGTGACGTTCATCCGGCACGCGGAGTCAGAGAACAACGCCGCCGGCATCATCGACACCACCCTGCCGGGCCCGGGCCTGACCGAGGAGGGCCGGGCGCAGGCCCAGGAGCTCGCACACCAACTCGAGCGCAACCACTACGACGGCATCTACGCCTCCTCGATGCTGCGCAGCCAGCAGACCGCCGCACCGCTGGCCAAGGAACTCGGCAGACAGGTCCAGGTCCTGCCCGGGCTCCGCGAGGTCGACGCCGGCTGGTACAACGACAAGCCGGCCTCGTGGGCCGACGCGGCCTATCTGGTGGCGCCGACGGGCTGGGTGAACGGCGATCGGACCTTCATGGTGCCGGGGTCGATTGACGGCAACCAGTTCAACGACGACTTCGGCGCCGCGGTCCAGCGGATCTACGACACCGGCGACGCCAACCCGGTGGCGTTCTCGCACGGGGTGTCGATCATGGCCTGGACTCTGATGAACGTCACGAACTCCCGCGACGAACTCATGACCGAACATTCGCTGCCCAACATCGGGCGAGTGGTGATCACCGGCAGTCCCACCACCGGCTGGAAGCTGGTCGACTGGGACGGCATCCGCTCGTTCAAGGGTTGACCTAGCCGCGGTCGCGGGCCATTATGGCGCCATGCGCTATGTCGTTACCGGCGGTACCGGGTTTATCGGGCGGCGTGCTGTGTCGCGTCTGTTGGCGATCCACCCCGACGCCGAGGTCTGGGTGCTGGTGCGCCGCGAGTCGCTGGGCCGCTTCGAGCGCCTGGCCGCGCACTGGGGTGAACGGGTCAAACCGCTGGTCGGCGACCTGACCGCAGCCGATCTGGGGTTGACCGACGCGGTGGTCGATGAGCTGGGCGTCGTCAACCACGTGCTGCACTGTGCGGCGATCTACGACGTCACCGCCGGCGCAGCCGAGCAGCAGGCCGCCAACGTCGAGGGCACCCGCGCGGTGATCGGGCTGGCCCGGCGCCTCGACGCCACCCTGGCGCACGTGTCGTCGATCGCGGTGGCCGGCGAGTACCCCGGCGAGTTCACCGAAGCCGACTTCGACATCGGGCAGCGGCTGCCGACGCCGTATCACCAGACCAAGTTCGAGGCCGAGCAACTGGTGCGCTCGGAGCCGGGTTTGCGCTACCGCGTCTACCGCCCCGCGGTGGTGGTGGGCGATTCGCGCACCGGCGAAATGGATAAGGTAGACGGGCTGTACTACTTCTTTCCGCTGCTGGCCAAGCTCGCGGTGCTGCCCGGGCTCACCCCAATGCTGCTGCCGGCCACCGGGCGCACCAACCTCGTCCCGGTCGACTACGTGGTTGAGGCAATCGTCGAGTTGATGCACGCCGACGGTCTCGACGGCCAGACGTTCCACCTGACCGCACCGAAAGCCATTGGCCTGCCCGGCATCTACCGCGGGGTGGCGCGTGCGGCCGGGCTGCCCCCGCTGCGTGCGACGGTGCCCGGCCGGTTGGCCGCCCCGGTGCTCAATGCCGGCGGGCGGGCCAGGGTGTGGCGCAATATGGTGGCCACCCAACTCGGCGTGCCCGGCGAAGTGCTCGACCTCGTCAACTTGAAACCGACATTGCGCTCCGACGCCACCCGAGAGGCGCTGAAACAGGCGGGTGCGGCAACCGTTGAAGCGCCGGCATTCGCCGACTACGCACCGCGACTGTGGCGGTACTGGGCCGCGAACCTGGATCCGGACCGCGCCCGCCGCGATGACCCGGCCGGCCCGCTGGTCGGTCGGCACGTCGTCATCACCGGGGCCTCCAGTGGGATCGGCCGGGCTTCAGCAGTGGCGGCCGCCGAGCAGGGCGCCTGCGTGTTCGTGCTGGCCCGTAACGGTGCGGCGCTCGACGAACTGGTGGCCGAGATCCGCGGCGCCGGCGGGCAGGCCCACGCCTTCACCTGCGATGTCACCGATTCGGCCTCGGTGGAGCACACCGTCAAGGACATCCTGGGCCGGTTCGGCCACGTCGACTACCTGGTGAACAACGCCGGTCGGTCGATCCGCCGCTCAGCGGTCAACTCCACCGACCGCCTACACGACTACGAGCGGACGATGGCGGTCAACTACT
>JBDTKT010000035.1:0-5916 GCA_039935195.1 Mycobacterium sp.
GGTCGTCGTCCCAGGGCTGGCGCACCACCATGTCGGCGACCCGGACGTAGCCGCGTTCGAATTCACCGGTCGCCGCGTCCACCAGCCGGTAGGTCTGGGTCTGCCGCTGGATGGGCTGGGCGTCGAGCAATACCACCCGCACCTCGCCGGGCTCGAATCGGCAGCGCTGCTGCAACGCGGCGATCAACTGCTCGTTGTGCATGTGACCGTCACCGAAGTTCCAGCCGATCGCCGTCGAGCAGATGCGCTCCCCGTCGGTGAGCGTGTAGTCATCCTCGTTCTGCCCGGCCATCGCCCGGTGGGCAAGGCTGAACAGGGCCCGGCCGTGGGTGTTGAAGCCGCGGAATGCGTACCCCATGTAGACGGGGATCTGCGCGGCCTCCTTACTGCCGTAGAACCGTTCCAGCTGCGCCGCCGGCATGCTGGCGATCGCGACGATGTCACGATCAATCTTCTCTGCCGCAGACGGTTTGATGCACCACAGCGTGGTGTCCCAGTTGCCGGCGTAGTAGCGCATACCGGCCAGGAACGAGATTTTTCGCGGGAACAGGTTGCCGAGCACCACGGTGCCCGCGCTGACGGTGAACAGCAGTGCCACCGGCAGCGGATTGGTCAGGTCGGTCAGCCCGAGGCCGGCGTGCGCAACGAACAGCGACAGCACACCGAAGATCATGAACACGTTCCACTCCAACGGAACTCCCATCGGGATGGCGACCAGGATGCCCAAGTGGAAACAGACCATGACGAACGCCGCGATCGCCGTCGGCCGGCCGCCGTGGCAGAAGAACAGCACCAGCGGGGTGAGCATCTCGATGGCGGTGCTGAAATGGGCCAGCGCCATTGACGGCCGTCCGGGTCGCAGGTCGTCCGGGAAGTGCTTGAAGAAACGTCGCTTCAGCGACCGCGGCCGCACCAGCGGATTGTTGGACATCATCGTCGAGATCACGAACGGGAAGTGCCGGTTGAGTTTCGACGTGGCAGCGCCCATCCAGATCACGATGAAAACCACCTTGGCACCGATGATGATGTCGGCCCCGGCAAACAGGAACGCGACTGCCAGCGCGGCATAGATCTCGCCGCGGGCGGCCAGGAAGATCACCTTGTCCCGCAACCCGAGCACGGCCAGGATGACCAGCACCGTCACGATCCGCCAGACCGGCACAACGCCGACGGCGGTGTGCAGCGCGGGTATCGGACCGGTGCCATCGGCGAACAACGCGAGCAGCAGCGCGAACAGCAACGCCGCGTACAGTGCGGCGTCGAACGGGGTGCGGGTGGTGCCAGCGGTCAGCGGGATGCGTTTCGGCCAGGGCGGCAATCGGATCGTGCGCGGGCGCAGCCAGTACAGGATCGAACCCATCGGCGGGAAGAACCGATTGTTAAGCGGCCCGAACCCACAGCCGAGCCCGATCACCTCGAACAGCATCGTGTAGAGCACGACCTTTTCGAAGACGATCGGTTCGCTCCACCACCGCGCGACTCCCATAAAGCCGTCGATACCGTTGGTGCTCAGCGCGATCAGCCAGCCGCCCAGGATGTACAGGACGATCTTGACCAGGTAGAACAGGTGCAGCACCACCGGGGCACCGAAGCCCACCTCCGCCCAGTGCCGGGCCATCGGGCGGATCTTCTCGGCGCGGGTGCCTTTACCCCACTCGGCGAAGTCGACCACGGGCAGATCCGGCTTGAGAAATCCCATGGTCGAAAGACTAGAACGTGTTCTACAGCTGCGGGTCGGGGTTGGCGTCTTGGCCGCCGGCAGCGGACGGTCCTACTCGGCGTTCTTGGCCGGCGGGCGGTAGAACAGCACCAACTGGCCCAGCGCACCGGCGAGGCCGAGACCGACCGAAATCAGCAGCCCGGCACAGCCGTCGGCCCAGTTGTGACAGAAGATCACCCGGTCCAGGCTGAACCGGCCTGCGCCGAGCATCGCCACCACCACGGCACCGGTCGCCAGCACCAGGTTGTACTCCCAGCCCTGGTTGATCGAGAAGAATCCGTTCGGGCGGTGCACGGTCCACACCGCCACCAGCATCAGTGCGACGAACCCGGCCGCCGGGATCGGGGTGAGCAGTCCGGCGGCCAGTCCCAGCCCGGCGGCGATCTCCGCGCTGGCTGCCGTCACCGCGTGGAATTTGCCGGGCTTCATGCCGATGCTCTCGAACCACGCTGCGGTACCCGCTATTCGGCCGCCGCCGAAGAACTTATTCAGACCGTGCGCGGTCAAAGTCAAACCCAAAGTCAGACGCAAGATCAGCAATGCGACATCAGCAGCCATAGTCGCCAAGCTAGCGCTCAATGCAGCGCCGCACCCAAAAGTCGCAGATATTCGTCCATACCGTTGGGGCCGCCGATCGCCGACTCCGCCGCGTGCACGCTGATCACCACCGTGTCGCCGATCCCGTGCACACCGTGGGTGAGACCCATCGCCGGGGACAGCGCCGGAAACCCAGCGGTCAACAGCACCGACTCGGCGCCGAATCTGAGGTCCGCGGCGCCGCGGTGCACGCTGGACACCACGGTGTTGCCGGCGACCCACACCGGCCGGTCGTCCGGGTCGAACCGGGAGACACCCCAGCGCAGCAGCGCGGCGGGCACCGTGGCGAAAGCCCGATCAGCCGAGGACACCGCGGGATGCCGAGCGCGGCGCCGGCCGTTGTCGACGTCGGCGGCGATCCGTTCGAGCCGCTGATCTCGAGGCAGCATCGGGTAGAGCCCCACGCAGATGTTGGCGAAGTGGTTGTGCGCCAGGCGTTCACCCGCTTTCGCCATCGGCACCTCGGCACCGAGTGCGGCGCAAGGCTCGCCCAGGTGGGCGCGGAGCGCTTCTGAGACCGCCGCCAGCACCGCAACGGTCACGGTGGGACCGCACAGCTGCGCGCGTTGGCGCACCAGGGTACGCACGGCGAGAACACCTTCCGGACGGTTGTTCGTGCACAGCGGTGGCCGGGTTCCTGCCGGCGGCGGCAACAGCCCGGCTTCGGTGTCACGGACCTGCTGCCGATGGGAGCGGGCCGCGGCGACGGCCCGCACCGGCAGGAAGCCCCCCTTCGGCGCCGGTACCGCGGGGACCGCTGCGTCGCGGCCGAACATCCAGGCGGCCATCGCCGATGCCCGCGCACCGTCGGCCAGTGCGTGGGCGACCTGCAGCACCGCGACGGTGCCGGGTCCGGCGGCGCCGGGGATGCCGTGAACCGGTGCGAACAGATGCAGACGCCACGGCGCAGCCCGGATGTCGAGCTGATCGGCGGTGAGCCGCACCACCGAGTCCAGGCAGCCGGCCCAGGTGTCGTCGGCAAGTCGGTGCCGGGCGAGACCGACGTGCTCCACCGCCGGCACCCAGCGCGGGTAACCCAGCACCCCGGCGTCCGCGACCCGCATGGTCAGGCTCGGGTTGGCGCGGGCGCGGGCGAGCACCTCGGCGGCGGCCGCATCCAGGTCCGCCGGCACCCCCGCGAAGGCATAGAGCAGAAACTGGTCGTTGGGAATCTTCGCCGACGACCAGTAGAACTGCGCGTCGACCGCGGCCATCGGGTACCCGGTCATCGGCGGGTCAGACCGGTTCGAAATCTTCGATCAGCCAGCGTCCGTCGACTTTATCCAAGGTCACCCGAAAGCTTGACGAGACGTCGATCGGATCTTCGGCGCCGATCGAAATGGTCCGGTCCACGAACATCAGCACCACCGCCTGGTTCGGCGTCGCCGACACCGACGCGGCCGCGCGAACATCGGCGACGGCGGTGACCCGTCGCGCTTTCGCCTCGGGGGCGATCTGCGCGCGGACCCGCTCGGCGAAGCTCTCTCGGAAGCCGCTGGTCAGCAGCCGTTCCGCGGCCGCCATGTCCTGATCGACGGTATTGGATTGGTAGGACAGCATTACTGTCACGGAATCGGTTGCGGCCCGCACATATTTGGCACGAGCCAGATCCATGTTGCGGGTTGAGGAGTCGTAGAACCGCAATGCCCCGGCGACCATCGCGAGCAATAGCACCAGGCCCGGCAGTACTCCGTAGGTGAGTACCCGCACCCGCGTGGCGCGGCGGTCGGCACCGGCGTTGCGTTGCGTCATCTCACGTACTCGACATCAGAGATCTTCGCCTGGCCGCCCACCCACTGGACGGTAATCCGCATCCGCAGCTCATGTGGCCGCTGTTCCAGGCCCCCCAGGTGGGTGGATGCGACACTGATCGCCACCAACACGTCTGCCGCATCGGCAGATTGCGTTTCCACCCCCGCCTCACTCACCGAGCCGACAGATTGTGAGTGCTCCCGGGTCACGGTGTCGATGAGCATCTCGGCGCGCTCGGAGAATCTCTGGTAGAGCTCGCCGGTCGCCGCATCGAGGACTCGTTGCACATCGCCGCGGGCGTCCTGGTAGCCGATCGTGGTCAGGTCCACCGCGGTCTGGCGTGCCGCCCGGACGAACAGTTCGCGCCGCACGTCGGCGCGGTGGTCCCGTGCGGCGCAGACGCCGAGCCAACCCACCAGCACCGCCGACACCAGCACCCCGACCAGCCCGACGATCAGCGGCCAGCGCTGCGCGGCGGCCGGACCCGGGAGGGTGTCACTCGCCATGTGCGCTCCTGTCCAGGATGCTCGGGCCGAGGGGGCGGACCGACCCCAGACTGTCTACCACCCTGCGACTCGCCGCCACCGGGACACCGTGCCGCGGGTAACGTCAGGCGCGATCGACCGAGAGGACACCGATGAGCACCACGGGTGCAGCCCGCACCGTCGAGTATGCCGGGGTCGGCCAGATCACCCTGGTCGCCGACGAGTGGAATACGGCGGCCGAGGGAGTCGACGGCCGCCCGACGATCCTGATGCTGCATGGCGGTGGCCAGAATCGACAGTCCTGGCATCGGACCGGTCGGATCCTCGCCGATCAGGGTCATCACGTCGTCGCGATCGACACTCGCGGCCACGGCGACAGCGACCGCGCACCGGGCGCCGACTACGCCATCGAGACGCTCACCGGCGACACATTGGCCGTGCTCGACGCGATCGCCCGGCCGGTGGTACTGATCGGGGCGAGCATGGGCGGTCTGACCGGCATCCTGGCCGCAGCCGAGGCCGGCCCGCAACGGGTGACGAAGCTGGTGCTGGTCGACGTGGTGCCGCGCTACGAGAAGGCCGGCAGCATGCGCATCCGCGACTTCATGTTCGACAACATCGACGGCTTCGATTCGCTCGCCCAAGCTGCCGATGCGGTGGCGGCCTACCTGCCGCACCGGGCCAAGCCGCGCAGCCCGGAGGGGTTGAAGAAGAATCTGCGCCTGCGCGACGGCCGCTGGTACTGGCACTGGGACCCGGCATTGCTGACCAAACCCGGTGACGACCCGGCACTACGCACCGACAAGATCGAGGCTGCGGCCAGCGGCCTGCAGATCCCGATCCTGCTGATCCGGGGCAAGCTGTCGGACGTGGTCAGCAGCGAGGGCGTCCAGGATTTTCTGGACAAGGTGCCCGCGGCGGAACTCGTCGAATTGTCCGACGCCGGGCACACCGCGGCCGGCGACGACAACGACGCCTTCAGCGCGGCCGTCGTCGATTTCGTGTCGCGCTGAGCCCGCGTTGACGTCCGTGGGTGCGTGGCTGACGCTGCCTATGGTCGCCGTCTACCTGCTCGCGGGCACCGCGGTAGCCGAGGCGGTGGCATTGGTGGTGGTGTTGACGCGGTTGCGGAGCGCTCGGCGCGAGGCCGACACGTTGCGGCGCCGATCCGAGCCGGCGAGCTGGCTGCTATCCGGCGGACGGGAAGCCGTCAAGACCGTGTGGGAGACCGCGAACCTGGTGCGTAAGCAGGGTTTCGGCGCGGCGGTGCGCAGTTCGATCGAGGACCTCGCCGACTGGGCCACAGTCGAGCGGCCCGACCTGGCCCGCCTCACCGTCGATGGCAACGTGGTGATCCTTTTC
>JBDTKT010000036.1:0-11526 GCA_039935195.1 Mycobacterium sp.
CGGTGCTGGTCAACACCTCGCGCGGTTCGATCGTCGACGAGGCGGCGCTGATCGACGCGCTGGGCAGCGGCAGGCTGGCCGGCGCGGGCCTGGACGTGTTCGCGGTCGAACCGGTGCCGCCGGGCAACCCGCTGCTGAGCCTGGCCAACGTGGTGCTGACTCCCCACGTCAGCTGGTACACCGCCGACACCATGCGTCGCTACCTGACCGCGGCCGTCGACAACTGTCGCCGGCTGCGCGACGGGTTGTCGCCGATTCAGGTAGTGAATCAACCCACCGGTTAGTAGATTCACAGTGTTACCAACAGGGAAGGCCCGTTAATGCCGATAGCGATCACTTCGGAGCATCAAGACCTGGCCGACTCGGCACGGTCCCTGATCGGGCGGCTGGTGCCGGCCGAGGCGCTGCACACCGCGATGGACACTCCGACGGACAAGATTGTGAACCCGCCCTCGTACTGGCAGGCGGCCGCCGGTCAGGGTCTGGCGGGCCTGCACCTGGCCGAATCGGTGGGCGGGCAGGGCTTCGGCATCCTGGAACTCGCCGTCGTGCTTGCCGAATTCGGCTACGGCGCGGTGCCCGGCCCGTTCGTCCCGTCGGCGATCGCCGGTGCGCTGATCTCCGCGCACGACCCGACCGTCGACGCACTTCACGGCCTGGCTTCTGGCGCGGTGATCGCCGCGTACACGCTGAATTCCGGGCTGACCGCCACCCGCCAAGGTGATCAACTGGTGATCCGCGGCGAGGCGCGAGCCGTCGCGGCCGCGGCTCAGGCATCGCTGCTGGTGCTGCCGGTGGCCATCGACAGCGGTGCCGAGTGGGTGGTGCTGCCCGCCGATCGACTCGAAATCGAGTCGGTCAAGAGCGTGGATCCGCTGCGGCCGATCGCGCACGTGCGGGCCAATGCCGTCGAGGTCGGCGATGAGGCCGTGCTCTCCAACCTGAGCCGCGCCAGGGCGCACGCGCTGATCGCCACCCTGCTGAGCGCGGAGGCTGTCGGGGTCGCGCGGTGGGCCACCGACTCCGCGGCTGCCTACGCCAAGATCCGTGAGCAGTTCGGTCGTCCGATCGGCCAATTCCAGGCCATCAAACACAAGTGCGCCGAGATGATCGCCGACACCGAACGGGCGACCGCCGCGGTGTGGGATGCGGCTCGCGCTATCGACGAGGACGACGACAGTGGCTGGGGCAGTGATGATTCAGCCTCATCCGTTGAATTCGCGGCGTCGGTGGCGGCCACCTTGGCCCCGGCGGCCGCACAGCGCTGCACGCAGGACTGCATCCAGGTGCACGGCGGTATCGGCTTCACCTGGGAACACGACGCCGGGGTGTACTACCGCCGCGCCCTGATTCTGGCCGCGTCGTTCGGCCGCGGCGGCGACTATCCGCAGCGGGTGGTCGACATCGCCACCGCCGCCACGATGCGCAGGATCGACATCGACCTGGACCCCGACACCGAGAAATTGCGAGCCGAGATCGGCGCCGAGGTGGCTGCGCTCAAGGCGATGCCACAGGACCAGCGCACCGTCGCGATCGCCGAGGGCGGCTGGGTGCTGCCGTATCTACCCAAGCCGTGGGGGCGGGCCGCCGGCCCCCTCGAGCAGATCATCATCGAGCAGGAGTTCGCCACCGGCCGGGTCCGCCGCCAACCGATGGGCATCGCGGCGTGGATCATTCCATCGATCGTGGCGTTCGGCACCGACGAGCAGAAGCAGCGGTTCCTGTCGCCGACGTTCCGCAGCGAGATGATCTGGTGCCAACTGTTCTCCGAGCCGGGTGCGGGTTCCGACCTGGCCGGCCTGACCACCAAGGCAACCAAGGTGGACGGCGGCTGGCGCATCACCGGCCAGAAGATCTGGACGTCGGCGGCGCAATACTCGGCGTGGGGTGCGCTGCTGGCGAGAACGGATTCGAGCGCTCCGAAACATGGCGGCATCAGCTACTTCCTGCTGGACATGAAAAGCGAAGGCGTGACCATCAGTCCGCTGCGCGAACTCACCGGCGGCGAGTTGTTCAACACCGTCTACATCGACGACGTGTTCGTTCCGGACGAGTTGGTGCTCGGCGAGGTGAACCGGGGCTGGGAGGTCAGCCGCAACACGCTGACCGCCGAGCGGGTTTCGCTCGGCGGGTCCGAAATGCCGTTCCTGGCCAACCTCGACGGCCTGGTGGAGTTCCTTCGCGACGGCCAGTTCGATCAGGTCGAGCAGCACCACGCCGGCCAGTTGATCGCCGAGGGGCACGCGGCGAAGCTGCTCAACCTGCGTTCGACCCTGCTGACACTCGCCGGCAAGGACCCGATGCCGGCCGCGGCCATCTCCAAGCTGCTGTCGATGCGTACCACCCAGGGCTACGCGGAATTCGCGGTGCGCACGTTCGGTGGCGACGCGGCGATCGGCGACCGCGAACAGCTACCCGGCAAATGGGCCGAATACCTACTGATGAGCCGCGCCACCACCATTTACGGCGGAACGTCGGAAGTGCAGCTCAACATCATCGCCGAGCGACTGCTGGGCCTGCCCCGCGACCCGTAACCATTCCTCACCAGCGTGCACGGATGTACGGTCCGATCTGCGTTGCGGGGAACAACTCTGCACGCTCGCGGGGATGAGCGCGTGAGCGAAATTCTGCGCGAACAACTCGACGGCGCAACCGGTTTCGACTGATCCCCGCGGGCAAACGTCGTAGCCAACGATCGGGATCGAGGTCCACCCAGCGTCCGGGATGCCGGCGCTGCGTTTTCTCTCTCGCAGCATCTCCGCCGCGCCGGCGTGCCCGTCACTGCTTTCGCCAAACCCGAACTTGCGCGCGTGTAGCTTCTCCAGTGTGGACATCTCTTGCGCATTTGCAACCTCATCCGAGACTCCTGCGCACGTTGAGTTGGCCGAGACGCTGGGGTACAAGCGAGCGTGGCTTTATGACTCTCCTGCCCTCTACCCCGACGTCTGGATGATTCTCAGCCGGTGCGCGCAGCGCACATCGCGAATCGGCCTCGGACCGGGTGTGCTCGTTCCCAGCCTGCGGCATCCGATGGTCAACGCTGCCGCTATCGCCGAATTGGTCGATCAAGCACCTGGGCGGGTCGTGGTGGCAATCGGTTCGGGCTTTACGGGTCGGCTGACGCTGGGCAAGCGGCCATTGCCGTGGCGACAGGTCGCCGACTACGTCCGCTGTCTGCGGACTCTGCTCGCCGGCGACATCGCGGACTGGGAAGGGTCTGCGATGCGCATGCTGCAGCCGACGGGCTATGGGGCGCAACGACCCATCGACGTGCCGATCCTGATCGGCGCCGACGGACCCAAGGGTCTGGCCGTCGCGGCTGAACTCGGCGACGGCGTGTTCTCCGCATCGCTACCTCAACCGGACGCCGCGAACATCTCCGACTGGCGGGCACTGTTGTCCTTCGGCACGGTGCTCGACACCGACGAAGATCTGACCTCGGCCCGTGTTATTGACGCGGCGGGGCCGTCGGCCGTCGTGCTGTACCACGCCATGTACGAGCGTGGCGGCGCCGCTGCGGTGGACGTGTTACCGGGCGGGCGAAGCTGGCGCGAGTCCATCGAGACCTGCCCCGAAAATGAGCGGCATCTGGCGATCCACGCGGGACATCTCATCAAGGCCAACCCGCGTGACGAACCGTACGTCGCGGACCTAATTCCGTTCGCCAGCTCCTTGTCGTTGACGGGTACTGCGGAACAGGTGACGGAGAAGATCGCCGGGTTCGCGGCAGTCGGAGTCACCGAAATCGCTTATCAGCCAGCGGGATCCGATATCGAGCGGGAGTTGCGCGCCTTCGCCTCCGCCGCTGGCATCGACTGATCCCGCGAACGTGCACAGTTGTGCGCAGTACGCCGAGTGACCCCGTACAACTGTGCACGCTCGCGACAAAAGGGCGGGAGAAAGGGGGGCTACAGGTCGCGGAGTTCGCGCTTGAGGATCTTGCCGGTCGGGTTGCGGGGCAACTCGTCGAGAAAGACCACGTCGCGCGGCACCTTATAGCGGGCCAGGTGATCCTTCACGTACACCTTGATGGCGGCCTCGTCGACCTCGGTGCCGGGCTTGCGGACCACGAAAGCCCGCAGGCGCGCACCCCACTCCTTGTCCTCCACTCCGAGCGCGGTCGCTTCGATGACGTCGGGGTGACCGCTGATCAGGTCTTCCACCTCGGCGGGGAACACGTTCTCACCGCCGGAGACGATCATCTCGTCGTCTCGGCCGCTGACGTAGAGCAGTTCGCGCTCGTCAAAGTAGCCGACGTCACCCGACGAGAGCAGGCCGTCGATGATCTGTTTGCCGCCGCCGCCGGTATAGCCCTCGAACGGGAAGAAGTTGCCGACGAAGATCCGCCCCACCTGGCCCTGCGGCAGCTCGTGACCGTTGTCGTCGAGGATCTTGACCTTCACGCCTTTGACAACCCTCCCGACGGTGGCCGGGTCGTGCTGCATTTCCTCGGGTCCGGCGATGGTGGCGAAGGCGACCTCAGTGGAGCCATACATGTTGTAGATGACCGGCCCCAGGTCTTTCATCGCCCGGCTGGCCAGCTCCCCGCCGAGCTGCGAACCGGAGACGAACACCACCCGCAGGCTCGACAGGTCTGGCGCGGGGTCTGTCTTCTCCAGTTGGTCGAGAATCCGGGACAGCATCACCGGCACCACGACCATCGCCGTCACCTTGTGCTTCTCCATGTCCTCCAGCACGATGGCGGGCTTGAAGCGGCGGCGCAGCACCAGCGTCGACCCGAGGAACATCGCCAGCGTTGCGTGCAGGTAGCCCAGCGCGTGGAACATCGGCGACGGCAGTGACGTCACCTCACTGGCCTTGAACGGCACATGCGACAGAATGCCGCCGACCGGTGCCAGCGTGGGCGGCGTGCTGCGGTTGGCGCCCTTCGGGGTGCCGGTGGTGCCGGACGTCAGGATGATGATCGAGGCGTGTTTGGTGACCTTGGGGGCCGGCGCCTTGCTGCTGCGGGCGATCAGTTCGGCCAGCGTCTCGTCGGTACTGCCGGAGGGTTCGTCGACATCGGGGTTGACGCCGAGCGCACGCAGTTTGCCCAGCGGCGGGCTGGCGTACGTCATCGCGGCGGTGTATTCGTCGTCGTAGATGATCACCTTTGCGCCTTCGCGCTCGGAGACGTCCTTGATCTGCGGGCCGGAGAACTCGCTGTTGAGCAGGATCAGCCGGGCCCCGACCCGCGCTGCGCCGTAGTTGGCGATGAGGAACCAGCGGTGGTTGCGGGCCAGGATCGCCACCCCGTCGCCTCCGCGCACCCCCATCGCGAGCAGTCCGTTGGCGACGGCGTTGGCGGCTTCGTCGAGTTCTTTGAACGTGAAGCTGCCGTCGTCGTCGATAATCGCGGCCCGGTTCGGGGTGCGGCGGGCGTTGAGGGCCGGAATCATGCCCAGCTCACCCCAGCGCACCCCGTCGGCGATCGCAGCCGCGATGTTCTGCGGTGCCTCCAATTTGAAGGCGCCGGCCTCCAGAATCTTGCGGAGGTAATGCAGTTCGGCGGCGCCACGTTCGATGTAGCGGCCAACCGACTGCTGGATCTTGACGGCCTGGCTCGGCAGGTCATTGAACTTAGCCATGGCTCCAGACTATGTGACGCAGGTCGCTGACGGGCAAGGGATCGCACCTTCGACCGGCTCAGCCGCGGGCTGCCAGATTAGCGTCGACCTCACGCTCCCAGCAGCCGAACGCGTGGGTGGTGTCGACCTCCACCTCGAACCGGTCCGTCATGTCGGGGGTGACGTCGACGAAGTCGACGTAGAACTGCTGGTACCACCTGCGTAGCTGATACACCGGGCCGTCGTCGTCGGTGAGCAACGGGTTGTCGACGGGCGCCTTGTGCTTCCAGATCTCGACGTCCTCGAGGAACCCCGCGCCGAACGAGCGGCCCATCGCCGCGGCGAGTTTGGTGGCTCGCTCCGGTGGCAGGTTCGGCATCTGCTGGACCGCGACCCCCCACTGCAGCATGAACGAGTTCTGCGTGACGGGGTAGTGGCAGTTGATCAGCACGATCTCGGCGGTGAAATCCGGCGCGAGGTCGTTGTGCAACCAGTTGATCATGTAGGCCGGCCCGAAGTAGGTCGCCTCGGAGCGCAGATACGTTCCCTCCCAGAGTTTCTCGGCGCCCGGGGTGTCCGGCCGTACCTTGCTCTCCATGAACTGGCTGGCGCTGAATCCCTCGATCACGTTCTTGAAAAAGGTCGGGTACGAGTGGTGAATGTAGAAGAAGTGCGCCATGTCGACGAGGTTGTCGATGATCTCCCGACAGTTCGCGCCCTCAATCAGGACCGAGTCCCACTGCCACGGCGACCAGATGCCGGTGTCCATCCCCTCGATCTGCGGTGGGGTCAGCTCCGCCGGCGGCGAGGACCCCTCCGGGTCGTGCCACATCAGCAGCTGGCCGTTGACCTCGCAGGTGGGCCAGCGCCGGGTGCGCGCCATCCGCGGCGGCCGCTTGGCATACGGCACCTGAACGCATCGGCCGGTCGAGCCCTGCCAGCGCCAGTCGTGGAACGGACAGGCCAGGGTGTCACCCTTGACGGTGCCCCGGGACAGGTCGGCACCCATGTGCCGGCAGTAGGCGTCCAGGGCGTGCAGCCCCCCGGAAGAATCGGCGAACACCACCAGCCGGCTGCCGAAGGCGTTGACGGCGTGCGGCTTGCCGTCCCGGAAGGTGTCGGCCAGCCCCAGGCAGTGCCATCCCCGGGCGTACCGGGTCATCGGCCTGCCGTGATCCAGTTCGCGGATCTCGCAGTCACTCATCGCGTCCGCCCTTTCGTCTCACAGGTAGCTCTGCCGGCCGTAGGACGCGAATTCGGCGTCCAGGGACCGTTTGTCATCGTCGGTCATGCGGGTATAGACGGGCGTACCTCGTCCCGCCCAGCGATATACCGGGTTGTCGGTGTGCCAGCGCTGGGCCTGCAGTTCGCGTTTGAGCACCTTGTTCGAGCCCGTCACGGGCAGGCCGGCCGAGATCCGCAGGAACCGCGGCGTGCCCTTGCTGCCCAGGTCGGGTTGGGCGGCCAGGTACCCGGCGAACTCCGCCACGTCGAAGCCGGCGGGGTCGGCGACCTCGACCGCGCCCATCACCTGATCACCGGAGCGGGGGTCGGGCACCGCATACACCCCGGCACTGATGACCAGCGGATACCGGCGCAGCACCCGTTCGATGGTCAGCGCGGAGGTGTTCTCACCGTCGACCCGGATCCAGTCGCCGCGCCGGCCGGCGAAGTACAGGAATCCGGCCTCGTCGCGGTAACCGAGGTCGCCGGTCCAGTACCAGCCGTCGCGAACCTTTTCGGCGTCGGCGGTGTCGTTCTTGTAGTAACCCTCGAAGTCGCGGGCGTGGGTCTTGTCGACGATCTCGCCGACCGCGTCGTCGGCGTTGGACACCCGGCCGTGCTCGTCGAGGACCGCTCGCGTGCACTCAGCGCGGGTCTGCGGGTCGACGACGGCGATGCCGGGGTGCGCCGGACGGCCCAGCGCGCCGGGTGGTGCCGCCGGGTCGGGCATCGCGGCGTCGCCGCCCTCACTGGATCCGTAGCCCTCGTGCAACACGGCGCCGAACCGGCGGAGGAACTCGGCCTGATCCTGCGGCGACGCCTCGGTGCCGAAGCCGCGGACCAGGGTGTTCTCGGCGTCGTCGGGCTGCTCCTCGGTGGCCAGCAGATAGCCCAGCGCCTTGCCCACATAGGTGAAGTACGTGGCGCCGAAGTACCGCACGTCGGCCAAGAACTGCGACGCCGAGAACTTGGGCGTCAGACAGACCGTGGCTCCGTTGGCCAGCGCCGGCGCCCACAGCGCCATGATCGCGTTGCCGTGGAACAGCGGCATCGGGCAGTAGTCGACGTCGTCGCGCACATGGCCGAATTTGGTGGTGGCAGCGTCGGCGATCCGGGTCAGGCGTCCCTGGCTGCACTTGACCGCCTTCGAGGCCCCGGTGGTGCCGGAGGTGAACAGCAGCAACATCAGCGACTCGGCGCCGACGCCCACCGCGGCGGCCGGTTCCACCCGGTGCGCGTCGACCAGCGTGGTGTAGTCGGGCTCGTCGATGACCAGGAAGCGGTCGGCGGCCAGCCCGAGGTCCAGGCGACGGAGCCGGTGCATGCCCGTGGCGTCGGTGACGATCAGCTGGCAGTCGGCGAGGCGGATCTCAGCGGCCAGCTCCGTATCACCGCGGGTCGGGTTTATCCCGACGATGACCGCGCCCGCCAGTGCGGCGGCGCCGAGCCAGAACACGAAATCCGGGACATTGTCGAGTAGTACGCCGATGTGGAAGGGCCCGTCGGCCCGCAGTTCGGCTGCTACCTCGGCCCGCGCCGCGGACTCACGTACCACTTCGTCCCAGGTCCAGTCCCGTTGGCGGGTCCGCAGCCCCGGGTGCTGGTCGTCGAGGCGGACGAGCAGCAGGGCGGCGATATTCTCGTCGAGGTCCGCATGAACCACCAGCCAACTCCTCATCTTGGATCACAGTGCGTCACCCGCACCGCCACCATCATCCCCAGACCAGGATGCCCCGGTCATCCGCCAGGTGTCTGCAGGTTCACCTGGCTCGCCCGACATTTGTCGGTTCGTCGACCGTGAGCTGCGCCGACGACAGTGCCACGCGGCGCACGACGAGCACCAGGGTTGCCGTGAACCGGTCGACGGGGTCCGCGAGCTCCCACCCCATCACCGACTCGACGCGGGCGACACGCGCCGCCACCGTGCTGTGGTGCAGGTGCAACTGGGCGGCGGTGCGGCGCAGCGAACCGAGCACGCAGAACGCCTCCGTGGTGTCGACGTCGAGCGCACCGGCCGGTTTCGACGCGATCCCGTTGATCCGCGCCACATCGTTCTGCCGCAGTACCTGCTCCAGCGGCAGGTCGGCGAGCAACTCCAGCACGCTCAGGCGTTCGTAGGCGACCGCCCGCCGTCCGAAGTGGGTGGACGACGCAAACCGCAGCGCCCGCTGCGCCTGCTGCCAGGACATCGCCGCACCGAACACGGTGCTCTTGGCGCCGATCCCGACCCACGGCCCGCGGCCGACCTTTGCGGGCAGCGGCGGTGGGAAAGCAGCGATGATCGCCGCATCCAGGCGATCCGACAGCATCCGGGCATCCTCGGAGCTGTAACACAGCAGCGCCGTGTCGGCGCCGATCGCGACCGAGCGGACCGGTTGGTCACCCAGTTCGCGCACCACGACGCGTAGCGCCTCGGCAGGCGATCCGGCCGACACCGCCAGCACGCGGACCTCGCGGGTCTCATCGAGACCCAACAGTCGGATCGCGCGTGCCCGCTCCGTGGGTAACTCGTTGTCGGACAGCACCAATTCCAACAGCGCGGGATCGCCTAACCACACGGTCGATCCGGCCCGGGACACCGTCATCCGCAACGCATGGCGCACCCGGTCGATCAGCACAGGGTCCAGCGGGTGATCGGCGCCGGTCCGCTCAAGCCAGACCTCCGGCTCCGTCGCCGACACCCACCGCACACCGACCGGGCAGCCGGCGACCGCGGTGGCCGACCGGACAACGGTGTTGCCGTCGGCCGATGACTCGACAAGCTCGTCGAAGTAGGCGACGAGCCGCAACACGGCGGCCGGGTCGGTCCCCAGCGCCGACAGGCGAATCGGGGCGACGCTCATCAGCGCAGGCTAGCGGCAGTAATGGCTAGGGGCTGACCTGCGCGGACATCATCTCAGTGAAGCCCGGCGGGTACGGCGGGATCAGGCCGTACGCCCGCCGCACGTCGACATCGGATGCCTCGAAGATGGTGCGGGCGTGGCTGAACTCCAGGAATCCGGCCCGGCCGTGGTAATGCCCCGTTCCCGACCCGCCGACGCCACCGAACGGGGCGTCCTTTAGCCCGGCATGCAGGATCAAATCGTTGACGGTGACGCCGCCGGACAGTGTCCGGTCCAGCACGGCCCGCTTCTCGGCGTCGTCGGTTCCGAAGTAGTACAGCGCCAGTGGGTGCGGGCGGGCGTTGATGTCGGCGAGTACCTCATCGACCGTGTCGTACGGCAGCACCACCAGGGCGGGTCCGAAGATCTCCTCGGCCATGATCCGGGTGTCGGCGGGTGGGTCCACCACGATGCTCAGCGGCATGCGCCGTTCGCCGGTCGCCCCGGCCGGCGACTCCGGAACGGTCTCGATCCGGGCACCCCGCGCGGCGGCTTCGTCGATATAGCTGCGAATTCGCGCCCGGTGGGCGTCGTTGACGACGCTGACCAGGTCAGGATTGTCCGCTACCTGCGGCAGCATCGCGCTGTAGGCGTTGCCGAGAGCCGCCACGAATTCGTCAAGCCGCGTTCGGGGCACGTAGACCAGATCGGCGTTGATGCACAGTTGGCCGCTGTTGTTGGTCTTGGCGATCGCCACCCGCTCGGCGGCTTGGCACAAATCGGCGCCGGCGCCGACGATGGTCGGGGATTTGCCGCCGAGTTCTAGTGTCACCGGGGTCAGGTTGTCGGCGGCATTGCGCATCACCTTCTTGCCGATCGCGGAGCTACCGGTGAAGACAAGGTGGTCGAAGGGTTGCCGAGTGAAGGCGTCGGCTAGATCCGGGCCACCGGTGACCACTGCGACGTCGTCGGGATCGATTCGCGCAGCGAATAATTCGGCGAGTAGCGCCGCGGTGCGGGGAACCACTTCGGACGGTTTGAGCACGGCCCGGTTGCCGGCGGCCAGCACCGACGACAGCGGGCTGAGCAAGGTGAAGACCGGCGCATTCCAGGTGCCGAGGATGCCCACCGAGCCTTTCGGCTGATAGCGCACGTAGGCGCCGGCACCCGGCTGGTCGTAGGGCGCGAACACCGTGCACGGCTCGGGCTGCATCCAGGCTTCAAGGTTGTCGCGGGCATCCTTGAGGGAGGTCAGGGAGCCCAGGACGTCGTACATCAGCGAATAGCCCGGGTGCCGCCCGCCGAAGTCGACGTCGATCGTCTCGACGATCACCTGGTGGTGGGCGACCAGCAGGTCGATCACGCGTTGAATTCGACCGCGCCGGAACTCCGCATCCCCGAAGCCCTCGGCCAGCCGCGCCGCGCGCTGCCCGGCGAGGATCGCGCTAATTCGATCGACCGGCGTCGCAACCACATTCACTCCTGTCATTCTGCCTGGCGATGACTGCCGTGGACGCTACCCATCCCGTGCCGCACGGCACGACGCGATCTCGTTCAGTGAGATGTCACCGTCCCGACCCGTTAGCACCTGCGGTAGATCAGAGTCAAACCACCGCTGTTGAGGAGAATTCATTGAAGACTCGTGCCGCCATCATCCGCGATGCGCCCGGACGCTTCGAGGTGGTCGACCTCGATCTCGACGAGCCGCGGCAGAACGAGATCACCGTGCAACTGGTTGCGCCGCAGGGAAACAGAACCTCTGCGACCGCGGCGTTATGATCATGACCGGCGCGAGACCTGATGCGCCCGAAAGCTAGCGCCGGTGGTTCCCGAGGTGAACAGCAGCAGCAGCAGCGACTGCGCACCGACCCCCGGCGCGGCGGCCGGTTCCACCCGGTGCGCCTCGACCAGCG
>JBDTKT010000037.1:0-4453 GCA_039935195.1 Mycobacterium sp.
AGGCACATCAGGAACACACTGGACACCGTGGAGACCCCGGGTGCGGTCCGGATGATCTCGAACGCGGGTCGGATGGTGTGCGCGGTGGTGTGTTCGGCACCGGACACCATCCCGTCGGCCAGCCCCATGTGCACCATCATCGTGCCGAAATACGATATGTCCCGGATGATCTCGCGCGCCCGCTCCTGGGTCATCCCCTTGTGTGCACGCAGCCGGGTGTATTCGGCGCCGAAGGATTCCAGCAGCCCGCTGGTTACCGGGTCGACCACCTGCGCCGCGGACAGGTCGACCCCCAGTTCGGCGCCGCGCCGGCGCACCGTCGCCTCCACACCCAGCAGGGTCAGGTCCACGATCCCGCGGCCCAGCAGTCGCCCGGCCGCCAGCAGCACCCGGTCGTCACCGCCCTCCGGCAGCACGATGTGGCGACGGTCGGCGCGGGCGCGCTCCAGCAGTCGGTACTCGAACATCTGCGGTGTCAACACCGTCGCGGGTGGCACCCGCATCTGCTCGGCGAGCCGGGCGGCATCGGTGTGGCGGGCCATCAGTTCCAGCGCGGTGTCGACCTTGCGCAGTGAGTCGACGGTGATGCGGGCGCCGGTGTTGGCCACCCGTTCCGCGGTGTCGTACGTGCGGTGACCGGTGGAGATCAGCGGCAGCGTCGACCCCAGCCCCTTGACCAGCTTGTCGATCGCCGGGTGCGGCAGCAGTCCACCGTTGAGGATGATACCGGCCAGCGACGGGAAGCCTTGCGCCCGATGGGCGTTCACCAGTGCGAGCAGCACGTCGGAACGGTCGGCGGGCACGATCACGACCTGACCTTCGATCAGCCGTTCCAGGATGTTCTCCGCGGTCATGCCGCCCACCATCACGCTCAGCGCCTCGCGGCGCATCAGTTCCGGGTCGCCGCTGTAGAGCGTGCCGTCGAGTGCGTGACACAACTCGGCCATCGTCGGGGCGGCCAGCAGCGCCACCTCTGGCAGCGCGAAGGCCGGCAGCCCGGTGAAGGCCAGCGCGGCAGTCACCTCGTCGAGATGGTTCGGCGCACACCGGTTGACGATCACCGCCCCCGGCCGCGCATGGGTGCCGAGCACCTCGGTCAGGCAGCGCCGGGTGATGTCGACGATCGTCTCGGTGCCGCGGTTGTGCCCGTTGACGGCCAGGAACAGGGGCGCCCCCAGGTTCACCGCGATGCGGGCATTGAAGCTCAGTTCGCTGGGGTTGACGACGTCGGTGTAGTCGCTACCCACGACCAGCACCGCGTCGCACTGGCGGGCGACATCGTGAAACGCCGCAACGATCTCACTCAACGCAGCATCCCGGTCGGCGTAGACCTGCTGGTAGGTCACGGCCCGGCACCGGCTGTGGTCGTCCAGGGTGGCCGTGGTGTGCGCGAGCAGCAACTCGAGCAGTTCGTCGGGCTCATCGAGGGAACCGACGATCGGCCGGAAAACCCCGACCCGCCCAGCGGAGGCGGCCATCAGGTGGAGCAGGCCCAGCGCGATAGTGGACTTGCCGGTGCCGCCCTCCGTGGCGGCCAGATATATGCACGACGCGCGAGCCGGTTCAACTTCGGTCATGGTGCCCCTAAACCTAACGGCCCGCGCCACTTGATCCCCCGGCGACACCGGCGGCGCTCACTGCGACAACCAGCCTGGTCGTGATGTTGCGTTCGGCGTCAACCGCCGGTTCGTCCGGCAAGAGTGTGTTGCCCCGCGCCGGTGAGCTCGTCGACAATTCCGCGGCGGCCGGCCATGGCCATGAGCAGTGACTCCGCGCGGCCGCGAACTTCATCGCCGTGGCCGGTCGCCCAGTCGAGGTCGGTGGCGACCAGACGCAGCCCGCGGATTCGCCAGGGGGCGCCAATGGGCGGCGCGTTGCGCGCGAAGTCCAGCGCGACCCGCAGTCGCTCGGCGGGGACGTCGCGGGCGAGGCCCAGCGGACGACGGATATCTTGCTGGTGGATCATCGCGTCGAGCAGGCCGATCCGGCCGCCGAACACAGCCGTCAGCCCTCGCGGTCGCAGACTGCGATGCAGCAATTCGAGCAGCTGCTGCGGGCTGTGCTGGGCGTAGTCAATCACTCCGGCAGCATTGGCCCGACCGAGCAGGAACCGGCCGCGCAGCAACCGTCGTGCCAGCCCAGCGGCATCAAGTTCGTCATAGCTGACGACGTGCGCGACGACGTCACGGACCCGCCAGCCCTCGCACAACGACGGCGCCTGCCACTGCTGCGGGGTTAACGTCGCCAGAAATTGGGCCAGGTCGGCACGTTCTGCGCTCGCCAGCTCCATCACGTCAGCCATCGCGATCCTTTCCCCCCGATCGGGTCGCTGCTGATTGATCGGCATAAAGCCGGAGGACCGTTACCGAGTGTCTAGCCGCCGCAGCACCTCGGAGAGCTGTCCGCCGATTTCACCCATCCGACCGTCCAACGCACCCATCCGACCGTCCAAAGCACCCATCCGACCGTCCAACGAATCCATCCGACCGTCCAACGAATCCATCCGGCCGTCCAACGAATCCATCCGGCCGTCCAACGAATCCATCCGACCACTGAGGTTGCCGTCCAGCGCATCGACTTTGCCGTCCAACGCATCAACTTTGCTGTCGACACGCTCAACCAGTTCGTAGAGCGCGTCGATGTCGGCGCGCTGCTGGCGCACCTGACGGCGGATCTCGGACTCTGACATCGCAGGAATCATAGCGAGCCGGTCGGCATCAGCGTGCCCGGAATTCCACAGCCCGTCGCCCGGGCGAGGAACCGGGCGCACCGGCCGATCAGCGCAGCAGGTGCCGCGACATGACCACCCGCTGGATCTGGTTGGTGCCCTCGTAGATCTGGGTGATCTTGGCATCGCGCATCATCCGCTCCACCGGGAAGTCGGTGGTGTAGCCGGCACCGCCGAAAAGCTGCACCGCGTCGGTGGTGACCTCCATCGCCACGTCGGAGGCGAAGCACTTCGCCGCCGCGGAGATGAAACCCAACCTGGTCTCACCGCGCTCGGCGCGGGCGGCCGCGCTGTACACCATCAACCGGGCCGCCTCCAGCTTCATCGCCATGTCGGCCACCATGAACTGCACACCCTGGAAGTCGCTGATCGACTTGCCGAACTGCTTACGGTCCTTGATGTATTCGATCGCGGCGTCGAGTGCGCCCTGGGCGATCCCGACGGCTTGGGCGCCGATGGTCGGACGGGTGTGGTCCAGGGTCTGCAGCGCGGTTTTGAAGCCGGTACCCGGATCACCGATGATCCGATCGCCGGGGATGCGGCAGTTCTCGAAGTACAGCTCGGTGGTCGGCGAGCCCTTGATCCCCAGCTTGTGCTCCTTGGGGCCGACGGCAAAACCCTCGTCGTCTTTGTGCACCATGAACGCCGAGATTCCGTTGGCGTCCAGGTCCGGGTCGGTCACCGCCATCACGGTGTACCAGGTCGACTTGCCGCCGTTGGTGATCCAGCATTTCGAACCGTTGAGAATCCAGCCGTCGCCGTCGGCCTTGGCCCGGGTCCGCATCGCCGCCGCGTCGCTGCCGGCCTCCCGCTCACTCAAAGCGTAGGAGGCCATCGCCTCGCCGGAGGCCAGGGTCGGCAGCACCTGCCGCTTCAACTCGTCGGACCCGTTGAGGATCAGGCCCATGGTGCCCAGCTTGTTCACCGCCGGAATTAGCGACGCCGAGGCGTCGACACGAGCCACCTCCTCGATCACGATGCACGCCGCCACCGAATCCGCACCCTGGCCGCCGTACTCCTCGGGAACGTGCACGGCGCTGAAGCCCGACGCGTTCAACGCCGCGAGCGCTTCGTCGGGGAACCGGACTAACTCGTCGACCTCTTTGGCGTAAGGCGCGATCTCTTTCTCGGCCAGCGCGCGGATCGCCGCGCGCAGCTCGTCATGCTCCTCGGGGAGCTTGAACAAGTCGAACGACGGGTTTCCGGCCCATCCAGCCATCGAATCCTCCTGGGTTACCGACCAGTAACTTAACTAGCGTTTGGTTACTTTACCCTGGAGTGCCGCGTCCTTGGCCAGCACGGTCTGGGCCAGCTGATTCTGGAACGCCACGATCCGTTCCCGCAGCGCCGCGTCCGACGAGCCGAGGATGCGGACCGCCAGCAGTCCGGCGTTGCGCGCGCCGCCGATCGACACGGTGGCCACCGGAACCCCGGCGGGCATCTGCACGATCGACAGCAGCGAGTCCAGCCCGTCCAGGCGGGCCAGCGGCACCGGCACGCCGATCACCGGCAGCGGGGTCGCGGCGGCCACCATGCCCGGGAGGTGGGCCGCACCGCCGGCTCCGGCGATGATCACCTCGATGCCGCGGCCGGCCGCATCCCGCGCGTAGTCGAACATGCGCTGCGGCGTGCGGTGCGCCGAGACCACCCCGACCTCGAACGGGATGTCGAACTCGGCCAGTGCGTCGGCGGCGTCGGTCATCACCGACCAGTCGCTGTCGCTGC
>JBDTKT010000038.1:0-14982 GCA_039935195.1 Mycobacterium sp.
GCTGGCCGCCAAACTTGAATTGCTGGCCGCGGTGGCTGCCACCGGGGTCCGCGAGGTCGAGGTCACCTCATTCGTATCGCCGACCAAGGTGCCCGCGCTGGCCGACGCCGCCGAGTTGGCCGCCGAACTGTGGCGCTACCCCGACATCGAGTTCTCCGCCCTGGTCGCCAGCCCGGGCGGCGCCACCCGGGCCGTGCGCGCCGGCCTGCGCTCGATCGAATACGTGGTGTGCGCCTCCGACGAATTCAGCATGACCAACGTGGGTCGCAGCACCGCCGAGAGCACCCGCATGATCGCCGACATCGCCAGGATCGCCCACCAAGCAGGCGCCTCGATCGAGGTCATCATCGCCGCGGCGTGGGACTGCCCGTTCGCCGGACCCACGCCGCCGCAGCGCGTGCTCGACGTGGCCTCGGCGGCAGCCGAACTGGGTGTGGACCGACTCGCGGTCGCCGACACCATCGGCACGGTCACCCCGGGCCGGACGACTTCGCTGATCGAGGCGTTGCGCCCGCGGATCGGCGGCACCCCCCTGGGCGCGCACTTCCACAACACCCGCGGCACCGGGCTGGCGAGCGCCTACGCCGCGGTCATCTGTGGTGTCACCCGCCTGGACGCGTCGATCGGCGGCCTGGGCGGCTGCCCGTTCGCCCCGGGTGCCACCGGCAACATCGCCACCGAGGACCTGGTCTACCTGTTGACCGACAGCGGCATCGACACCGGCATCGACCTGCAGGCCGCCATCGCCGCCGCCGGCGTCGCCAGATCGATCGTCGGCCACGAGTTGCCCGGCGCACTGTTGGCCGCCGGCGACCGGAGGCGCTGAATGACCGAGGCAAGCACCCGGACACTGAGCACCAAGGGCCGTCAGACCCGGGAGGCGATCGAACTGGCGGCCCGCAGCCTGTTCGCCGAGCGCGGCTTCCACGGAACCACGCTGGCCGACATCACCGCCGGCGCCGGGAAGTCGCCGGCGGTGTTCTACCGCTACTTCGGCGACAAAGAAGACCTGCTCGCCGCACTCGCCGAGTCGTTTCTGCACGACGTCGTCGCCCCGTCCGGCTTGACCGTCCGACTGCCGAGCTCACCGCAGGACCGCGATTTCTTCTCCTCGGTTGTGACCGCCTACTGGTACATGTTCAAACAGAACATCGGCATCATGATCGCGGTCGCCCAACTGGCAGCCACCCAGCCGCGGTTCGCTGCGGTGCAGAACGAGTTCCGTCGGTTCGGGATGGACATCGTCGCGGCCTCAGTGCGCCACGCCCAGCGGCAGGGCTACTCCCCCGAACTGGTTCCCGAGCACACCGCGGCGGCGATCGCGTTGCTGTTCGAGAACTTCACCACGGTTTTCGCCGGCTCGGGCGGGCTGGATCTGCACATCACCGACGAGCAGGCCGTCGCGACGCTGTCGACAATCTGGAAGAAGACCCTCTACGGCTCTTAGCACAGGAAGGTATACGTATGGATTTTTTACTGCCGGAACATCTTTCGCGACTACTCGTTGAGATGGACGCATTCATCGAACGGGAGATCGCCCCGCTGCAAGCCGAGAACATGCAGTACTTCGACCATCGGCGGGAGTTCGCTCGCACCGATTGGGACAACGACGGGATTCCGCGCCGCGAGTGGGAGGACCTGCTCGCCGAGATGCGTCGCCGCGCCGATGCGGCCGGCTGGCTGCGCTACGGATTGCCGACACAGGTGGGCGGCCGCGACGGAACCAACCTGGACATGGCGGTGATCCGGGAGCATCTGGCGCACAAGGGACTTGGTCTACACAACGACCTGCAGGACGAATCGTCGATCGTCGGGAATTTCCCCCAGGTGATCATGATGGAGCGGTTCGGCACTGACGCGCAGCGCCAAGCGTGGTCACAGGCGCTGATCACCGGCGAGCGGTCCATGGCGTTCGGGCTCAGCGAACCGGCGCACGGCTCGGATGCGACCTGGTTGGAGACCCGCGCCGAACCGGACGGCTCGGGAGAAGACGCGGGCTGGGTGATCAACGGCTCCAAGCGGTGGAACACCGGCGTGCACCGCGCCACCCACGACCTGATCTTCGCCCGAACGTCGGGCAGTGCCGGCGAAGCTCAGGGCATCACCGCCTTTCTGGTGCCCACCGACGCCGAGGGCTTCACCGTCCCGTTCTACTGGTGGACGTTCAACATGCCCACCGACCACGCCGAGGTCGAACTGCGCGATGTGCGGGTATCCCCCGATGCTGTTCTCGGGGAGGTGGGCCGCGGACTTGAGGTGGCACAGACGTTCTTGCACGAGAACCGGATTCGTCAGGCCGCGTCCAGTCTGGGCGCGGCCCAGTACTGCATCGACCGCGCCGCCGAGTACGCCCGGCAGCGCATCGTGTTCGGCAAGCCGCTGTCGGTCAACCAGGCGGTGCAGTGGCCGCTGGCCGAACTGCAGACCGAAGCCCAGATGGTGCGACTGCTGGTGTATTACGCGGCGTGGCACCTGGATCGGGACCATCACATGGAGGTTTCCGACAAGGTGTCGATGGCCAACTACCGGGCCAACCGGCTGGTGTGCGATGCCGCCGACCGGGCCATGCAGATCTTCGGCGGACTGGGCTACAGCCGGCACCAGCCGTTCGAGCACATCTACCGGCACCACCGCCGCTACCGGATCACCGAGGGCGCCGAGGAGATTCAGATCCGCCGGGTGGCCCAGCGGCTGTTCGGGTTCGACCGGCGATGACGACGGACGCCCTCGCCGTCGGGTTGCGGGAGGTGCTGGCGCCGGTGCTGGGCTTCGACGGCGATGCGATCAACATCGTGGGACTTCAGGTGCTGACCGGCGGCGCCAGCCGTGCCACCTGGGCGTTCGACGCGGTCACCCCCGGCGGGCGCCGGGCGCTGATCCTGCGCACCGGGCCGATTGACGACACCCACGCCGGCATGGAACTGGAGGCTCGCGCCCAGGCGGCCGCCGGGGCGGCCGGCGCCCCGGTGCCGAATGTTCTGATCGCCGACGATTCGGCCGGGTCCCTGGGTAACCCGTTCCTGATCTGCGACACCGTGGCCGGTGAGACAGTTGCCCGGCGCATCGACCGCCAGCTCGACGACGCCGCCCGCGCCGGACTGCTGGCCCAGTGCGCCCGGGCGTTGGTCGCCATCCACCGGTCCGACCCGCACGGCGTCGGCCTGCGCGACGAAGACCCGCTGGCGGCGTGCCGCAGCCAACTGGACGCGATCGGCGACACCACCGCCACCTTCGAGTGGGCGTTTCGCCGGCTGGCCGACCGCCGTCCGGCACCCGCTTCGGCACGCCTGGTGCACGGCGACTACCGGATGGGCAACCTCATCGTCGCCGGCGGCGACCTGGCCGCGGTGCTGGACTGGGAGTTGGTCCATCGCGGCGACGTGTGTGAAGACCTGGCCTGGTTCTGCCTGAGGGCCTGGCGGTTCGGCGCACCGGCCGAACGCGGCGCCGCCGGACTGGGCAGCATCGAGAGCTTTCTGGCCGCCTACGAGCGGGCCGGCGGCGGTGCCGTCGACCGGGAGCGGTTCCGCTGGTGGCAGACGCTGGGCACCCTGCGGTGGGGAGTGATCTGCCGCCACCAGGCAGAGCGGCATCTGAGCGGACAGACCCGCTCGGTGGAGTTGGCGGCGATCGGCCGGCGCGTCTCCGAAACGGAATGGGATCTACTCGAACTGCTCGACGGGGCCCCACGGTGACCGGCGACTACGGTCGGCCGACCGCCGCCGAGTTGGTCGCCGCCGTCGCGGAGTTCCTCGAGACCGCGTTTCTGAACCGCGACGGACGGGCAACCAACCAAGGGCAGGTCAACTTCCACATTCGGGTGGCCGCCAACGCGCTGCGCATCGTCGACCGCGAGTTGCGCGACAACTCGGCAGCGTCGACCGCCGCGCTCGCCGAACTCGGGCTCGCCGACGAGGCCGCCCTAGCCACCGCCATCCGGGCCGGCGAGTGCGACGATCACGCCGAAGCCGTCACCGCCTGCCTGTACCGCCTGGTGCGGCAGCGGCTGGCGGTCAACCACCCCGGATACGACGACGTATGAAGGATCCCGAATAAAGCGAGTTGGCGCCTGAGCGCTCTTCGGGCAGTAGCATCTGCACCGTGTCCGACAACACAGCTCCGCTGCGAATCCTTGTCTACAGTGACGACGCCGCGACCCGTGCGCAGGTCATGACGGCGTTGGGCAAACACCTGCACCCAGACCTGCCCGAGCTGAGTTATCTGGAAATTGCGACCGAGCCGATGGTGATCCGGCAGATGGATGCCGGCGGAGTAGACCTAGCGATTCTCGACGGGGAGGCCACCCCGGCAGGCGGCATGGGAATCGCCAAGCAGCTCAAGGACGAGATCACCCCGTGCCCGCCGATCGTGGTGCTCACCGGGCGCGCCGACGATGCTTGGCTGGCCAAGTGGTCCCGCACCGATGCCGCCGTGCCGCAGCCTATCGACCCCATCGCACTGAGCAGCACGGTGCTCAAGCTGCTGCGCACGCTGGCACCGTAGCCAATGCCGACCTGAACGAATCTCCCTGTCGCCGTTGACCACTGCAGGTGACGACGGTCACACTTGGCGTAATTTTCGATTATCGCCAACCTGTTAGTGACCGCACGTTAGGCTGTGCCTGAGTTCACTCCAACAGGCAAAAGAGAACGACGTCACTCGATGAATCTTTATTTACCGATCCTGGTCCTCGCGGCACTCGCAGCCGGTTTTGCCGTGTTTTCCGTGATGGCGGCGACGCTGGTCGGCCCGTCCCGCTACAACAGGGCGAAGCTGGAGGCCTACGAGTGCGGCATCGAGCCGACCGACCAGCCCGTCAGCGGTCCGCATGCCCCGACTGGTCAGCGCTTCCCGGTGAAGTATTACCTGACCGCGATGCTGTTCATCGTCTTCGACATCGAGATCGTCTTTCTGTACCCGTGGGCTGTCGCGTTCGACGGGCTGGGAGTGTTTGCCCTCGTCGAAATGGCGTTGTTCGTCGTTGTCGTCTTCGCCGCCTACGCATACGTCTGGCGCCGTGGCGGCCTGAGTTGGGATTGAGGTAGCGCATGGGCATGGGCATGGAGGAGCAACTGCCGAGCGGTCTGCTCCTGACCACCGTCGAGAACCTGGCCGGCTATTTCCGTAAGGGTTCGCTCTGGCCGGCGACATTCGGTCTTGCCTGCTGTGCGATCGAGATGATGTCGACGATGGCACCGGACTACGACCTCTCCCGGTTCGGGATGGAGGTGTTCCGCGCCTCACCGCGCCAGGCCGACCTGATGATCGTGGCCGGCCGGGTCAGCCAGAAGATGGCGCCCGTACTGCGGCAGATCTACGACCAGATGGTCGAGCCGAAATGGGTGCTGGCGATGGGGGTGTGCGCATCGTCGGGCGGAATGTTCAACAACTACGCAATCGTGCAGGGCGTCGACCATGTCGTCCCGGTCGACATCTACCTGCCCGGCTGCCCACCCCGGCCGGAGATGCTGATGTACGCAATCCTGAAGCTGCACGAGAAGATTCAGCAAATGCCGCTGGGCGTCAACCGCGAGCAGGTCATCACCGCGAGCGAAGAAGCGGCGCTGTCGGCCCCGTCCACCTGGCAGATGAAGGGGTTGCTGAAGTGAGCGAGCCGGGCGACGGCAACGACGCCGAGGGCAGGATCGAACCCGAAGGCCTCGAACAAGAAGATGTGATCAAGGTCCGCCAAGGACTGTTCGGCGCATCCGGTAGCGGCGATACCTCCGGATACGGGCGCATCGTGCGGGAGGCCGCGCTGCCCGGCGACAGCCCGCGGCCGTATGGCGGGTACTTCGACGAGGTTGTCGACAACCTCAGCGCGGCCCTGGCGCGCGGCGGAGTCGAATTCGCCGACGCCGTCGAGAAAATCGTGGTGTACCGCGGCGAACTGAACATCTACGTCCATCGCGCGGCGCTGCCGACGGTGGCCCAGTTGCTGCTCAACGAGCCGGACCTGCGTTTTGAATTGTCCCTCGGGGTGAGCGGCGTGCACTACCCGGAGGACACCGATCGCGAACTGCACGCCGTGTACCCGCTGAAGTCGATCACCCACAACCGTCGCATTCGCCTCGAAGTGGCTGTACCCGACGCTGATCCGCACATCCCATCACTGTTCGCCGTATACCCGACCACCGACTGGCATGAGCGGGAGACCTACGACTTCTTCGGGATCATCTTCGACGGCCATCCTTCGCTGACCCGGATCGAGATGCCCGACGACTGGCACGGTCACCCGCAGCGCAAGGACTATCCGCTCGGCGGCGTCCCGGTCGAATACAAGGGCGCGCAGATTCCGCCGCCCGACCAGCGGAGGGCATACAACTGATGAGCACCCCCACCACCGGACAGCGAGACACCACTGAGCGACCCCAAACCGTCCTGAACGTCGGCGGGCAGGAATGGGACCAGGTTGTCGCAGCGGCCAAGGCCGCCGACCCGGGTGAACGCATCGTCGTCAACATGGGACCCCAGCATCCGTCGACGCACGGAGTGTTGCGACTGATTCTCGAACTCGACGGCGAGACGGTGACCGAAGCCCGTTGCGGCATCGGCTATCTGCACACCGGCATCGAGAAGAACGTCGAATTTCGGAACTGGACCCAGGGCGTGACGTTCGTGACCCGGATGGACTACCTGGCGCCGCTGTTCAACGAGGTCGTCTATTGCCTCGGAGTGGAGAAACTACTCGGTGTGACCGAGCAGATCCCGGAGCGCGTCAACGTGATTCGGGTGTTGATGATGGAGCTCAACCGGATCTCGTCGCACCTGGTCGCGCTGGCCACCGGTGGCATGGAGTTGGGCGCGCTGACCGTGATGCTGTTCGGCTTCCGGGAACGCGAACTCGTCCTCGACATCTTCGAGACGATCACCGGCCTGCGAATGAACCACCAGTACATCCGGCCCGGCGGGGTGTCGGTGGACCTGCCCGACGAGGCGATCCCCCAGATCCGCGATTTCCTCGAACTGATGCCGAAGCGGCTCAAGGACATCGAAGACCTGCTCACCGAGAACTACATCTGGAAGGCCCGCACCAAGGGTGTGGGCTATCTGGACCTGACCGGCTGTATGGCACTGGGTATCACCGGCCCGATCCTGCGGTCCACCGGGCTGCCCTACGACATACGCCGTTCGGAGCCCTACTGCGGTTACGAGAACTACGAATTCGATGTGATCACCGACGAGGGCTGTGACGCCTACGGCCGCTACCTGGTTCGCATCGGCGATATCAAGGAGTCCCTGAAAATCATCGAACAGTGTGTAGAAAAGTTGGCCAAGCTGCACGGACAGCCGGTCATGATCGAAGACCGCAAGATTGCCTGGCCGGGCGACCTCACGGTGGACAAGGACGGATTGGGCAACTCGAAGGAACACATCGCCTGGATCATGGGCCACTCGATGGAAGGGCTGATCCACCACTTCAAGCGGGTCACCGAAGACCTGTGGGTGCCGCCCGGTCAGGTGTTCGTCTCGATCGAATCGCCACGCGGCGAACTCGGGGTGCACATGGTCTCCAGCGGCGGAACCCGACCACACCGGGTGCATTTCCGGGATCCGTCGTTCACCAACCTGCAGGCCGTCGCCGCGATGTCCGAGGGCGGCCTGATCGCCGACGTGATCGCCGCGGTCGCCAGCATCGACCCGGTCATGGGCGGGGTGGACCGATGAGCCAGTCCGACAAGCCGACGAACAAGACTGGCCGCGACCGGCTGATGCCGGCGACTGCGGGCACCGATGGGCAGCGGGTTCTCCTCCGGTTCGGTCGCCCTCCCGAAGAACCCAACCAGTTCAACTACGTCGATGCGCCGAAGTCGTACCCCGAGGACGTGCGGGCGCGCCTCGAGGCCGACGCCAAGGAGATCATCGCCCGCTACCCGCAGTCACGGTCGGCGATCCTGCCGCTGCTGCACCTGATGCAGTCCGAGGACTCCTACATCACCCCCGCCGGCCTGTCGTTAGTTGCCGAACTGCTTGGGCTGACCCACGCCGACGTCGCCGGGGTGGCGTCGTTCTACTCGATGTACCGACGCGACCCGACCGGCAAATACCTGGTCGGGGTCTGCACCAACACGCTGTGTGCGGTGATGGGCGGCGACGCGATCTTTGACGGGCTCAAGGAGCACCTCGGCGTCGACCACGAACAGACCACACCGGACGGTTCGATCACCCTGCAGCACATCGAGTGCAACGCCGCGTGCGACTACGCACCGGTGGTGATGGTCAACTGGGAGTTCTTCGACAACCAGACGCCGGAGTCGGCACGCGAGCTCACCGACACGCTGCGCTCCGGTGCGGAAGCGCGGCCCACCCGGGGCATGTCGTTGTGCAGCTTTCGCGAAACCGAGCGCATCCTGGCCGGCTTCGCCGACGAACGCCCCGACGACGGCCAGGGCGGCGCCGGCGAGGCGACCCTGGCCGGGCTGCGGTTCGCGCGCGAACATCAGATGAGCGCGCCCGAGCCCCCGACGGCCCACACCGACGAAGGCGATCAGCAATGACGAGCCCGACCGCCCGAGCCACCCCGCTGACCCCGGTGCTCAGCAGCTACTGGGACGATCCCGAGTCGTGGACGCTGGAGACCTACCGCCGCCACGACGGCTACGCCGGCATGCGCCGGGCGCTGGCCATGACGCCCGAGGAGGTCATCGAGCAGGTCAAGGATTCCGGGCTGCGCGGGCGGGGCGGCGCCGGGTTCTCCACCGGGACCAAGTGGTCGTTCATCCCGCAGGGCGACGAAGGAGCTGCCGCCAAACCGCACTACCTGGTGGTCAACGCCGACGAGTCCGAGCCGGGCACCTGCAAGGACATGCCGCTGCTGATGGCCACGCCGCACATGCTGATCGAAGGTATGATCATCTGCTGCTACGCCATCCGGGCCAGTCGCGCCTTCATCTATGTGCGCGGCGAGGTGCTGCCGGTGGTGCGCCGCCTGCACGCCGCGGTGGCCGAAGCCTATGCCGCCGGTCTCCTCGGTGATGACATCGGCGGTTCCGGCTACAGCTTGGACATCATGGTGCACGCCGGGGCCGGCGCTTACATCTGCGGCGAAGAGACCGCGCTGATCGACTCCCTTGAGGGCTACCGCGGACAGCCCCGACTGCGGCCGCCGTTCCCGGCGGTGTCCGGGTTGTATGCCTGTCCGACGGTGATCAACAACGTCGAATCCATCGCGAGCGTGCCATCGATCATGCACAAGGGCGCCGAATGGTTCCGTTCGATGGGCACCGAGAAGTCGCGAGGTTTCACGCTGTATTCGCTGTCCGGGCACGTCAAACGCCCCGGCCAGTACGAGGCGCCGTTGGGCATCACGCTGCGTGAACTACTGAACTACGCCGGCGGAATACGCAACGGACACCGGCTGAAGTTCTGGACGCCGGGCGGGTCGTCGACGCCGCTGCTGACCGAGGAGCACCTCGACATCCCGCTGGACTACGAGGGCATGGTGTCGGCCGGATCGATGCTGGGCACCAAGGCACTGCAGATCTTCGACGAAACCACGTGCGTTGTGCGCGCGGCGCGGCGCTGGTCGGAGTTCTACAAGCACGAATCCTGCGGCAAATGCACACCGTGTCGAGAGGGCACCTACTGGCTGGTGCCGATCTACGAACGGCTGGAGACCGGCCGCGGCACTGCTGCGGACCTGGACACCCTGCTCGACATCGCCGACGTGCTGTTTGGAAAGTCGTTCTGCGCGTTGGGAGATGGCGCGGCGATGCCGGTCCAATCCTCGATTCAGTACTTCCGTGACGAGTATATCGCGCACCTGGAGCAGCGCGGTTGCCCGTTCGACCCGAAAGCGAGCATGCTCGTGCCCGACGGATCCACGGGCGGTGCGGCATGACCCGATCCGAGAACCCCAACATGGTGACGTTCACCCTCGACGACCAACAGATCACGGTTCCCAAGGGCACGTTGATCATTCGCGCCGCCGAACACCTGGGCATCGAGATCCCCCGGTTCTGCGACCATCCGCTGCTCGACCCGGTGGCCTGGTGCCGCCAATGCATGGTCGAGATCGAGGGCCAGCGCAAACCACAGCCGTCGTGCGCGGTGGCGGCCGCCGAGGGCATGGTGGTGCGCACCCAGCACACCTCACCGGAAGCCGACCGGGCCCAGCACCTGGTGATGGAACTGCTGCTCATCAACCACCCGCTGGACTGCCCGACCTGTGACAAGGGCGGCGAGTGTCCGCTGCAGAACCAGGCGATGACCAACGGCCGCACCGAAACCCGCTTCGAGGAAGCCAAGCGGGTGTTCCCCAAGCCGATCAACATCTCCTCGCAGGTGCTGCTGGACCGGGACCGCTGCATCATGTGCGCCCGCTGCACCCGGTTCGCCGACGAGATCGCCGGCGACAAGTTCATCGAGATGATGGACCGCGGTGCACTGCAGCAGGTCGGAATCTACGCCGACGAGCCGTTCTCGTCGTATTTCTCCGGCAACGTCGTGCAGATCTGCCCGGTGGGCGCGCTGACCGGCGCCTCCTACCGGTTCCGGGCCCGTCCGTTCGACCTCGTTTCCACCCCCAGCGCGTGTGAGCACTGCGCGGCCGGTTGCGCCCAGCGCACCGACCACCGCCGCGGCAAGGTGCTGCGTCGGATGGCCGGCGAGGATCCGGACGTCAACGAGGAGTGGAACTGCGACAAGGGCCGCTGGGCATTCACCTACGCCACCCAGCGGGACCGGATCACCACTCCGTTGGTGCGTGACGCAGCCGGTGACCTGGTGCCGTCGTCGTGGCCGAACGCGCTGGCCCTGGCCGCGCGGGGGCTGGCCGCCGCCCGGGGTAGGGCGGGCGTGCTGGTCGGCGGGCGGTCGACCGCCGAGGACGCCTACGGCTACGCCAAGTTCGCCCGGCTGGCGTTGGGCAGTGACGACATCGACTTCCGTGCCCGTGCCCACTCCCCCGAGGAGGCCGCCTTCTTGGCCGCCCGGGTCGCCGGCAGCCGGATCGGCGTCAGCTACACCGGTCTGGAAGCCGCTCCGGCGGTGCTGCTGGTCGGCATCGAGGTCGAGGAGGAGTGCCCGATCGTCTTCCTGCGGCTGCGCAAGGCGGCTCGCAAACATCAGAATCGGGTCTATGCGGTCACCTCGTTCGCCGACCGCGCCCTCGGAAAGATGTTCGGCACGCTGGTGCCCACAACGCCGGGCGGCGAGGCTGCGGTGCTGGACGCGATGATCGACGGCTCGAGCTACGCCGAGGTCAGCGACCTGCTGCGCCAACCCGGCGCGGTGGTACTGGTCGGCGAACGGCTGGCCGGCTCGCCGGGCGCGCTGTCGGCCGCGGTCCGACTGGCCGACGCGACCGGTGCGCAGCTGGCCTGGGTGCCGCGGCGCGCCGGCGAGCGGGGCGCGCTGGATTCCGGCGCGCTGGCCGGGTTGCTCCCGGGTGGGCGCCCGCTGGGCGACGCCGTCGCCCGCAGTCAGATCTGCGAACTCTGGAATGTCGACGACCCGGCCGATCTGCCGTCGCAGCCGGGACGCGACACCGACGCGATCCTGTCCGCCGCGTCCGACGGGACGCTGGGCGCGCTGGTGGTCGGCGGCGTCGAACCGGGTGACCTGACCGACCCGGCGGCCGCGCTGGCCGCGCTGGACGCGGTCGGCTTCCTGGTCAGCATCGAGTTGCGGCACAGTGCGGTCACCGACCGCGCCGACGTGGTGCTGCCCATCGCGCCGGCGGCCGAGAAGTCTGGCACGTTCGTCAACTGGGAGGGGCGGCACCGCCGCTTCGGCGTCACGCTGGTCGACACCGGCGCGCTGCCGGACGTGCGGGTGCTCGACGCCATCGCCGACGAGATGGGTATCGCGCTGGGACTTCCCACCGTTGACGCCGCGCGCGACGAGCTGCGACGGCTCGGCACCTGGGATGGCGACCGCGCCGCCACCCCCGATGTTGCCGCGGGCCGGCCACCGGAGCCGAAATCCGGTGAGGCCGTGCTGTCCAGCTGGCGGATGCTGCTCGACGCCGGTCTGATGCAGGAGGGCGAGCCGAACCTGGCCGGCACCGCGCGCACGGCGGTGGTGCGGCTTTCCGCGGACACCGCGGCCGAGATCGGCGTCGCCCCCGGCGATCCGGTGAAAGTCAGTACCTCACACGGTTCGATCAGCTTGCCGCTGGTCGTCACCGAAATGCCGTCGCGGGTGGTGTGGCTGCCGATGAACTCGGTCGGCTCGGCGGTACACAGCGAGCTAGGCGTCACCGCGGGCGCGATGGTGCGGATTGGGAGTGGTTCATGACCTCCTTCGGTAACGACCCCTGGTGGCTGATCATCGGCAAGGCGGTCGCCATCTTCGGGTTCCTGGTGTTGACCGTGCTCTTCGCGATCGTCATCGAGCGAAAAGTGCTGGGACGCATGCAGATGCGTCCTGGTCCCAACCGGGTCGGCCCGAACGGGTGGCTGCAGAGCCTGGCCGACGGCATCAAGCTCGCGCTCAAGGAAGACATCACCCCCATCAACGTCGACCGGGTGATCTACACACTGGCGCCTATCATCACGGTGGTGCCGGCGATCACCGCGTTCGCCGTCATCCCGTTGGGCCCCGAGGTCAGCATCTTCGGTCACCGCAGTGCGCTGCAGTTGGCCGACCTGCCGATCGCGGTGCTGTTCATCCTCGCGATGTCATCGATCGGGGTGTACGGGATCATCCTGGCCGGCTGGTCCTCGGGCTCCGTCTACCCCCTGCTGGGCGGCATACGTTCTACCGCCCAGGTGATCTCCTACGAGGTCGCGATGGGGCTGGCGTTCGCGTCGGTGTTCCTCTACGCCGGGACAATGTCGACGTCGGGGATCGTGGCTGCCCAGGACCGGGTGTGGTTCGCGTTCCTGCTGCTGCCGTCGTTCTTTGTTTATCTCGTCGCGATGGTCGGTGAAACCAATCGCGCGCCGTTCGACCTGCCGGAGGCCGAAGGCGAACTGGTCGGCGGGTTCCACACCGAGTACTCGTCCCTGAAGTTCGCCCTGTTCTTCCTCGGTGAATACATCAACATGACCACGGTGTCGGCGCTCGCGGTGACGCTGTTCTTCGGCGGTTGGCACGCTCCGTTCCCGATCAACATGTGGGCCGGCGCCGAGCAGGGTTGGTGGCCGGTGCTGTGGTTCACCGTCAAGGTGTGGGGCTTCATCTTCATCTACATCTGGCTGCGCGCCACCCTGCCCCGGCTGCGCTACGACCAGTTCATGGAGCTGGGCTGGAAGATCCTCATTCCGCTGGCGCTGACGTGGGTGCTGGTCGCCGCGGGGATGCGTAGCCTGCGCAACGACGGCTACCCGCACTGGGAGGTAGTGCTGGCACTGATCAGCACCGTCACCACGCTGGCGGTGCTGGTGATCCTGCACAAACGATTCAGCGCGGTGAACGCCTATCCGACGAATCCGGCTCCGACCGACGCCGCCCACGTCGTTTCCGCCGGTGGATTCCCGACACCGTCACTGCCACAGCACAGTTCGACGGTTCAACGCCCCCGGGCCGAGATCAAGGAGGGTGTCAGTGGCTAAGTTCAGAGACGCTATGGCCGGATTCGGCGTCACCTGGTCGACGATGTTCAAGAAGCCGATCAACGACGGCTACCCGGAGACCAAGAAACCGACCGCACCCCGCTGGCACGGCCGCCATCAGCTCAATCGCCACGAGGACGGCCTGGAGAAGTGCATCGGCTGCGAGCTGTGTGCGTGGGCGTGCCCGGCCGACGCCATCTACGTGGAGGCCGCCGACAACACCGACGAGGAACGATTCTCCCCCGGCGAACGCTACGGCCGCGTCTACCAGATCAACTACCTGCGCTGCATCGGCTGCGGGCTCTGCATCGAAGCCTGCCCCACCCGTGCGTTGACCATGACCAACGAGTACGAGATGGCCGCCGACAACCGCGCAGATCTGATCTGGGACCGGGACATGCTGCTGGCACCACTGGAACCCGACATGACCGCGCCGCCGCACCCCATGCCGCCCGGGGCCACCGACAAGGACTATTACCTGGGCAACGTCACCGCCGACGGCCTGGGCGACAACCCGGACCTCTTCGTGTTGCTTGACAGGAAGAAACAAGGGAGAGCCTGATGCCCCTGCTGACCGGAACGCCGGCTGAGTTGCTCGCCGCCGACATGCTCGTCCGCACCTCCACCACAGAAGCGGTGGTTTTCTGGATCCTCGGGACACTGGCTCTCATCGGCGCGGCCGGGGTGGTTATGGCCGCCAAAGCGGTCTATTCGGCGCTATTCCTGGCGATGACGATGCTCATCCTGGCGGCGTTCTACTTCGTCGAAGACGCGACGTTTCTCGGCGTGGTGCAGATCGTCGTCTACACGGGCGCGGTGATGATGCTGTTCCTGTTCGTGATGATGCTCATCGGAGTGGACTCGGCGGAGTCACTGGTGGAAACCCTGCGCGGGCAGCGGATCGCCTCGACCGTCGCCGGGATCGCCTTCGGGGTACTGCTGATCGCCAGCATCGGCGGCGTGACGATGCAGTTCAAGGGATTCGCCGGGCCCGATGGGGCCAACAGCGCCGGCAACGTCGAAGGTCTGGCGGCGCTGATCTTCACCCGGTACCTGTGGGCGTTCGAGTTGACCGGCGCACTGCTGATCACCTCGGTGATCGCGGCGATGGTGCTGACCCACCGGGAGCGGCTCACCCCCCGTCTGACACAGCGGGAGCTGTCCATCATGCGGTTCCAGCCGGGCAACCGCCCCACGCCGTTGCCGACTCCCGGCGTCTACGCCCGACACAATGCGGTGGACATCGCCGCGCTACTGCCCGACGGCTCCTACTCCGAACTGTCGGTCTCGGACACCCTGCAGCACCGCTGGGTCGGCGGCTCGGGCGACGCGGCCCACGCCCGTTCGGCCAACCCCAACCCCAACCCCGACTCCGACTCCGACTCTGACTCCGACGCCGGCAAGGAGAACCCGTGAACCCGGACAACTATCTGTACCTATCGGCGATGCTGTTCACGATCGGTGCCTCCGGGGTGATGTTGCG
>JBDTKT010000039.1:0-5819 GCA_039935195.1 Mycobacterium sp.
GCCAGCCCACACCGAAAAGCAACAGCAACCTACTGCGATTTAGTGCGCAGACTTCCACCTAGCCCAACGAAAACCAGCAGCTCAAACCGCCACGGCCAGAACCAATCACGAATCATGAGCCAAGACAGGTACTGAACAGGCCCCGCACTACCAGGCGAGGGCGGTCATCTCGCGTTTGGCGTCGCACACGACGCGTACCGCGGTCCCGATGTCGCCGGCGGTGATCGTCTTCAAGTCGTCGATGGTCACCGGCAGGCCGGCGCGCTTCTGGCCCGCCAGTCGGGTGTCGCGGGCGAGTTCCGCCTCCTCGATTACGTTGCGGGCGAACCGGCCGTTGTGCATGACGTTAATACCGTGCTCGCCCCGCGGACTGACGTAGCCGCGGATGGTGGTCACCATCTTCAGAAACACCTGCTTTGCCGCCGGATCGAATACCGTCGCGCGGCTGGCGCCGTACCGTTCGCCGATCTCGACGATCTCCTCCGGAGAGTAGGACTCGAACCGGATCTTGCGGTTGAACCGGCTCGCCAAACCGGGGTTGACGGTGAGAAAGTCGTCCACCTGGTCTTCGTATCCGGCAGCGATGAAACAGAAGTCGAATCGGTGCTTCTCCAGCGCGATCAACAACTGGTTGACGGCCTCCATGCCGATCATGTCGGGAGTCCCGTCCTGGTGGCGTTCGACCAGAGAGTAGAACTCGTCCATGAAAACGATTCCACCCAAAGACTTTTCGATCAGCTCGTTGGTTTTCGGCCCGGATGAGCCGATGTGCTCGCCGCAGAAGTCCGAGCGGCGTACTTCTCGGACCTCCGGGTTGCGCACGATCCCCATCCCCGCGTAGACCTTGCCCAGCGCCTCGGCCGTCGTGGTCTTACCGGTTCCGGGCGGGCCGACCAACAGCATGTGGTTGGTCTGACCCTCGACCGGCAACCCGTGTTCGAGCCGCATCGCCCGCACCTCGAGTTGGTCCTCCAACGCGCTGACCGCACGTTTGACCTCGGCCAGCCCAACCTGCCTTTCCAGTTCGGCGCGCCCTTCGGCCAGCAGCTCGGCCCGGCGCCCCAAGGCGTTGTCCTCGTCGAGTTGTGCGCGGCTCTTTTCCGATTCGACATCCCACCGGTCACTGCGGCTGGCGATCACCTGTTCGTCGGTGACTATTAGGCGCAGGTTCGGCTCGGCCAGCGCGGCCTTGGCGGGCTCGGTGAGCACCCCGTTGATGGCGGCCTTCGACAGCCAGACCTGGGCCTTCTCCTCGTCGCCGAGCTGACGGTGCACCATCCCGCGCACATAAGCCAGGTCGGCGGCCAACAGGGGGATCTCGCTCGGTGTGATCGACGCGGTGAGCACATCGGCCTGGAGGCGCCCCGACGCCCGGATCTGCCCGGCGATGTCCACCCGGTCCAACCAATCCAGCGCCACGCGACCCTGCCCCAGGTGTGCTGCCGCGTACCCGGCCAGGACACAGATCGAGGCGGTGACCGCCGGCATGATGATCGCGCGGTCGGGAAGCTCCTCGGCCGTAACGGTCAACAGATCCGGCCAGCGCCGGGTGACGAACATCAGGTAGGCGCGGGCCAACTGGTGCCACTGGTGGTTGATCCAGCTGTCCAACAGGCCGCGGTCGGACAGCAGCGCGTCGGCGCGCGCGTACTCACCTGCAACGGTCAGGGCCGACGCCAACGCCAGCCCCACGTGTGAGGCGTCGGTCACCGTGATCGACAGATACGGACCCAGTGGGATCTGCGCGGCCAGGTGCCGGCCCAGCCGGGTGGTCTCCTTGTGCAGCCAGTCGGCGCTGCCGTACAGCTGCTTGAGGGTGTTCAGTTCGGTGTCCCCGCAAGCGATGCGACCCAGCCAGGCATCGGCCATCGACGGGTCGGCGTCGGTCGCCATCACGAACTCAGCCAGCGCGTCCGGGCAGCCGTACCGCCCGTCCATGCTCACCATGGCCCGGTCGAAGTGCCGACGTGCCGTCAGCAGGTCATTCACCGTCTCTCGTCCCCTGTCGCACTTCTGGTTTGTTCGCCGGGCGGCACTCCGGCGGCGTCACCGCGGCACCGGCGCCAGCGACTCCGCGCCGCAGTACCGGTGCTCCGCCCGGAACAGTTCCACCGTAGCCAGCCACGATTTCCCGCCGGCGGCAACTCGCACCGAGGTCCGGTCGATCTGCTCGATGCTGACCTCCACCGCGTCCGCCGGTGGGGGCGGGGTGCCGGGCGGTGCCACGGTGATGACCGTCGCCGGCCGGGGAGTGGGTGCGATCGGCCCGTCGACAACGCTGACCGTGGTGCGGGGTGTCGATCTCGGCTCGCCGACCACCGTGATGTCCGGCATGCGGACGCTGGCCCAGCGCGCCCTGTCGCGGGTGTGGACGCACACCCGCTCGCCGGCTCCGGCGGCGCGAATGATGATCCGCTTCGCGATCAGGTCCTCGGCGGCGATGAACACCCGGCTCAGCTCACCGGAGTCGGTGAGGGGAACCATCAGTCGGTCGCCATTGGCCAGTTTGCCGATCAGGACTCCGGAAGGGCCGATCTCGACCGGCAGGTGGGTCGGCAGCGGGCCGGGGCGCAGACCGCGCAGCCGAGGCCGCGGAGCGCACAGGTTGGCTTCGGCCGCGGCGCCCTGCTCGCCGTTGAGTCGCCGCAGCACGACCGCCGGCGGCGTCGGGGCCGGCTGCGGGGTCTGCAGGGCGACGGTGGCTGTACACCTCCCGTCCGGAAACACCGTGACGTTCTGGATCACCTGGTCGACCGGCAGGGTCCATGCCTGGGCGAGCAGTTGCCCACTGATCGCCCCCGACGGGTAGGCGTACGTGGTTACCCAGCCGCCTTCGGTTCGCAGCGTCTTCCAGCGCTCCTCGCCGCCGGTGAGCGAAGCACCGCCCAGCCGTCGGTCCAGTTCGGACAGGTCGCCGGCGGTGGCCACCCGGGCGCGCAATCCCTCGCAACGCAGTGCACCCGCGATACGCTGCGCGACGCCGACGGCGGTCGCCCCCAGCGTGGTCCGCCACCCCAGCGCCGTGGTGTTGTCGATGACCCGCAACCGCAGGATCAGCCAGGTCTCCCGCCGGCCCGCGTAGGGCGGCGTGCCGATCTCGGTGTCGTAGACCCGTGGGTAGTCGCCGGTGGTGGCACGTCGCGCGCCGATACTGACCACGCTCATCGACTCCAGCACCAGCCCCAGGGCGTGCTGGAGCATCGGCCGCAGCGCTGCGATGTCGACGACGTTGTCGGTCTCCACGTTCACCGACCCGGTGGCGACGGTAGCGGTGTGCGCCCGGCCGAGCAGGTGCACCGCGACCACCGCGACGCCGTCCTGAATGCGCACGCCGCCGCCGGCGCGGTCGTTGGCGACCGTTATCGGCTCGTTCCAGTTGGTCGCTGAGCGCCTCTGGAACCGCAGCAGCGCCCACGACCAGGCCGGTTGACCCCACCACGGCACGAGCACCAGCAGCACCGCGACCAGCGCGGCCACCGCGACGCCGATCAGTCCGCCGAGTGCCCAGCCCGCCAGGCCGAACAGGGCGACCACCAGGCCGCTCAGCAGGTGGCGGTTGCTGCTGGCGGTGAACCCGGTCAGCCGTGCCTGTGCGGGGCTCACTTGGCCGCCCGACGTATCCGCGCGGTGATCGCGGCGATGAGCACCGCCAGCGCGATAGCGCCGAGGAACACGATGGCGATGGTGCGTGCCCGGTGATCCGGCGGAGGTGGCACCGGGGCGGGCGTGATGACCCGGCTCTGCGAGCCGGGGGCGAACCGTTCGCCCGGGGGAACGTTGAAGGTCAGTGCCGCCACCGGATCGACCAGGCCGTAGCCGACCCTGTTGTCGACGCCCGACGGAGGATTGTGCGCGGTCTGCACGATCCGGTTGATCACCTGATGGGCGCTGAGACCCGGGTACTTCGCCCGCACCAGAGCGGCGACGCCGCTGACGTAGGCCGCCGAGAAGCTGGTGCCCCAGAACGGCATGTTCTTCTCGCCCGGCCGGGTCGGCGGGTAGGCGTTTACCGGGCCGCCGCCCTGCGGAGTCAACCCCATGATGTGCGTGGCGGGCGCGGCCACACCCACCCACGGCCCGGCCATGCTCTTGTCGATCGGCGCACCGGTGGCGTCCACCCCACCGACTGACAGAACGTAGTCGGAGAACCATGACGGACTTGAGATCACCTTGACCTGGTTCCAGTCCCGCGGGTCGTTGGGGTTCAGCGGGTCGAACATCGGGTTGTTGGCGCACCCCGCCTCACCGACGTTCCCTGCGGCGGTGACGACCAGCGCGTCCTTGACGGTCGCGGCGTACCACAGTGCGGCCCCCAAAGCCTGCTGGTCGAGCGTGGCGGCGGCCGGGATGCACGCGGTCACCGAGATGTTGATCACCTTCGCGCCGAGGTCGGCCGCATGCACGACCGCCCGGGCCAGTGTCGCTAGCGTCCCGGCCTTGACCCGCTCCTCGTCGCCTGCGCCCAGCAGTCGCGGGTTGACCGGTTCGAAGGCTCGCGACGACTGGCGGATCGAGATGATCGTCGAGTGGGGAGCCACCCCGACGACGCCATCGGGTGCTCCCGGAGGCGGTGGCGGCACCGCCGGTTCGTCGTCGGACTGGGGGTCGGGAGGGCCCGCCGCCGGCGCGAAACCCGGCTCGCCCGCCGGGGGCGGGGGCGGAGGCGGGGGCGGTGGGGGCGGTGGTGCAACCTGCGTGATCGTCACCGCGGGCGGTGCGACTGGTGACGCCGGTGGCCCCGGGATGTCGGCGGGCGGGGGCGGCTCGAAAACGCTCGGCGGCGGCCCGGCCGGCGGCGGGAACGCCGGAATCTCCGGCATCGGCCGCGGCATCGGCATACCCTGCGGCGCGGCCGCGATTATCGACGCGGCCAGCGTGCCGTGCGCGTCACAGTCCTGCAGACCGCCCAGACCCGCGGCGCCGCCCATGATGTAGTCGCCGCCGCCGACCGCCGGTAGGCGAGGATTCGGGGTGACCCCGGTGTCGATCACCGCTACCGGAACGCCGTTGCCGGTGGAGTACTGCCACGCGGCGGCGATACCCAACAGCTCGAAGCCGGGAGCCGGCTGACCCACGTCCGGATTGCTCACCGTGATCGGGGTGCTGCAAGAGTTCGAGCGGCGCATCGGCTGGTCGGGTCCGGGTGGGCCGTCGGGTGGGGCTAGCGCGGGATCCACCGCAGGAGGGGTGATCGCCTGCGCGGTCGGGAAGCCGCCCGAGACGCTGACCAGCAACATGACCGCGGCCAGGGCGGCAGTCCGGGCACCCAGGCGGCTCAGTTGCGGACCCACACGAACAGTCCTCCCAGCCAGGCGCCGAGCACGCCCACCACGATGAACGCCAGCACCTCCAGCCATTCCACGGCCAGTCGAATCCACGGAACGAACTTCGTCTCGGGAACCAGCAGCCCGGCCGTCAGGCCGAATCCGGCGAACACCACCACGATCGCGGTCGGCCACAGGAAGCCGCCGGCGGTGTCACCCGCAGCCGCCAGCGCGAACTTAACGATCCCGGTGAGCACCGCCGTGCACGCGCCGAACACCAGTGCGATCGCCTGCACGCGGGCGGCGAAACCTCGGCCCTGGGTGATGAACAGGCCCGCCACCAGGCCGCACAGCAGCACGGCCGCCCGCTGCCGGGGGCCACCCGGAGTCAGCACCAGCCACACCGCGATCGGCAGCGCCGTCGCCACCGCCACACACATGCCGACCTGCACCGCGTTGATCAACCGCGCCGACGCCGCAATCGCCGCGCCGCGCTCGGTGATGTCGACCAGGTCGTCGTCGTCATCCTCCGCGCCGTCCCTGGTGACCGGGGAT
>JBDTKT010000040.1:0-7568 GCA_039935195.1 Mycobacterium sp.
CCAGGTCGAGATGATCACCGACATCCTCGACGCATTCGGGATCGCGACCGCCGGCGCGCCCGGATTCGAAGCCGACGACGTGCTGGGTACCCTCGCGGCCCGGGAGTATCGGAACCCGGTGGTCGTCGTCAGCGGCGACCGCGACCTGCTGCAGGTGGTCAGGGACGGCCCGGTCCCGGTGTCGGTCCTCTACCTGGGGCGCGGCCTGGCCCGCGCGACGTTGCTCGGCCCGACCGAGGTCGCGGACCAGTACGGCCTACCCGCCGAGCGGGCCGGCGCGGCGTACGCGGAGATGGCGTTGCTGCGCGGCGATCCGTCTGACGGTCTGCCCGGGGTGCCGGGTATCGGCGAGAAGACGGCGGCCCGGCTGCTGTCGCAATACACGTCCCTGGCCGATGCCCTGGCCGCCGCTGCCGACCCGGAATCCTTGATTCCCAAGGGGATCCGGGCCAAACTGCACGCCGCAGCCGACTACATCGACGCGGCCGGCCCGGTGGTGCGGGTGGTCACCGATGCTGCGCTGACCCTGTCGACGCCATCCGACGTGCTGCCGCGGATTGCCGCCCACCCGGCCCGCGTCGCCGAACTGGCGACCCGACTCGGGGTGGGATCGTCGATTGCGCGCCTGCAGCGGGCGCTTGACGGGTTGGCGGTCTGAGCAGTCGGGGCTACTTGGGCCGGCCGACCTCGTAGGTGCCCGAGTTGTTCTGGAAGGTGACCGTCACCTGGCGCTTGGTGCCGTCGATGCTGACCTCGCAGTTAAACGTCTCGCCCTGCTTAACGACCGGGCTCAGGCCGTCGTTGCACTTGACGTCCTTGACGTTCTTGGCCCCGTAGCCGCTGGTCTGGTCGGTCAGAATCTGCTGCACGCCTTCCTGTGCCTTGGCGACGTCCAGCTTGGTGGTCACGAAGAAACCTGGCTTCCAGAAGCCGAGCACCAGCACAACCAGCGCGATGATTCCGAGGCACGCCGCGATCACGGTGGCAATCAGCGGGTTGGACCTCTTGCCGTCGGCACCGGGTTGGCCGTATTGCCCGGGTTGCTGCGGGTACTGGCCGGGCTGCCCGTACTGGGTCGGCTGGCCATACTGGCCGTACTGGGTCGGCTGCTGACCGTACTGGGTCGGCTGGCCGGGCTGGCCGTACTGGGTCGGCTGCTGACCGTACTGTTCCGGCTGCGGATATCCGGGGGTTGCCGGCGGGTACGCCGTCGGCTGCGGGTACTGCGCGTACTGCGGCGGTGTGTAGGCCGGTTGCTGCCACTGCTGCTGCTCAGGGTTCTGTCCCGGACCCTGCTGCTCATCTCCCTGACCGGGCTGCGGGGGCTGCCAGGGCTGAGTCGGGTCGTATCCCTGCGGTCCGCTCATCGTTGTTTTCCCAGTCCTCTCGAGTGACAGGTGCCGATCACCGACAACCCACCGTAGCGCCGGGTTGAGCCTACCCGCCGTCAACAGCCACGACACCACGTAGAACCATGGCGATTGACTGTTTTGCGACGGCGCGCAGGCCCGGATTCGGGGCCGCGTTGCGCACCTGATCCAGCATATCGAGCACCTGGCGGCACCAGCGCACGAAATCGCCGGCAGACAGCGGCGAGCCACTGCCGGCCACGTCGGAGGCGGCCAGCGCCGCCGCCAGGTCCCCGGTGCGGGCCCAGCAATACACCGCCGCGGCGAACCCGTCGTCGGGTTCGCGGCTTAAGCCGAGACCGTGCCGGCGCTCGTCGGCCCGCAACTCCGCCGACAGTCGGTGCGTCTGGTGCAGGGCGCGGCGCAGCGGTGCGGTCGGTGGCTCGCCGGTCGGCCGCGGTCCGTCTCCCCCGCGCGACTCGAAGAGCACCGCCGAGATCACCGCGGCCAGTTCCGCGGCGCCGAGGCCGTCCCACGCGCCGGTGCGCAGGCACTCGGCGGCTAAAAGATCACTCTCACTGTAAATTCGGGCCAGCAACCGTCCGTCGTCGGTCGCCTGGGGGTCGCCTTTGCCACCACCTGAGCCGGTGCTGATGAACCCACGCTCGGCGAGCAGTCCGACGATCCGGTCGAAGGTACGGGCCAGCGAGTTGGTGGCGGCGGTGACTGTCTTGCGCAGTTGCGCGTTGTCGGCTTCCACGCGCAGGTAGCGTTCGGCGGTCCGAGCTCCGGTTTCGCGGTCCGGCGCGTGGTGGCCGGGATGGGAACGCAGCTGCTCACGTAACGCCGCCAGTTCCGGGTCCACGCCGCCGTCGCTGTCGTCGCCCTTGGCATGCTGTGCACCGCGCCTGCGCCGAGCGGGAATCACCAAGTCGGCCGCCGCCGACCGCAACGCCGAGGCTAGGTCGCGACGCACCCGCGGCTGGCGGTGATCCACCCGCTTGGGCAGCGTCATCGATCCGATCGGTGCCGTGGCGCCGGAGTAGTCAGCAGCTGAAATTCTTCCGGCCCAATGGTTTTCGGTCAGTACCAGAGGCCGCGGCGTGCTGCTGTCCCGGTCGGATTCCAGCACCACCGCGAGCCCTCCGCGGCGGCCGTGGGTGATGGTGATGATGTCACCGCGGCGCAGCGCCGCCAGCGCATCACTGGAGGTCTGGCGCCGCTGGAGGCGTGAGGCGCGGGCCTGGACGCGTTCCCTTTCGGAAATCTTCGCCCGCAGTCGGGCGTAGTCGAGCACCGCCGCATCGCGCCCGCCGAGTTCGGCCGCGATCTCGTCGAGCATCCGCTCACCGCGCTCGGCGCCTCGGACCAGCCCGACGACGGAGCGGTCGGCCTGGTACTGGGCGAACGACTGCTCCAGCAGTCGGTGCGCCTGCTCGGGACCCATTCGCTGCACGAGGTTGATTGTCATGTTGTACGACGGGGCGAACGAACTGCGCAGCAGGAAGGTGCGGGTGGACGCCAGGCCGGCTACCTCCTGCGGGTCCGCGGCGCTCTCACCTGGCTGCCACAGCACCACCGCATGGCCTTCGATGTCGATACCGCGTCGACCGGCACGGCCGGTCAACTGGGTGTACTCGCCCGGCGTGAGCGGAGCGTGCTGCTCGCCGTTGAACTTGACCAGCCGTTCCAACACCACGGTGCGGGCCGGCATGTTGATGCCCAGCGCCAACGTCTCGGTGGCGAACACCGCTTTGACCAGGCCCGCGGTGAACAGCTCCTCGACGGTGTGCCGGAACACCGGCAGCAGCCCGGCGTGGTGAGCCGCCAGGCCGCGCAGCAGGCCCTCCCGCCACTCGTAGTAGCCGAGCACGTCCAGATCGTTGTCGGCCAGTTCGCCGCAGCGATGGTCGATCACCTCCGCGATCCGGGCTCGGTCTGCTTCGGTGGTCAACCGCAGTGTCGATCGCAGACACTGCTTGACGGCGGCGTCGCAGCCGACCCGGGAGAACACGAACGTGATCGCCGGTAGCAGGCCTGCGGCGTCCAGGACCGCGATTACGTCGGGCCGCATCGGTGGCCGGTAGCCGGGCCTTCCCTGGCCGTGACTCTTGGAATGCCCCCGCGGCTGCCAGTCGCCCAGCCGATCCGCTTCGCGACGGTGCGCGATGTGGCGCAGCAGTTGCGGGTCGACCCGCGCCCGGCGCTCGGCACCTGACCCGCGGGAGCCGAAGTCGGCGGGCGAATCACCCTGGTAGTCGAACAGGTCGAACATTCGCTTGACCACCATCATGTGCTGCCACAGCGGCACCGGGCGATGCTCGTCGACCACCACCGTGGTGTCGCCCCGCACGGTCTGGATCCAGCCGCCGAACTCCTCGGCGTTGCTGACCGTCGCCGACAGACTGACCAGACGCACGTCGTCGGGCAGATGCAGAATGATCTCCTCCCACACCGCTCCGCGCATCCGGTCGGCCAGGAAATGCACCTCATCCATTACGACGTAAGAAAGGCCTTGCAGCGCAGGCGATTCCGCGTAGAGCATGTTGCGCAGCACTTCGGTGGTCATCACCACCACGGGGGCGTCGGCGTTGACTGACATGTCACCGGTCAGCAGGCCGATCCGCTCCTTGCCGTAGCGGGCGACCAGGTCGGTGTGTTTCTGGTTGCTCAGCGCCTTTATTGGCGTGGTGTAGAAACACTTGCCTCCGGAGGCCAGTGCCAGGTGCACCGCGAACTCTCCGATGACGGTCTTGCCGGCGCCGGTGGGGGCACAGACCAGCACGCCGCGGCCGGCTTCCAGCGCCTGACATGCAGCATGCTGGAAACCGTCGAGCGTGAACGACAGCTCGGCGGTGAACCGGTCCAGCTCGCCGTCAGGTGATGTCTTCATGCACCGGTGCCGACGGCTCAATGATCGACGCCTCGTTGTCGGGAACCTCGGCGGCCACGACCCGTTTGGCGGCCCGCCTGTCGTGCAGCCGGGCAATCTGGATGGCGAATTCGAGCAGCAGGGTGAGCGCACACCCGAGCACGGTCATCGAGAACGGGTCCGAACCGGGGGTGAAGATCGCCGCGAACACGAACATCGCGAAGATCAGGCCTCGTCGCCAGGCCTTCAGGCGGGCATAGCTGAGTAGACCGGCGAAGTTGAGCATGACGATCAACAGCGGGAACTCGAAGCTGATCCCGAACACCACCAGCAGGTTGATCAGGAACCCGAAATATCGGTCGCCGGAGAGCGCGGTCACCTGCACGTCGCTGCCGATGGTCAGCAGAAAGCCCAGCGCCTTGGCTAGCACCAGGTACGCCAGAACTGCCCCGGTGATGAACAGCACGGCCGCCGCCACGACGAACGTCACCGCGAAGCGGCGTTCCTTGCTGTACAGCCCCGGGGTGATGAACGCCCACAGTTGGTAGAACCAGACCGGGCAGGCCAGCACGATCCCGACGGCCAAGCCGACTTTGAGCCGCAGCATGAACTGGTCGAACGGTGCGGTGGCCAGCAGCCGACACTGCCCGTCCGCGCTGATGTCGGCGCGCGCCGATGCCGGCAGGGCGCAGTAGGGGTGCCGCAGCCACTCGCCGAGGCTGGCCCCCCCGAAAAACGGGTGTGAGTACCAGACGAACCCGACTGCGGTGGTGAGGACGATCGCGGCCACAGCGACCAGCAGTCGGGCACGCAGCTCATAAAGATGGTCGACGAGCGACATCGTCCCGTCGGGGTTGGTGTGGCTACGACGAAGACGCGGATCTAATTGCCTGAGGAAACCGGGAGTCCGCACGAATATGGTCAGTCAGTAGGCGTTCCATGCGGTGTCCCCGCACGGTCGCGCCGTGTCCGGGCTAAGCCGGCCGTCCATCAGCCGCCGGGGGTTCGACGCGCTCGGACTGCACCTGGGTGGTAGCCGTCTCCGGCTTGCCCTCGCTGTGCAGCTCGCGCACTTCGGACTTGAAAATCCGTAATGACTTACCCAGTGAGCGGGCAGCGTCGGGCAGTCGCTTGGAACCGAACAGCAGAACCATCACGACCACAAGAATTATCCAGTGCATCGGTTGCAAACTGCCCATGTCGAACCTCCAGACGTCGCCTTGATGCTACTTGCCCTGCTGATATGCCGCCACGGCGGCCGCGGCGGACTCCTGCACCCGCCGCGCCAGCGACCTCGGTGTCAGCACCTGCACCATTGATCCGAAGCCCAGCATCAACCGGGTCATCCATTCGTCGGACGCGTAGGTCATCGTGGCCTCGCAGCTGCCGTCAGGCAGGTCGCGGATCACCTGCATCGGGTAGTACTCGAACATCCATGCCGCCGCCGATGCCACCCGCAGCGTCGCCGCCGGCAGCGCCGGGTCGGCGGTGAACAGCGAGGTGTCCGTCGGCGCCTGCGCCGCCGGGCTCGGCGGCGCCGACGGCTCGTCGAGCACGGTGGCGCTCGTGATCCGGTCGAAGCGGAACAGCCGGACACCCTCGGCGTCGCGGCACCAGGCCTCCAGATAGCTGTGCAGGCTCACCAGCACCACCCGGATCGGATCGACGACCCGGCGCGACAGCGTGTCGTGCGAAGCCGCGTGGTAGTCGATGCGCAGCGCACGCCCGTCGCGAACGGCTTGCCGTACCGACGCAGCGGTCTCGTTCTCTGGGGGCGAAGGCTCGTCGACGGTGACCGCGGCGGGCGGTGCACCCGGTCCGACGGCACCGGCCGCCGCCTCGATCTTCGCGATCGCACTGCGCGCCGCCGCCGGGTCGACCACGCCGGGAATGTCCGCCAGGGTGCGCAGCGCCACCAGCAGTCCGGTGGCCTCCGGGGAGGTGAGTTGCAGCGGGTGGTCGATACCCGCCGAGAACGTCACCTCGACCCGGTCACCGACGAACTCAAAATCGATCAGGTCGTCCGGGTAATAGCCGGGCAGTCCGCAGACGAACAGCTGGTCGATGTCCTTTTTCAACTGGTCGACAGTGACGCCAAGATCAGCGGCCGCCTTGGCGCGGGTGACCCGCGGATTGGCTCGAAAATACGGCACCATGTTCAGCAGCCGGACCAGCCGGTTGGACACGTGGGTCATCAGCTCTGCCCTTCCCCGTCGATCTGCGCCTGGAGCCTGGCCAGCACCGCACTGCGCAGCGACTCGGGTTCCAGCACGACGGCGTCGGCACCGTAACCGGCGATGTCGCGGGTCAACCGGTCGGTTGATCCGATCTCGAGCTCGATCACCTCGCCATCGCGCCCCGCCAGCCGCCGCTGCTCAACCGGCGTCCCGGCGCGGCGCAGTGCGGTGACCCGGCCGCTGGCGACCCATACCCGGGCTTGCACACCGGTGGGTGTCTCCGCCACGGCCTGCGTCACGATCTGGCGCAGGTCGGCATCGGCGGGTCGCTGCACTACACCGGGCGATCCGATCGCGGTGACCTTGCTGCCCATTCGCGACAGCCGGAACACCCGGGTCGCGTCGCGGTCTCGGTCGTGGCCGACCAGGTACCAGCGGCCGTTGGCGGTAACCACCCCCCACGGCTCGACGGTGCGCATGATGTGGGGCTCGGTTCGAGACGAGCGATGCTCGAACTTCACCGCCTGCCCGGAGCTGACGGCTGACAGCAAGATTCCCAGAGCGCCCTCCGAACCGCGCGACTCGGCCGCACCGGCCGGGGCGGTGATCTCGATCGGGGCGTCGGGATCCACGTCAACGCCCGCGGCACGCAACTTGAGCAGTGCGCCCTGCGTGGCGCTGATCAACTCCGGGGTCTCCCAGAGCTGGCCGGCCACTGCCACCGCCGCCGCTTCGTCGGGGGTGAGCCTGATCTCGGGCAGCGCGTAGGCGTCGCGGTTGATCCGGTAGCCCTCCACCACGACCGACGACGACGCCCTGCCGGTCTCCAGCGGTATTCCCAGATCACGCAGTTCGTTCTTGTCCCGCTCGAACATCCGGGAGAACGCCTCGTCGTTAGGGCTGTTCTCGTAACCGGCCACGCTGGACCGAATCTTCTCCGCGGTGAGATAGCCACGGGTAGACAGCAACGCAATGACCAGGTTCAGCAGCCGTTCGACTTTGGAGGGCGCCACGGATGACAGACTAATTGCTACATGCTGGCGATCAGCCGATTGACCCGCTCATCGACCGACCGAAACGGGTCCTTGCACAGCACGGTGCGCTGGGCCTGGTCATTGAGCTTGAGATGCACCCAGTCGACGGTGAAGTCGCGGCCGGCGGCCTGTGCGG
>JBDTKT010000041.1:0-7354 GCA_039935195.1 Mycobacterium sp.
CGCACGGCGTGCCATCGGACAGGCCGTACTCGATCAGGGTGCGGGCCGCCTCCGGCAGGCGCGAGGTGGTGGCCTGCAGGATCAGCGGTCCCGGGGCGGCGGCCAGCGCAGCCCAGTCCACGTCACCGCGGACGTCTGCCACGGTGTGCGACGAACCGAGCGGCAAGCCGGCGTAGGTGGGCACCGCACTGGTGGCGGGCAGGCCCGGCACGATCTCGAATTGCAGGTTGGTGCGGGCCACCGCGTTCACCTCGGTGATGACGGCGTCGATCGACAGCGGATCGCCGGCCACCAGTCGCACCACGTCGGCGCCGGAGCGCGCCTCGGCGACCAGGATCTTGGCCACCTCGGCCGGCTCGCCCAGCGCCGGGCGGATGTCAGACCCGCCGGAAACCGTCGAAGCCGCGGTTGCAGCGGCCTTGGCATCCGAGCCGTGCCCGACCTCTCCGGCCTCCCCGGCGACGTCTGCAGCGCTGGTCTTGACCGCTGGCGCCGGCCCGACGATCGGGGGCAGGTCCATGCCGACCAACGCCAGCACCGCTACGGGCACGTCGGGATCGGTGAACACCAGGGCGGCATTCGTCAGCGCCGTTCGCGCTCGCGTAGTCAGCAGTCCCGGATCACCGGGACCCGAGCCGACAAACACGATGCGGCCCGGCTTGGGCTTCGGACCCCGCACGCTCACTTGGCGAGCCATTCGTTACTCCCAGTCGCTTTCCAGCGCGGATGTTTCACCGCGCGTCCGGCATGAGCTCGCGCGCGCCCAGCTCGAACAGTTCCCCGGCTACCGAGACTCCCAATTCCCGAGCTCGGTCCGGACTGCCGACGCCGGACACGCGGATCACGTCGGATCCATCCAGCGCCGCCACGCAAGCGCGCAGCGACAGCTCCTCGAAGACGCGGCCGTCCTCATCGATCGACTCGACCACCTCAGCGATCGCGCCCACCGGTGCGGAACAACCCGCCTCCAGTTCGGCGAGCAGGGCCCGCTCCGCGGTAACCGTTAGGCGACTGTCGCTGTCGTCCAACTCCGCCAGCAACGCCACCAGCACGCTGTCACCGGCGCGACACTCCACCGCCAGCGCACCTTGAGCCGGAGCGGGCAACATCTGCACCGGCTCCAGCGTCTCGGTGACGGCGTCGAGGCGTCCCAGTCGGGCCAGACCCGCCCGGGCTACCACGATGGCATCAAGTTCTCCGCTGCTTACCCTGTTCAACCTGGTATCTAGGTTGCCTCGTAGGGGGCGAATTTCCAAACCGAGACCCAATGCTCTAAGCTGCGCCGCCCGTCGCGGGGACGACGTCCCCACCACTGATCCCACCGGCAACTCCCCCAGCACCAACCCGTCCCGTGCCACCAACGCGTCGCGGGGGTCCTCGCGCGGCGGAATCGCGGCGATGACGAATCGCGGATCGTCAGCGGTCGGCAAATCCTTGTGCGAGTGCACCGCGGCGTCGACCCGGCCGTCGTCGATGGCCTCCCGCAGTGCGGCGGTGAACACACCCACCCCGATGTCGGCGATCGGGCCCGCCGACCGATCACCCGCCGTACTGATGATCACCAGCTCCGCGGGGTGACCGCGGTGCACCAGCGCGTCGCGGATGGCGCCCGCCTGGGTGGTGGCCAACAAACTGCCCCGGGTGCCTATCCGGATTACGTCACCCAAAACGACTACCCGGTAGACCCGGTTTGGGTACCGACGTCGAATCCGTTCGGCACCACTGGAATTTCACCGACAGTCGCAACCGCGTCCACGGTGTGCGGATCGAGTTGGAACAGCTCGCGCAGCGCTTCGGCGTAGCTGCCGCCGCTGGGCGAACTGGCCAGCTGTTTGACCCGCACGGTGGGGGCGTGGAGCAGCTTGTCGACCACGCGGCGCACGGTACGCGCCACCTCCTCGCGCTGATCGACCGCCAACCCCGGCAACCGGTGGTCCAGGCGCAGCAGTTCGCCGCTGACCACGTCGGCGGCGCGCTGGCGCAGCGCGGTCACCGTCGGGGTCACCTCGGCCATCCGCTGCCCGGCCAAGTAGGTGGCGACCTCGCGGGCGACAATCGCGCGGGCCGCGTCGGTGTCAGCCGCGGCGAGCTGCGCAGACGGCTCCCGCTGCACCCGGTCCATGTCGATGACCCGGACGCCGGGTAGTCCGGCCACCGACGGGTCGACGTCACGCGGCATGCCCAGGTCGCAGATCACCAGCGGCTGGGTCGCCTCGTCACGGTCGGCACCGGCCAGCGCGCGGTACACGTCGGCCAGCGAGACCACCGGACGCACCGCCCCGGTGCAGCACACCGCAACGTCGGCGTCAGCCAGCGCGGCGGCGACCTGTTCCAGTGGCAGCGACTCGGCCCGGGTGCCGGCGTCGCGGATCTTGTCGGCCAGCCGCTGCGCCCGTGGCAGGGACCGGTTGACGACGTGGATCTGTTCGACCCCGGCGCGGGTCAGATGCGCTGCCGCCAGCGCGCCCATCGCCCCGGCACCGATCACCACCGCGCTGCGGCCCCGCAGTTCGCCGTCACCGAGATGTTTTCCGGCGATCCCGAGCGCCACCGACACCACCGATGCGCCGGCCGCGTCGATGCCCGTCTCAGAATGCACCCGCTTGCCCACCGACAGCGCCCGCTGGGCCAGTTCGTGCAGCACCCGACCGACGGCGTGGTTGGCTTCGGCGGCCGCGTAGGCCCGGCGCACCTGCCCCAGCACCTGCTGCTCACCGATGACGACCGAATCCAGGCCACTGGCGACCGCGAACAGGTGCTCGACAGCGGCCTCGCTGTAGCGGACATAGGCGTACTTGGTCAGGTCGCCCATCGACATCCCGGAGTGCTCAGCGAGCACCTGTCCGATCGCCGAGAGGCCACCGTGGAATGCGTCGACCACCGCGTAGACCTCGACCCGGTTGCAGGTCGACAGGATCATCGCCTCGGTGACCAGCGGCGACTGCAGCACCCCGTCAACGATCTTGGCCTGATCGGATTCAGCGGAACTCAGCTGCTCGATCACCGAGACCGGGGCGCTGCGGTGCGAGACCCCGAACAGGAGGACGCTCACGGCAGTATCACCTGGTCCGCTCCTTGCTGTCACCAGTGAACAAACTTGACTCCACGGTAGAGGTTAAACAGCTGGGAGACCAAATTCGTCCGATTGACCCGCTTGCCCGACACCCGGCCGGCCCGGCCTGCCCTGGCGGTTTCACCCGCGCCCGGCCAGATCCGCGCGCAACCGGACCTCGTCGACCTCCCAGTAGCTGTGCTCGCGCCCGTCGAGCAGCACCACCGGCAGTCGATCGCCGAACTCTGCCCGCAGCCCAACGTCACCGGCCGCGGCCGCGGCGTCCACATCGGTGGCCTGCAGGTCGAAACCGAGTTCGGTGGCCAGCGCGGCCAGTTGGGCCTGCACCCGGACGCAGACCCCGCAGCCGTCGCGGGTCAGCAACTCCACCCGGGGTCGGCTCATCGGACCAGTGTCGCAGGCTCCCCCCGGGCGCCGATCGGCGTGTGAATACCGCTGCCGACGCCGCTGGGTTATTTTCTTCGATGTGCCCTACGGCCTTGAGGAACGCGGTGCTCACGCTGATGCGGCGCGAGCGCGCGAAGGTGTGTTTATGCAACGGCTTCGGTCGTCGGTGGGCACCGACCAGATTGTGACGGCGACGCTGCGCGGCGCCTACCGGGCGGCGCTGCTCGGCAGCGGGCGGTTGGCAGCCATCGAAGCCGAGATCCGCAACGTGGTCGCCGCCCATGGGGCACTGTCACTGGACACCCCCGCAGGCGCGAACCAATTCCAGGTGTTCCTGTCCGCCAAGGCCCGTGAGATCTACCAGGTGGTCGCCGAGGTCGCCGACGATGGCCAGGCCAGGGCCGAACTGTTGCAGGCGCTGGGCAAGCCGTACGGGGCGAATGGACAATCCGACGACGACGATCCGAACAAGCCGAATATCCACGCCGTCGACAACATCACCCACAAGCAGGCACCCGCCTCGCCGGACGAGCGTCGAAAGAACCAAATCGACGCTTTCACAGAAGCTTTCGGTCACCAGCCGGCGTCGCCCTCGGACTGGACGACCGCCGCGGCGCTGGATCCGCACACCTACAGCCCCGAATACCAGGGGGTGGATTCCGAGGTCAGGGTGGTCAGGATCGACCCGAGACCCGGTCACGGCGTGGTCCGGGCTTCCCAGTGGATCGCCCAGCGGGATGTGGCCGGTTGGCCGCACGCCAACCTCGGCAACGATCGTGGCCCGGATTCGCACTTCGATCCGGAGAGCACCAAGGTCACCACCTACATCGACTACGAGAACGGGATCGTGGTGATGCGGCAGAACCCGTCCGTCGAGGTCGGGGGGCGGGCGGCGGTCGGCGCCCCGCAGGGCAGCGTCACGCAGGCCGCCGACGGATCGGTGCGGATCAGGTACGACGCCGGAAACCCTCTCGTGCCAGGCGCTTTCACAGATCCGAACGGGCGGTTGGGTAGCCATCGACTCAGCGTCAACGGGGATCTGGTGTTCACCCCCGGCGCAGCCGGCGTGCGTGTCGACGGCACCCGCACGGATTACCCGTCACTGGAGGTCTATCAGGACATGCCCGGCGGCAGCACCCGCACGGTGTTGATCGACCCGGCAACTTCCGGAAGCATGCTCGGACCGTTAAACCTCGCGGCCCACCACGAGATCGGTATCGGCGGAAAGGCATTCGCACCGTTCGACCGCCCGCAGTTCGCGCTGCCCACCACCGATTTCGGGCCGGTGACTGCACCGTCGTCGGTGCCGGACCACCGTCCGAGAGTCCCGGCATGAACGCGGAGAGGCGCCCGGGCATGTTCGGGGCGATGCTGGCCGGAATCCGGGAGTTGGACGCCGACGGCTGGCGGCTGGCCACCTGGTCGGCGCCGATCGCAATGCAAGTCGCCTTCGGGTTGTGGTTCCTCATCGGATGGCCGCTCTTTAACTGGCCCCCGATCAATAACGCCATTTTTAACTACATCACGCTCTCGGCCATTATCACCACTGCGGTCCTACTGGCGTCCGGTGCTCGACTGCTGTCCGGCGAGTCGCCACGTCGGCGTTGTTTCGGCCTGGCAATCATCGCCTCAGGTCTCACTGTATTGGCCAGCATGCTCGCCTTCGCCCTGTTTAATTTTCTACTTTTGGAGTATTCATGAGACCGCGGGGTGCTGCCGCGGCGGACCGATACGGCCCAGCCAGCTTCCTCGCGGCGGTGGCGACCATGGTGGTCGTCGAGATCTTGATCGTGGTGTGGCTTCCCTACGCCTGGTTCGTCAGCCTCTACAGCGTGGGGTTGGCCTCTCTGTTGATCCTGCCGACCGGATTCTTCCTGACCCAGGGCCGAGGCAAAGTGGCGCAGGTCGGCCGCGGCATGCTGATCGGTTACCTTGCGGCACCACTGACCATCGTCATCATCGCCGCCCTAATCTTCGTAGGTAACCAGGTGATCCATCTTCTCGAACACACGTCAAACCGGCACTAGGCAGGGGCGCGTGAGTATCGCAGCGGTGTCGATCGCAAACCTGCTGTACCGCTATGCCGAGCTCTTTGACGCCGGCGACCTCGATTCGGCGGTGGCACTGTTCGCCCACGCGCGGTTCAGAACCGGTGGCGCCGACATCGACACGCTGGACCACGCCGGGCTGCTGCGATTGTGGCGGCGGCACGTGAAAGTCCACCCGGACGGCACGCCGCGCACCAAACACGTCGTCACCAACCCGATCATCGAGGTTGACGATCTGGCTGGAACCGCGACGTGTCGGTCCTACTACACCGTCCTGCAGCAGACGGATGCCGTTCCCCTGCAGGTGATCGCCGCCGGCCGCTACCACGACGAGTTCGAATGTGTGGACGGCCAGTGGCGGTTCAGTTACCGGGACTACTCCATGCTCGACCCGTTGGGTGATCTGCGCGATCACCTGACGATTTTCACCGGTGGGCCGGACCCGGACTGATCGGCTCCGGGCCGGGCCCAGCGTCGCCGGATAGGGTTGATGGCAGTCCACAGCGCACAGCCAGACAGCCCAGCGGAAGGAGGCGCGTGATGACTTCCCTCGAACCGGCCGACGCGAGCTTCGTGCGGGGCACCGATCTGGCGTCACTGGCCGGCGACGCGAGTGCCGCCCGGGCACTCGGCGACCTGCACGCCGCGGACACCTCCGCAACACCGCCGGTCGATTTGACCGCCGCCGCGTTCTTCGACGTGGACAACACCCTGGTCCAGGGCTCGTCGATGGTGCACTTCGGCCGGGGCCTGGCCGCCCGCAACTACTTCACCTACCGCGACATCGTGGGGTTCCTGTACGCGCAGGCTAAGTTCCAGCTCACCGGCCGGGAGAACAGCGACGACGTCGCCGCCGGCCGGCGGAAAGCGCTGGCGTTCATCGAGGGCCGGCCCACCGCGGAGCTGATGGCACTTGGCGAGGAGATCTACGACGAGTTCATCGCCGACAGGATCTGGCCCGGCACCCGCGAGCTGGCCCAAATGCACCTCGACGCCGGCCAGCAGGTGTGGCTGGTCACCGCCACGCCGTACGAGCTCGCCGAGACGATCGCCCGCCGGCTGGGCCTGACCGGCGCGCTCGGGACGGTGGCCGAGTCGGTCGACGGGGTGTTCACCGGCCGACTGGTCGGCGACATCCTGCACGGCCCGGGCAAGGCGCACGCCGTGCGGTCGCTGGCCATCCGCGAGGGACTGAACCTGCGCCGGTGTACCGCCTACTCCGACAGCTTCAACGACGTGCCGATGCTGTCGCTGGTGGGTACCGCGGTGGCGATCAACCCCGATGCCGCGCTGCGCGGGCTGGCCCGCAAGCGGGCTTGGGAGATCCGCGACTTCCGCACCGCGCGCCGGGCAGCACGGATCGGGGTCCCGTCGGCGCTCGCACTGGGGGCCGCCGGCGGTGCGCTCGCGGCAACCGTGTCGCGTCGCCACGAGCGCGCCTGAACCTGCCCCCAGCCTGCGGAGCGCGCGAGTGGCGCACCGACCGCACAGGCACCCGTGTCGCGTTGATAGGATTCCGTCGCCGAGCACCATTGCGAGCGGAGGGCAACCCGGCATGTCAGTACACACACAGTCGCAGGGAATCATCGGTGCCCACTACCGGTTTCCGGACTACTTCGAGGTCAGCCGCGAGAAGATCCGCGAGTTCGCGCGCGCGATCAAAGACGATCACCCCACGCACTTCGATGAGAGCGCGGCGGCTGAGGCGGGCTACCCCGGACTGGTGGCATCACTGACGTTCCTGGCGGTCGCCGGTCGGCAAGTCCAGCAGGAGATCTTCACCAAATTCGACCTCCCGATCAACATGGCGCGGGTCTTTCACCGCGACCAGAAGTTCACCTTCCAC
>JBDTKT010000042.1:0-3390 GCA_039935195.1 Mycobacterium sp.
TGCCGAACAACCACGGGCCGGCTTTGTCCAGGGACAGCCAGATCTCGCTGATGGCGGTGCCGACGATCAACACGCCCGCCAGCACGTGGGCCGCGATCGATCCGATCAGCAGCCGCAGCGCCAACTCCGGGGTGCCGTACTCCGGGCGGCGAGTGCGCAACAGGGTGAACACCACCGGTAACGCGGCCAGCCCGATGACGATCCCGACCACGATCCGCATTGCCGTGCCCACCGAGTGCGGGGTGAAGTCGGTCAGCTCCCACCAGCGCGGCAGTACGAACAAGAAGTACAGAAAGGCAGCGATAAACGAGAACGACGCATGCCAGATCATGGTGGCAGTACGCCCCACTCCATCTCCTCGGGTCGTGACCTGAGGGCAACCGGACCCCCATTTGTGGTCCAGTCGCGTCTCAGATCGACTGCGGAGGATGCGGGATTTGAACCCGCGAGGGCTATTAACCCAACCCGCGTTCCAGGCGAGCGCCATAGGCCACTAGGCGAATCCTCCGTCGGTCATGGTAGCCGAGACCGGTGCGACAGCCGCGCGCCGTGTAGTTCCCGGGGGTACTAGACTCGCCGTGGACCCCGCGCGGCGTCTATCCTGTGAACTCCCCCAGGGCCGGAAGGCAGCAAGGGTCAATGGGCTCTGGCGGGTGCGCGGGGTCCCCTATGTCGAGCCTTCGACGGTGAAAGGCGCATGGTGTCGCTGCATAACCTCAACCGTGCCGATCTGGTCGCCCAGCATGACAACTTCCAGCGGGATTACGCCGAGTTGCAGGCCAAGAAGCTGACCTTGGACCTCACCCGGGGCAAGCCGGCGCCCGACCAGCTCGACCTGTCGAACGCGCTGCTGAACATGCCCGGTGCACAGGACTACCGCGACGACGGCGGCACCGACACCCGCAACTACGGCGGCCTGCACGGACTACCGGAAATGCGGGCCGTCTTCGGTGAACTGCTCGGCATCGCCGTGCCCAGCCTCATCGCCGGCAACAACGCCAGCCTGGAGTTCATGCACGACGCGGTGGTGTTTTCCATGTTGCACGGCGGGCTGGACTCGCCGCGGCCGTGGATTCAAGAGCCGGACGGCGTCAAGTTCCTCTGCCCGGTTCCCGGCTACGACCGGCACTTCGCGATCACCGAGACGATGGGCATCGAGATGGTGCCGGTCCCGATGCGCGAGGACGGCCCGGACGTCGACCTGATCGAGGAGCTTGTCGCCGCCGACCCGACGATCAGGGGTATGTGGTGTGTGCCGGTCTTCGGGAACCCGACCGGTATCAGCTACTCATGGGAGAGCGTTCGCCGGTTGGTGCAGATGAAGACCGCCGCGCCCGATTTCCGACTGTTCTGGGACAACGCCTACGCGGTGCACACTCTGACGCTGGAGTTCCCGCACCAGATCGACGTGCTGGGGTTGGCCGCCGCCGCCGGCAACCCGAACCGGCCGTACGTCTTCGCCTCCACCTCGAAGATCACCTTCGCCGGCGCGGGGGTCAGCTTCTTCGGCGGCTCGCTGGGCAACATCGCCTGGTACCTGCAGTACGCCGGGAAGAAGTCGATCGGGCCGGACAAGGTCAATCAGCTGCGGCACCTGCGTTTTTTCGGCGACGCCGACGGGGTGCGACTGCACATGTTGCGCCACCAGCAGATCCTCGCGCCGAAGTTCGAGCTGGTGGCCGAGATTCTGCAGCGACGATTGGGCGAGGCGAAGATCGCGTCGTGGACCAACCCCAAGGGCGGCTACTTCGTCAGCCTCGACGTGTTGCCGGGATCCGCACGCCGCACGGTGGCACTGGCCAAGGATGCCGGCATCGCGGTCACCGAGGCGGGCGCGTCGTTCCCGTACCGCAAGGATCCAGACGACAAGAACATCCGTATCGCCCCGTCGTTCCCGTCGCTTCCAGACCTGCGCGACGCCGTCGACGGGCTGGCCACCTGCACCCTGCTGGCCGCCGCCGAGTCCCTGCTGCAATGAGCGCCGGCCGGGGCATCGTCGGTCAACGCCGGTAGCCTGCTGACCGTGGCCCTCTACCGCAAGTATCGACCGGCGAGCTTCGCCGAGGTGGTCGGCCAGGAGCACGTCACCCAGCCGCTGTGCACCGCGCTGTCGGCGGGGCGCATCAACCACGCCTACCTGTTCTCCGGGCCACGCGGCTGCGGCAAAACCTCATCGGCACGCATCCTGGCCCGGTCGCTCAATTGTGCCGACGGCCCCACTCCTACGCCCTGCGGCGTCTGTGACTCGTGCGTTGGGCTTGCACCCAACGGGCCGGGCAGCATCGACGTCATCGAACTCGACGCCGCCAGCCACGGCGGCGTCGATGACACCCGGGACCTGCGGGACCGCGCGTTCTATGCGCCCGCGCAGTCGCGCTACCGGATTTTCATCATCGACGAGGCGCACATGGTGAGCACCCAGGGCTTCAATGCGCTGCTCAAGATCGTCGAGGAACCGCCCGAGCACCTGATCTTCGTGTTCGCCACCACTGAACCGGAGAAGGTGCTGCCGACCATCCGGTCGCGCACCCATCACTACCCGTTCCGGTTGCTGGCGCCGCGCACCATGCGTGAGCTGATCGGGCGGATTTGCGACCAGGAGCGCATCGTCGTCGACGACGCGGTGTACCCGCTGGTGATCCGCGCCGGTGGTGGATCCCCCCGGGACACCCTGTCGGTGCTCGACCAGTTGCTGGCCGGCGCTGACACCGATGCGGCCGGCGAGAATCACGTCGCCTACCAGCAGGCGCTGGGCCTGCTGGGGGCCACCGATGTGGCGTTGATCGACGACGCGGTGGACGCGCTGGCCGCCGGGGATGCGACGGCGCTGTTCGGGGCGGTCGAGGCGGTGGTCGACGCGGGTCACGATCCGCGGCGGTTCGCCATCGACCTGCTGGAGCGGTTCCGCGACCTGATCGTGTTGCAGGCGGTGCCCGACGCGGTGGAGAAGGGCATGGTCGACGCGCCGGAAGACATGCTGGACCGGATGCGTGACCAGTCGGTGCGGATCGGGGCGGCGACCCTGACCCGCTACGCCGAGGTGGTGCACGCCGGCCTGGGGGAGATGCGGGGCGCGACGGCCCCGCGACTGCTGCTCGAGGTGGTCTGTGCCCGGCTATTGCTGCCGTCGGCCGCCGACACCGGAGCCGCGCTGCTGCAGCGGGTGGAACGGATCGAGCAGCGGCTGGAGATGTCGATTCCGGCGGCACCGGCGGTCGTGCCCGGCTCAGGGGCGGCAGGGGCTGGATCATCGGCGGCCAAGCAGTACGCCCGTCGCTCCCGGCCGCCTGAACAGCCTGCCGAACCGGTCGCAGCCGCGCCGGTGCCTGCCGCGCCGGTGCCTGCCGCGCCGGTGCCTGCCGCGCCGGTGCCTGCCGCGCCGGTGCCCCC
>JBDTKT010000043.1:0-13534 GCA_039935195.1 Mycobacterium sp.
CCCAGCGCGATCCGCGCGTCGGGCAGGTTGGAGTCGACGGCGAGGTCGCCGTAGCGCGACCCGCCCGCGTCGGAGCAGGTAGCGGTGACCCCGGCACGGACCAAGGCGACCATCAGCTGCCGGGTCAGTGGGCCGGAGGCCCCGGACTGGGTGGACTTGGTGTCCCCAGGTGCCACCACCTCGGCCACCGAGACCGCCCGCACCGCCTTCCCGATGCGGACCCGCATCGTCGAGGACAGTCCGAACCAGCGGTGGGCCGGTGTGTCCAGGGTCCACGGATGCCTGACGGTGTCCACCGACCGGACCGCTTCTCCGGGCTCGGTATCGTGCAGCAGCCCGAAGCCGCGCCCGATCACCACGTCGCTCACCTCGGCGACCGGCATGGCGCCCGGCACCGGACATGGCCACCGCAACCGCAGCAGCTGATCGGAACCGGTGAACTCGAGGATCGTGGTGCGGCAGTCCACCCGGGCCACATCCCGCCACAGGGTCAGCGTCTGGGTGTAGGTCAGCTCGGTGCCGATCCGGCCCGCTACGACCAGTCGCTCGCCCAGCGGGCCGCGGTAGGCCTGCACCCGGGCGTCGTTGACGGTCGCCGAGCCGACGACCGGACCGTTGGGCACCAGATGCCACGGGCCTTCACCCACGCGCGGGTGCACCGCGTACTCGTCGTAGAGGGCCAGTTCGTTGCCGACCGCTCCCCGCGGGATCAGTTCGCGGCCGTCGTCCTCCAGCGAGACGACCCCGCCGCCGCGGGACGGGTCGGCGGTCAACCGATATCGCTCGTTGGCGATCTGGGTGCCTGGCACCGGGAGCCAGCCGGCAGGCGTCTCCGCGGGAGCCAGCCGATAGGTGCGCCAGCCCAGCGAGGGCACGTCGCGGGCCAGCCAGCTGACCGACTGCCCGTCGTCCTCGACGTGCGCGGGCAACTGCGCGCCGTCGGCGTCGAACACCCGCACACCATCCCGCAGCGGAACGTCCAACCGCGCGGTCACCACGTCGGTGCGCTGCTGTGCCACCGGGTTCCACACCACCACGGTGTGCGCCCCGGCACCGGTGTCGACCGCACCGGACAGCGCAGCCAGCGCGTTGTCCCGGGCGGTGCTGCCCAGCTGCCACGCATCACGCCAGTCGGTCAGCAGATCCAGGTACACCTGGTCGGACTCCGAGCCGGTGATCGCGTCGTGGTGTGCCCCGTAAGCCAGCTGCGCCCACGCCTTGGCCAGCGCCGCCTGCGGGTAGCGGGCACCGGTACACAGCGCCGCGAACACCGCGAAGCGCTCCGCGTCGAGTACCGCCTGCTCGGCGGCCCGGTTGGCCTGCTTGGTGTCGATATAGGAGACCTGGGTGCCGGTGTAGATCGGGTTCATGTCCCGGGTCTGCGGCACCGGGCCGGTGCCGCGCTCGGCCAGTTCGGCGCGCACCGCCGCGAAGAACTCCTTCGGCAGGGCGCACACGAACTTCGGCCAGGTGTAGCGGTCGGCCCAGTCCCGGTGGATTCGGGTCACCCAGCGGTTCGGTGGGGTGAAGTCGGTGCCCACCGGCAGCAGTACGTTACGGGTGGCGGCCACCTGGGACAGTTCGCGGAACAGTCGGTAGACGTCGGCTTCGGCGTCGGCCAGCGACGCTGCGGAGTCCATCCACCAGCCGGCCGCGTAGTGCGCGGGCATGTAGTGGGTCAGCAGGCCGCGCCCGGATGGCGCGATCCACTCGAACTCGCTGGCGAACTGCATGCGCCGCGGATCGCCGTCGTTGTCCATCGGGCCCCACTGGTGGTGCGGCCCGCGGGCCCACGCGCTGGAGGTCAGCCCGGCATCGGCCGCCATCCCGGGGAATTGCGGGTCGTGACCGAACACGTCGAGCTGCCAGGAGGTGGCCGGGCCGGATTGCCCAAGGCCCAGCACGTGGCGCTGGAAGCCGATCCCGTGCACCAAGTTGCGGATGGTGGTCTCCGGGTTGACCAGATTGCTGTTGGGTTCGTTGTAGGCGCCGCCCATCACCTCGACCCGGCCCTGCGCGACCAACCGGCGCAGCTCGGCACGGTCCTCCGGGTGGGTATCCCAGAACGGCTTGAGGTAGTCGATCTCGGCGAGCACGAACTTGTAATCCGGTTCGCGGCGCGCCCACTCCAGGTGGCCCCGCACCAGGTCGATTCCGTTGGTCTGCCGGCAGGCCCCCGGCGGATCCTCGGACCACGCGCTGGTGTAGTTGGCCTGCGTGTTCCACCACACCGGGTCGTAGTGGAAATGGCCGACCATGAACATCGTCCAGCCCGGTTCGGCCACGGTGAAGGTGAACCCACGGGACCCGGCCCCTGCCGCGACCGCCCGCGCCGACCGCTGCTCCCCGGGAACCGGGGTGTGCACCGTCACCGGCACCTCGACGTGCTCGCCACCGGGCCGGACGACGGCCTCCCCGCTCAACCCTGCGCCACTGACGTGAACGGATATCGGTTCGGTGCATCCGGTGTAGCCGACCCGGACCAGTTGCAGCGGCGCATCGGCCGGACCGACGAACAGGTCCGTCGACTCCGCGGAGATGACCTCCATCCCCGCACCTTACGGCCACCCAAACAGCTCCCGAAGCGTGGTTTGGCAGACTGCAACGATGAGTCCGCCCATTCCCCGCCAGGTAGCCAAACTCGATCGGGTGCCGTTGCCGGTCGAGGCGGCCCGGGTCGGCGCGACGGGTTGGCAGCTCACCCGCGTCGCTATCCGCGTGTTTACCCAACTGTTGAGGCCGGGTCCGGTCCAGCAGAAGGTCATCAAGGAACTCCCCCAGACCTTCATCAACCTCGGCCCCACCTACGTCAAGTTCGGCCAGATCATCGCCTCGAGCCCCGGCGCGTTCGGTGAGCCGCTGTCCCGGGAATTCCGCAGCCTGCTGGACGCGGTGCCGCCCGCCGATCCCGACGGGGTGCACCGGTTGATCACCGAAGAACTCGGAGCGGAGCCCTCAGAGCTGTTCGCCGAATTCGACGAGAAGCCGATCGCTTCGGCGTCGATCGCCCAGGTGCACTTCGCCACCCTGCACAGCGGTGAAGAGGTGGTGGTCAAAATTCAGCGGCCGGGCATCCGGCGCCGGGTCGCCGCGGACCTGCAGATCCTCCAACGGTTTGCTCAGATCGTCGAACTGGCCAAGCTCGGCCGGCGCCTCTCCGCCCGCGATGTGGTGGCCGACTTCGCCGAGAACCTGGCCGAGGAGTTGAACTTCCGCATCGAGGGGCAGTCGATGCAGACCTGGGTCGCACATCTGCACGCCTCGCCGCTGGGCCGCAACATCAAGGTGCCCAACGTGTACTGGGACTACACCAGCGAGCGGGTGCTGACGATGGAGCGGGTGGCCGGCATGCGCATCGATGACGCGGCAGCCATTCGCAAAGCCGGCTTCGACGGCGTCGAACTGGTCAAGGCGCTGCTGTTCTCGACGTTCGAGGGCGGGCTGCGGCACGGACTGTTTCACGGCGACCTCCACGCCGGCAACCTGCTGGTCGACGGAGAAGGACGTGTCGTTTTTCTTGACTTCGGCATCATGGGCCGCATCGACCCGCGGACTCGCTGGCTATTGCGCGAGCTGGTGTATGCACTGCTGGTCAAAAAGGACCACGCGGCAGCAGGCAAGATCGTGGTGCTGATGGGCGCGGTGGGGACGGTCAAACCGGCGGCTCAGGCCGCCAAGGACCTGGAGGCGTTCACCGCCCCGCTGACGATGAAGTCACTCGGCGATATGTCCTACGCCGAGATCGGGAAACAACTGGCGACGCTGGCCGACGCCTACGACGTCAAACTGCCGCGCGAGCTGGTGCTGATCGGCAAGCAGTTCCTCTACGTCGAGCGGTACATGAAGCTGCTCGCCCCGAAGTGGCAGATGATGTCCGACCCGCAGCTCACCGGTTACTTCGCCAACTTCATGGTCGACGTCCGCCGCGAGCACACCGACGATCCGGAGGTCTAAGCCGTGCAGACGCGCACCGGAACCGCCCGCTCAGGTGACCTGGACATCTACTACGAGGACATGGGAAACCCCGAAGATCCGGCCGTTTTGCTGGTGATGGGCCTGGGTGCCCAACTACTGCTGTGGCGCACCGGATTCTGCGAACAGCTCACCGCCCAGGGCCTGCGGGTGATCCGCTACGACAACAGGGACGTCGGGTTGTCCAGCAAGCTCGGTCGCGCCCACGCCAAAGCCCGAATGGTCCCCCGGATGGCGAAGTTCTGGCTGGGGCTGCCCAGCGCGGCGGTGTACACGCTGGAGGACATGGCCGACGACGCCGCCGCACTGCTGGACCACCTGGGCATCGAGGCCGCTCACGTCGTCGGCGCGTCGATGGGGGGGATGATCGCCCAGGTGTTCGCGGCGCGCTTCGCACAGCGGACCCGGTCGCTGGGGGTCATTTTCTCCAGCAACAACCGCCGGTTCCTGCCGCCACCGGCGCTCAGCGCCCTGCTGGCGCTACTGACCGGGCCGCCACCGGACTCGCCGCCGGAGGTGATCATCAACAACACGATGCGCGCCGTCCGGATCATTGGCAGCCCGCGCTACCCGACGCCCGAGGAGCGGCTGCGGGCCAACGCGATCGAAGCCTACGAGCGCAGCTACTACCCGTGGGGCGTCGCCAGGCAGTTCGGCGCCATCCTCGGCACCGGCAGCCTGGCCGGTTACGACCGCCTGATCACCGCGCCGACCGTGGTCATCCACGGCCTGGCCGACAAGCTGATGCGGCCGGCGGGCGGGCGGGCGGTGGCCGACGCCATCGACCGCGCCCGACTGGTGCTGTTCGAGGGAATGGGCCACGACCTGCCCGAGGAGCTGTGGACTTCGGTGATCGGTGAACTGACGATTACCTTCGCCGCTGCTCCCTAGCGAAGCCAGGCTGCCGGGGCTGCAACCTCGGGTACTGGACTTTAGCCGACCGCTATGCTGCAGGAATTGTCCTACGGGCCGGGCCCGCAGGCGAGGCTTTAGGTCACAACGGAGTTCACCAGGAAGGCGAACGAACACAAATGACTGAGAAAGCGAACCGCACTCCGGGGATGCAGACGAAGTTCGAAAACATCGAAGCTCACTACGATCTGTCCGATGACTTCTTTGCGCTGTTCCTGGACCCCACCCGCATGTACAGCTGCGCATACTTCCAGCCGGCCGACGCCACCCTCGAAAAGGCTCAGATTGCCAAGATCGACCTGAGCCTGGACAAACTGGGCTTGCGGCCCGGGATGACACTGCTGGACGTCGGCTGCGGTTGGGGCGCGACGATGAAGCGGGCCGTCGAGAAGTACGACGTCAACGTGGTGGGCTTGACGCTCTCGACCAACCAGCACGGCTACACCCAGCAACTGCTGGACGATATCGATACCGAGCGCTCACGCCGGGTGCTGCTGCGTGGCTGGGAGGACTTCCACGAGCCTGTCGACCGGATCGTCTCGATCGAGGCGTTCGAGCACTTCGGTTTCGAGAACTACGACGACTTCTTCAAAAGCTCCTTCGAGATCATGCCCAGTGACGGTCGCATGACCATCCAGAGCAGCGTCAGCTACCACCCCTACGACATGAGCGCCCGCGGGAAGATCCTGACCTTCGAAATGGCCCGATTCATCAAATTCATCATTACCGAGATCTTCCCAGGCGGGCGCTTGCCCACCACCAAAATGATGGTGGAGCACGGCGAGAAAGCCGGTTTCACTGTGCCGGAAGCCATCTCACTACGGCCGCACTACATCAGGACGCTCAGGATCTGGGGGGACACCCTGGAGTCCCACCGGGCGGAGGCCATCGAGGCCACCTCGGAAGAGGTCTACGACCGCTACATGAAGTACCTGCGCGGTTGTGAGCATTACTTCACCGACGAAATTCTCGACGTCAGCTTGGTCTCTTACGTCAAGTCCTAACGCCGAGCAACGGTAGAGGCCCCCATTTCAACTTCGAAATGGGGGCCTTCCCGCCCTTTCGGGCACGTCTTGTCGAGCACGTCTTTTCGGGGCGGGGTTACTCGCCCACGAAATTGCGGGTGACGGTCGGGTCCACCTGGATACCGGGGCCCGTGGTCGTCGAGATGGTGATCTTCTTCAGGTAGCGGCCCTTCGACGACGACGGCTTGAGTCGCAGCACCTCGTCGAGTGCGGCGCCGTAGTTCTCCGCCAGGTTCTTCTCGTCGAACGACGCCTTGCCTATCACGAAGTGCAGGTTGGCCTGTTTGTCCACCCGGAAGTTGATCTTGCCGCCCTTGATTTCGGAGATGGCCTTGGCGACGTCGGGCGTGACGGTGCCGGTCTTGGGGTTGGGCATCAGGCCGCGCGGGCCCAGCACCCGGGCGATCCGGCCGACCTTGGCCATCTGGTCCGGGGTGGCGATCGCGGCGTCGAAGTCCAAGAAACCGCCCTGGATCTTCTCGATCAGGTCGTCGCTGCCGACCACGTCAGCGCCGGCGGCGATGGCCTGCTCAGCCTTCTCCCCGACCGCAAACACCGCGACCCGGACGGTCTTGCCGGTGCCGTGCGGCAGATTGACGGTGCCGCGGACCATCTGATCGGCCTTACGCGGGTCGACGCCGAGCCGGATGGCCACCTCGACGGTGGCGTCCTGCTTCGTCGACGAGGTCTCCTTGGCCAGCTTCGTCGCCTGCAACGGCGCGTAAAGGTTATCGGGGTCCACCTTCTCGGCGGCGGCGCGGTATGCCTTGCTGTTCTTGCTCATGTTAGGTCCAATCTCATGGTTGGTTTGTGGTTGAGAAGCGGGCCGAAGCTGGCCCTCCCACGTGCCCGGGTTCGGGCTATCCGACGGTGATGCCCATCGAACGAGCGGTGCCGGCGATGATCTTGGCGGCAGCGTCGATGTCGTTGGCGTTGAGGTCGGATTTCTTGGTCTCGGCGATCTCGCGGACCTGGTCCCAACTGACGTTGGCGACCTTGGTCTTGTGCGGCTCCGGCGAACCCTTGGCCACGCCGGCGGCCTTGAGCAGCAGTCGGGCCGCGGGCGGCGTCTTCAGGGTGAAGGTGAAGCTGCGGTCCTCGTAGACAGTGATCTCCACGGGGATGACGGTGCCACGTTGGCTTTCCGTCGCGGCGTTGTACGCCTTGCAGAACTCCATGATGTTGACGCCGTGCTGACCAAGCGCGGGGCCGACCGGCGGCGCAGGGTTAGCCTGCCCAGCCACGATCTGCAGCTTGATGAGCCCGGTGACCTTCTTCTTTTTCGGAGCCATGAGGGTCGATGTTCCTTTCTCGTATTCGGTGACTTCGGCGCAATTTCTTGCGCTGGGCGACGATTCTCGCGCCGAACTCGCTAGATCTTGGAGACCTGACTAAAGGTCAGTTCCACGGGTGTCTCGCGGCCGAAGATGGACACCAACACCTTGAGTTTCTGTTGTTCGGCGTTGACCTCGCTGATCGACGCCGGCAGCGTGGCGAACGGACCGTCCATGACGGTGACCGACTCGCCGACCTCGTAATCGACCTCGAGGACCAGTCGCTCCAGCCCGCCGGCGGCGCCGGCAGCGGTGCTGGCCGCCCCCCGGGCCTGCTTCTTGGCCGCACCCTGCGGCAGCAGGAATTTCACCACGTCATCCAGCGGCAACGACGTCGGACGCGAGGTCGCGCCGACGAACCCGGTGACCCCCGGGGTGTTGCGCACCGCCGACCAGGAGTCGTCGGTCAGTTCCATCCGCACCAGGATGTAGCCGGGCAGCACCTTCCGGTTGACCAGCTTGCGCTGACCGTTCTTGATCTCGGTGACCTCTTCGGTGGGCACCTCAACCTGGAAGATGAAGTCACCGACGTCGAGGTTCTGCACGCGGGTTTCGAGGTTGGCCTTCACCTTGTTCTCGTAACCGGCGTAGGAGTGGATGACATACCAGTCGCCCGGCTTGGCGCGAAGCTCCGCTTTCAGTACCACCGCTGGGTCGAGTTCCTCGGCCGGCTCCGCCTCGGCTACCGGGGTTTCTGCAGGGGTTTCCTCAAGGCTTTCCGCAGGGGTTTCCTCAAGGCTTTCCGCCGGGGTTTCCTCAAGGGTCTCCGGCGGGTCGACCGGCTCGCCCACGGGCGCATCGCCGTCGAAGGTAGTCACGCTTGTCAGTCCTCTCTATGACTTCATTCGCCGAACACCAGCAGCACCAACTTGGCGAAGCCGAGATCCGACCCGGCAACCAATGTCACCATGAACACCAGGAACGCGAGCACCACCGAGGTGTAGGTGACCATCTGCTTGCGATTCGGCCAGATCACCTTGCGCAGCTCGCCGACGACCTGCTTCAGGTAGTTGAAGACGAAGACGAACGGGTTGCGGGACGGCTCGCCGGCCTTTTTCTTTCCCTTGGCCTTGCCGGCCTTCTTGTCCCGTTCGGTTCCGGCCCCCGAGTCGCCCTCAGAGGTCTCGGTGAGCTCGGTCGCCGTGGAGACCACGTCGAGGTCACCACCGCCGTCGGCTCCGCTCGTCGCGCGGTTCCGGGAACGCTTGCCGGTGGGGCGCAGCGGCCCGGTCGTATGTCGTGTCACCACCGCGGTCGGGCCGCGTCCGTCGGTGTCTGAGTCGTCGCCGTCGGCTGCGGCGTCGGGACGGTCGAGCTCGTCGGTCACCGCATGCTCCTTCGCTCTTCTCGCTTCACAATGGTGCGGGCGTCGCACGTACCGGTGGACTGAGGTGAATCCCAGCTTCCAGTGTCCACCATGACACGTGTTCGCCGTCAGCAGGGGCGACAGGACTTGAACCTGCAACCTGCGGTTTTGGAGACCGCTGCTCTGCCAGTTGAGCTACGCCCCTTCGCGGTTGGCAGGCCAACCTGCGTGTGCCGGGGCTTACACAACACGCGCGCCCTCCGTTCGGCTGATCGGAACCGACGGACAGCGCGCTAGTACTGGGAAAACCCCGAGGTTCGAGTGTACATCGACGCGGCTGCCACTTACCAATCCGGCCTGATCGGGCCCGATCAGGCCGTTCGGATCACCTGACCGGATTCGGCATCCCACTTAAGGTTGACCGACTGGTCACCCTCGTGGCCCATTATCGTGGTGTAAGCCTCGAGTACCACCTCGCCGGCGTCGTTGGTCAAGATGTTCCGGGTCGTCACGATATCGGCACCGAACCGCTCGTTCACCGAGCAGATCTCCATCCGGGCGTACACCTTGTCGCCGGCCTTCATCGGCTTGTGGTAAATGAACTTCTGGTCGACCTGGACTATCTGCATGGTGGTGAAACCGGTATCGACATTTCGGAAGAAGTCCTTTTGGACCAGCGTCCCCACCGTCGACGCGAACGTCAACGGCGCGAGCAACGCGTCGTGGCCGAGTTCGGCGGCCGCGCCCTCGTCGAAGCAGGCCGGATCCTCGGCTTTAATCGCCTTGGCGTATTCACGGATCTTCTCGCGGCCCACCACGAACGAATCGGGGTAACGCCAGATCATCCCGAGGATATTTGTCTTGAGCGGCATCAACTATCCCGTCTCTAGGCCAGATTGGCCGAGGCCACCGCCCGACCGAAGATCTTCTTGCCTCCGGTAGTGGCGGTGAGCGCGATCGTCACCGATTTGGTCTCGGGATCAACGGATTTCACCCGCCCATTGAACACGATCTCGGCACCTTTGCCGTCATTGGGCACCGGCACCACGGCGGTGAACCGGACGTTGTACTCGGTCACCGCACCCGGATCGCCGATCCATCCCGTCACGTAGCCGCCACCCAACCCCATGGTCAGCATGCCGTGTGCGATCGCGGTGTCCAGGCCGACCTGCTTGGCGATCTCGTCGTCCCAGTGGATCGGGTTCAGGTCACCGGAGACCCCGGCATAGTTCACCAGATCGGCCCGGGTCAGCGGAATAATCCGTTCCGGCAGCTGGTCACCCACCTTGACCGAACTGAACTCACGCAGTGCCATCAGTAAAGCCCTCTTCTCCGTCTCCAGTACGCCCCGCCAGCGTGGTGTGGGTCTGCTGCACAATGTCACCGGCCTCGTTGGTGATGATGGTCTTAATCACGATGATGTCGGTGCCGTGCGCCTGGCGTAGCGACTCCCCATACACGTCGCAGTAGAGCTTGTCGTCCTCGACGATCGGCCGTCGAAACTCCAGCGCCTGGTCAACCTGGACGATCTTGGCATCCGTGATGACGATGTTGGCGTCCGCAAAGAAGGCACGCTGCGCGGCGTAGCCAAACGTTGAGATGAACGTCAGCGGGGCGACAAGGCCGCTATGACCGAGCTTCGCGGCCGCCCTGTTGTCCAAGTTGGCCGGATCGGCGGCCTTGATCGCCCTGGCGTACTCGCGGATCTTCTCCCGGTCCACGTGGTAATGATCGGGATACCGGTAGTGCGCTCCGACGATTCTCTCTGACAGCGCCACGTCCTGAATACCTACCCGATCACCGTGACTCGCGGTGCGCCTGATGCTTGCCGCAGTTCGGGCAGAACTTTTTCAGTTCCAGCCGGTCAGGGTCGTTTCGGCGATTTTTCTTGGTGATGTAATTGCGGTGCTTACACACATCACAGGCCATGGTGATCTTCGGCCGTACATCGGTGCTGGAGGCCACGTCAGCTGCCCTCTTTCATCTGTTCGTTGCGGTGCCTGGTTCACGCTGTAGCGATGGCCGGACTCGAACCGGCGACCTAACGATTATGAGTCGTTCGCTCTAACCGACTGAGCTACATCGCCTCGGTTAATGCGCCGCCAGTGGGTCCGGCAGCCACCGAGCCCCCTAACGGAATCGAACCGTTGACCTTTTCCTTACCATGGAAACGCTCTACCGACTGAGCTAAGGGGGCCGTGCTTGAGTCCAGCATAGTTCCAACCCGAGGCGCCCTTTTCGGGGCGTCACGGGCCGGTAAGAGGTTACAACCTCGCCGCCAGCGGAACCAAACCGCAAGTACCGTTATCCGGGCCCCGGACTGCTTTAGGCTGGGCGACGTGCCCGATTCAGACCGACTGTACTTCCGCCAGCTACTCTCCGGCCGGGATTTCGCGGCCGGGGATCCGATAGCAACCCAGATGCGTAACTTCGCCTACCTGATCGGGGACCGGCAGACCGGCGAGGCCGTGGTGGTCGACCCCGCATATGCCGCGGGGGATCTGCTCGACGCTGCCGAGGCCGACGGCATGCACCTGTCCGGGGTACTGGTCACCCACCACCACCCCGATCATGTCGGGGGCTCGATGATGGGCTTCGAGTTGAAGGGCCTCGCGGAATTGCTGGAGCGGGTCAGCATCCCCGTCCATGTGAACACCCATGAGGCACTGTGGGTTTCGCAAATCACCGGTATTCCCCTGGCCGACCTCACCGCCCACGAGCACGGCGACAAGGTCAACGTCGGCGACATCGAGATCGAGCTTCTGCACACGCCCGGGCACACGCCGGGCAGCCAGTGTTTCCTGCTTGACGGCCGCCTGATCGCCGGCGACACGCTGTTCCTGGAGGGCTGCGGCCGCACCGATTTCCCAGGTGGCGACTCCGACGAGATGTACCGCAGCCTGCATCAGTTGGCCACCCTGCCGCATGACCCGGTGGTGTTTCCCGGACACTGGTATTCAGCTGACCCGAGTGCCGCCCTGTCCGAGGTGAAGCGGTCAAACTATGTGTACCGCGCCAGCAACCTGGATCAGTGGCGCACGCTGATGGGCGGATGAGGGGGTATTCGATGGGATCGGTCGAAGACGACTGGTATGAGATGACGCACGCGGGGCCTGACGCGTGGCTCGCGGGGGCGGCGTGGTTGGCAGTCGCCATCGCCGTGCTGGCACTGCTATACCTGAACCGGCAACTGAAGCGCAATCGGCGGGCTGCCGCCGAGCAGACCCGTCCGCACGTGACGATGTTCATGGAACCGCACGCCGCCGACTGGCACGTCATCGAGTTGGTGGTGCGCAACTTCGGCAAAACACCGGCTTACGGCGTGCGCTTCGCATTCGACGAGCCGCCCACCGTCGCCCGCTACGAGACGGCCTCGGACGGCTACGCCGACGTCGTGGCACTGCAATTGCCCGATGAGCTGCCAGTGCTGGCCCCGGGCCAGGAGTGGCGGACGGTGTGGGATTCGGCGATCGACCGCGCCGAACTCGGCGCCGGCATCGAGTCGCGGTTCACCGGGGTCCTGAGCTACTCCGACAGCTCACGTCCCGCCCGCGGCTGGTGGCCGTGGCGCGGCAAGCGATCCCGGTTCGAGAACAACGTGACGCTCGACTGGAAAGACCTGCCGCCGGTGCGGCGGGTCGAGCTGATGACCTCACACGACCTGGCCAAGCGGGAGAAGCAGAAGCTCGAGTTGCTGCGCAGCGTGCTCAGCTACTTCCACTACGCCAGCAGGGAAACGCGCCCGGACGTGTTCCGCGGCGAGATCGAACGGATCAATGCCGCGTCGCGGGAGATCCAGGATCGACTGCGCGGCCACGAACAGCTGGAGAACGTCGGCAACACCGACATCACTGTGCGGTTGGGCGATGCCGCGGCCGAATTGGGCAAGCACCGCAATTGAGGTCAGCCGCGCCCGGCGTCCGGGTAGTGCGACCGGCGGAACCGCTCCAGGTAGGCCGACCAATCCCAGGTCGACAGAAACTCCGCCGCGGCGGTATAGCCGTTGTCGCAGAGCTTCTCCAGCCGTGACCGGGGAGCGCCGAAGTCCAGCACCCCGACGTCGGTGGAATTCACCCGGATGGCGCGCACACTGACCCACGGCGCGTTGAGGTAGGTTTGGTCGTGGCCCACCAGCATCGTGGTGATGAGGCTCTCCAGCAGTGCCGACGGTCCGAACATGCGCAGCGGCTTGAGGGCCGGGATGATCTCGCCGAACCCCGACGCGCCGCCCGACAACTCCGGCACCACCGTCACCCCGAAGGTCGGCCACAGCGGTGCCCGGCCGTCGGGCCGGTCGAAGGTGTCGATCGGGAAGTTCGACAGCACGCCGCCGTCGACCAGGGTGAACTTGCGCCCCCCGGCGCTGGTCAGGGTGACCGGGCGGTAGAAGAACGGAATGGCCATCGACGCGCGCACCGCGTCGGCCACCGGTTGCTCGTCAGGGTCTAGCCCGTACACCCCCCGGTAGTCCCAGGGCAGGCGCACCAGTTGGCCGGTGGTCACGTCCGTCACGCTGACGACAGCCTTGTAGCGCCGCTCCGAAAGCAGGTTGTCGCCGGAGTACGCCAAGTCGCCCCAGGTGCTCACCCCGAGGTTCTTCAGCTCGCTGCGGATCCAGTCATGTGCGAAGTCACCCCGGTACAGGCCGGTGTCCCGCACCAATCCCCACAGCGGGCCGAGCACCGGGACCGGCCCTGCGTCGCGCCATTTGCTCAGCGGCACCGACAGTGCCAGTTCCTTGAGCTCGGCACCGGTCAGCTGGTTGCCCTGCGAGGCGGCCGCCAGGATCGCGCCGACCACCGAGCCGCACGACACCCCCGATACCCGCTCGACCGAATACCCGGCTTCCATCAGCGCGACAACCGCGCCGACCAGTCCGATGAACTTAATACCGCCGCCGGAGAGCACCAGGTCGGCGGTGAGTTGCTGAGGCTTCTTCGATCGACGATCAGTCACCGGTTTTCTCCCCGTCCCGCCCGGTCAGC
>JBDTKT010000044.1:0-10334 GCA_039935195.1 Mycobacterium sp.
CGAGGAGCGACTCAAGGCCGTCCTCGACGACATCAAGAACTCCGCCGGACAGATCATCACTTTTCTCGACGAACTGCACACGATCGTCGGCGCCGGCGCCACCGGTGAGGGTGCGATGGACGCCGGCAACATGATCAAGCCGATGCTGGCCCGCGGTGAGCTACGGCTGGTCGGCGCCACCACGCTTGAGGAGTACCGCAAGCACATCGAGAAGGACGCCGCGCTGGAACGTCGCTTCCAGCAGGTGTACGTCGGGGAACCGTCGGTGGAGGACACCGTCGGGATTCTGCGCGGACTGAAGGACCGCTACGAGGTGCACCACGGGGTGCGGATCACCGACTCGGCGCTGGTCGCCGCGGCCACGCTGTCCGACCGTTTCATCTCCGCCCGGTTCCTGCCGGACAAGGCCATCGACTTGGTCGACGAGGCGGCGTCTCGGCTGCGGATGGAGATCGACTCGCGTCCGGTCGAGGTCGACGAGGTCGAGCGCCTGGTGCGCCGGCTGGAGATCGAGGAGATGGCGCTGGCGAAAGAAGAGGACGACGCCTCCAAGGAACGACCGGCGAAGCTGCGCTCCGAGTTGGCTGACCAGAAAGAAAGCCTCGCGGAACTGACTACGCGTTGGCAGAACGAGAAGCACGCCATCGACGCGGTTCGCGAACTCAAGGAGCAGTTGGACACGCTGCGCGGCGAGTCCGAGCGCGCCGAGCGCGACGGCGACCTGGCCAAGGCCGCCGAGCTTCGCTACGGGCGCATTCCCGAGGTCGAGAAAAAGCTGGATGCCGCAATTCCGGCCGCTCAGGCTCAAGAAAACACCATGCTCAAGGAGGAGGTCGGCCCGGACGATATCGCCGACGTGGTGAGCGCCTGGACCGGGATTCCGGCCGGACGCTTGCTGGAAGGCGAGACCGCCAAGTTGCTGCGGATGGAAGACGAGTTGGCCAAGCGGATAGTCGGCCAGCGCAAGGCGGTCACCGCCGTTTCTGACGCGGTGCGCCGCGCCCGGGCCGGGGTTGCCGACCCGAACCGGCCAACCGGGTCCTTTCTGTTCCTGGGCCCCACCGGGGTCGGCAAGACCGAGCTGGCCAAGGCGCTGGCCGACTTCCTGTTCGACGACGAGCGGGCGATGGTTCGCATCGACATGAGTGAGTACGGCGAGAAGCACTCGGTGGCCCGGCTGGTCGGGGCGCCGCCCGGCTACGTCGGCTACGACCAGGGTGGCCAGCTGACCGAGGCGGTGCGCCGGCGGCCCTACACGGTGGTGCTCTTCGACGAGGTCGAAAAAGCGCACCCGGACGTTTTCGACGTGCTGCTGGCGGTGCTCGACGAGGGCCGGCTCACCGATGGGCAGGGTCGCACCGTCGACTTCCGCAACACAATCCTGATCTTGACGTCGAACCTCGGCCACGGTGGCAGCGAGGAACAGGTGATGGCCGCGGTGCGTGCGGCGTTCAAGCCGGAGTTCATCAACCGACTCGATGACGTCCTGATCTTCGCCCATCTCGGCTCCGAGGAACTGGTGCACATCGTCGACATCCAGCTGGAACAGCTGGGCAAGCGACTGGCGCAGCGCCGGTTGACGCTGGAGGTGTCGCTGGATGCCAAGAAGTGGCTGGCCGACCGCGGCTTCGACCCGGTCTACGGCGCTCGCCCGCTGCGCCGACTGATCCAGCAGGCCATCGGCGACCAGCTGGCCAAGATGCTGCTGGCCGGCCAGATACACGACGGCGACGTCGTTCCGGTCGACGTCGGCGCCGACGGAGAGTCGTTGATTCTGAACTAATCTCCGAATCTACGGAAATGACTCCTATCAGCGGAAATAGAGTCGCTGATGGGTGTTTTTCGGCCTCTGTTCAGCGATTGACGGCCGGGGGGTGGTCGGATACCTTAGCCACCCTGAGGGGACGTGGCTAAAGTCGGTGTCGCCGCTCGACTGGAGGGTAAACCGTGGCAGTTCGGTATCACACGGGACAGAGGCTTCATTCACGCCGTAGCAAGGCCAAGAATCGCAGCGGTCGCGCGATAGGTGCGGGCACCGTGGTCGGGGCGTTTCTGGCGCTGGGGATGACCCCGCTGGCCACCGCCCCGGATGCGCGTGCCGACGTTGATGACCTTTTCCAGCCGATCATCAACGCTTTTGAGCAGGCCGTCAGCGTGGTGGACCCGAGCTTGTTCGGTTCCGTCGGCTCGGGCTTCGACCTCGACAGCCTGCTGGCGCCCGCCCTGGCGGCGGGTTCGGTGGACCCGTCGGCGTCGCTGGATTCCCTGCTGAGCGGCTGGACCCAGACGCTGATCTACGATCCGATTCAGCAACTCGACCAGGCGTGGATGGCCAGCCCGCTCGGCCTGTCGTTGGACCCGATGATCAACTCGGCGTTGGCGGCATTGACCGGGAATGGGTCGGTCGATGGCTCCGCCGGAAGTTGGTTGTTCGGTGACAGCACGACCGCCGCGGCCGCCGCGGCCAGCAGCACGGCAGGGGTCGACGGCGGTGCCGGGGCGGCTGGCGCCGCCGCTGCCGCCGCTGCTGTTACTAGCACGTCGACGAACGCAACCGTCCCGTTGCAGGTCAATGGTGTGACCGAGCCGGTGGTGAGCCTCTCCGTCAACGGCGGCACATCGACACCGGTGCTGGTTGACACCGGTTCTGACGGTCTTCTCGTCCCGTTGCAGGACATCGGTCTACAGAACATCGGCTTCCCGACCAGCTTCGGTGTCGGTTCCTTCGCCGGCGGCTTGGATTACGTCTACGCCACGCTGCCAACGACGGTGAGCTTCACCACGACCGATGGGGCTGAAATAACCACCGGACAGACCCCCGTCGATGTTGAGCTCTTCGCATTTCCGACCACGCTTCAGGGACTTCTCTCCGGGGATTTCACACTCCAAAGTTTTCTGGGGGGTAACGCCGACGGCATCCTGGGTATAGGGCCGAATGCTGTGGGACCGGGCCCCAGTGACGTGATCAGCGCGCTGCCGGGTGACCTCAACCAAGGCGTGCTGATCGACCAGCCAGACAATCAGCTGGTCTTCGGTCCCGACCCGCTCACCGGCGGTGTTTCGGTTAATGGCGCGCCGAACGCCAACCTGGAGGTAAGCCTCAACGGCGGGACGCCGCAGTCCGTTCCCGCGATCATCGACTCCGGCGGCGTGTACGGGACCCTGCCGGACTCACTGTTCGGCGGCAGTAGCGCCGACGGTGAAGTCCTGAAGCCGGACTCAGTGGTTTCGGTCTCCACCAGCGATGGCACGCCGCTGTACTCGTACACGGTGGGTACGGACGCCTTGGGCAATTCCACCAGCCCTGTTGTCTCGTCAGATACCTCGATGAACACCGGGAACATCCCGTTCCAGCAGGGACCGGTGTACATCTCGAACAGCCCGAGCGGTGGAACGACAACCTTCCATGGAACGCCCTGACGACTGCGGCCACCGGCGGATCTGATCGGGCTCAGCGCGGGATTTGGCGTGCGGATATTTCGTTCCGAAATGTTTCCCGCAGAGCCGGATCCCGGAAGACTTGACTCGGCTCCGGACGTTTTTAGAAGTTTGAACTAGCGATCGCGAAGCGGAGCGGTTACCTTAACTCCTACTGAGTGGATGCGGTAGCGCCGTCGCGCTGCCGTTCAGCGAGAGGGATAACGCCGTGTCACGTCGTCACCTGGGGGAGAACCGTCGCTCGCGCAGCGACAACACGCGGCGTCACCGCGGACGTCTGCTTGGTTCGGTCGCTGCCGCAGGGGCATTCCTCGCGGTTGGGATGACCCCGCTGGCTTCCGCGCCGTCCGCACACGCCGATCTTGAGGACTTCTTTCTCCAGCCGATCGCGGAAGCCGTCGTCATGCTGGACCCGAGCCTGGCCGGTGACCTGGACGCGGCGAACCCGCTGGCTTCGCTGGAAACGATGTTCGCCCACCTCGATCAGAGCCTGGGCTGGATGACCGGTGTGCCCGGGTCCGCCGCCGCCGCCGGGAGCTTTACCACCGACCCGGTCACCCACGCACTGACGTCGGCAACGGTACCGCTAGAAACCCAGGGCATCACCGAACCGGTGGCGAACATCTCCGTCGGCGGCGGGTCGATGGTGCCGGTGCTGGTCGACACCGGCTCGGCCGGCCTGGTGCTGCCGATCTGGGACATCGGCTGGCAGAACATCGGCTTTCCCACCGACTTCGGGATGGGCTCCTACGCCGGCGGGATGGGATATTTCTATGCCACCCTCCCGACCACGGTGAGCTTCGGTGAGGTCGACGGGCAGGACATCGTTGCCAGCACCTCCGTCAACGCACTCCTGTTCGCGTTCCCGACGAATCTCAGCTGCCTGCTTAGCGGCTGCTGGGATATCAACAGTTTCCTCTCCAGCACCGGCGCCAACGCGGACGGCATCCTGGGCATCGGCCCGAATGCCATCGGCCCGACCCCGGATTCCATTCCGACCGCGGATCTGCCCGGCGCACTCGGGCATGGCGTGCTGCTCGACCAGACAAACCACACCATGACGTTCGGTGACAACCCGCTCACCGGCGGGACCGAGGTCAACGGTTCGCCGAACGCCACGCTGGGCGTGCAGATCACCCCGCCCGGCGGCGTTGCCGGGGACATAACGAAGGTGCCGGTGATCATCGACTCCGGCGGCGTGTACGGCACCTTGCCGGCTTCGATCGCCACTGCCGCCGGCATCCCCGGGACCTCGGGAGTCCTACCGCCGGGAACGGAGATTTCATTCACCAGCGCCAGCGGCCAGCCGCTGTACTCCTACACGGTGGACAGCACCAATAGCCCGTCCCTCTTCTCCGGTACCGGCGCGATGAACACCGGCAACGTCCCGTTTGCCCAGCAGCCGATCTACACCTCGTATAGCCCCGTCGGCCACGGCACGACGATCTTCGGTGGCCCTCCTGCCATCGAACCGTGACGCCGACCTGTTGAAAGTGGCTTGATGCACGGTTGTGACCTGCGGGCATTCTCGGTTCCGGGCCGACAGCGGATACGCTAGGCACAATGGTCCCGCTCTGGTTCACGCTGTCCGCGCTGTGTTTCGTCGGCGCGGGGGTGTTGCTGTACGTCGACATCGACCAGCGTCGCGGCCGCAGCAGGCGGCGTAGGTCCTGGGCCCGCTCGCACGGTTTCGACTATGAGCGGGAGTCCACCGAGATCCTCAAACGCTGGAAACGCGGCGTGATGTCGACCGTCGGCGACGTTCCCGCACGCAACGTGGTGCTGGGGCAGATCCGCGGCGAGGCGGTGTTCATCTTCGACCTCGAGGAGGTGGCAACGGTCATCGCGCTGCACCGCAAGGTCCGCACCAATGTCACCGTCGACCTGCGCCTCAAGGGGCTCAAAGAGCCGCGGGAGAACGACGTCTGGCTGCTCGGGGCGATCGGTCCGCGGATGGTGTACTCGACCAACCTCGATGCGGCCCGCCGGGCCTGCGACCGGCGGATGGTCACGTTCGCGCACACCGCCCCGGACTGCGCGGAGATCATGTGGAACGAGCCGAACTGGACCCTGGTCAGCATGCCGGTCACCAGCACCCGCGCCCAGTGGGATGAAGGCCTGCGCACCGTACGCCAGTTCAACGACCTGCTGCGGGTGCTGCCGCCGGTGCCAGAGGCGTCGTCGGGCCGCGACGCGGAACGGGTGACCAGTCCGACCAGTCCGACCACTGCACCGGAGGCGCCGCCCGCCCACGAGCGGGTCGCACCTCCGTCCCCCCTGTCCGAGGCAATGGCTCCGGCTCGGGGCAAGGTCGCTCCGTCCGCCGAGGCTCCGGCACCAGGCAGGCCCATGCGGGACGAACTGCCCCGCTCCGAGCCGATCCGGCGTGTGCGATCTCGGCCCGAATCCGGCATAGGCCAGGCCCCGGCCGGCCGCAACGGGCACAAGACGGCGCACTAACACCGCCGATACCGGGTAACTCCCGTCGCGAGCGGCCGCGGATCGCTTCGCTACGCTGTCGGTCATGCCGCGCCCCCTCAAACCCACGGCTTTGATCACCGGACCCACCTCCGGGTTGGGTGCCGGCTACGCCCGGCGCTACGCGGCCGTCGGCTACGACCTGGTCCTGGTCGCCCGGAACGCTGAGCGACTGGCGGAACTGGCGGCCGAGTTGCGCGACGCCACCGGCTGCGCCGTCGAGGTGCTGCCCGCCGATCTGACCGATGCCGGCGACCGGACGAAGGTCGCCGAGCGGCTCGACGCCGGGGTCCGGGTGCTGGTGAACAACGCCGGTTTCGGCACTTCCGGCGAATTCTGGACAGCTGATCCCGCGCTGCTGCAGGCGCAACTGGACGTCAACGTCACCGCGGTGATGCAGCTGACCCGGGCCGCGCTGCCGTCGATGCTCGACGCCGGCGCGGGCACCGTCCTCAACGTGGCCAGCGTGGCCGGACTGGTCTCCGGGCGCGGGTCGACGTACTCGGCGTCCAAAGCCTGGGTGGTGTCGTTCACCGAAGGACTGGCCGGCGGGCTGGCGGGCACCGGGGTGGGCGTGCATGTGGTCTGCCCGGGCTATGTGCACACCGAGTTCCACCAGCGTGCCGGGCTCGATATGGCGTCGCTGCCGTCGTTCCTGTGGCTCGAGGTCGACGACGTGGTCGACGCGAGCCTGGCCGACGTCGCCCGCGGCGCTGTGATCAGCATCCCGGGCCTGCAGTACAAGGTGCTCACCACCGCCAGCCGGCTGCTGCCGCGCGGGCTGGCGCGGGCGATGACGACCACGTTCGGCCGGGGCCGTGGGCGAACTTAACCCAGCGGACCGCGACGAGCTGGCCGACCTGGTGCGGCGGTTGTCGGTGGTGCACGGCCGCGTCACGCTGTCGTCGGGCGCCGAGGCCGACTACTACGTGGATCTACGCCGCGCCACCCTGCATCACCGGGCCGGCGCACTGATCGGCCGCCTGGTGCGGGAACTCACCGACGACTGGGACTACGTCGCGGTGGGCGGTCTGACGCTCGGGGCGGACCCGGTGGCGACCGCCGTCATGCACGCTCCGGGTCGGCCGATCGACGCCTTCGTGGTGCGTAAGTCGACAAAAGCCCATGGCATGCAACGACTTATCGAGGGCGCCGAAGTGACCGGCCGGCGAGTTCTGGTGGTCGAGGACACCAGCACCACCGGCGGATCGGTGCTGACCGCGGTGGGCGCGGTGCGTGACGCCGGGGGCGAGGTGGTCGGGGTGGTCACCGTGGTGGACCGCGGCACCGAGGCCGCGGAGGCCATCGCCGAGGCGGGCCTGGCCTATCGCAGCGTGCTCGGCCTGGCTGAGCTGGGGTTGCGCCAGTAACGTGCGAAATCTGCTCGCGGTGGTGGTAGCGATGCTGGCGGCAGCGTGTGTGGCGGCCTGCTCGGGCTCCGGCCGGGGACCCGGCCCGTACGGGGCACAGGCCGCCGGGCTGGGTGAGTCGCTGACCGTGCTGGGCTGGAACATGACGCTGTCCAATCTGCGCTGGGAAGCCGACCGCGTGCTGATCGACGTCGTCGCGCGTGTCGCCGAACCGGACGCCGGACACGCCGCCGCGGCAGACCTCCGGTTCGGCCTGTACGGCACCCCGTTGCATCCGATGGAGGCCCCCGGGATCGGCAGCTGCGACCCGCTGATGGCGCTGACGTCCCAGCCGCTGTCGAACCGGGATCCGGACCGGCTGGCCGGAACGGTGTGCCTGGGCCCGCTCAAGGAACGCAGTGCGGTGCGCGGGGTCTACGTGTACTCGCCGGCCGACCGGATCAAGGGCACCACGGTGGCCTACAGCGCGACGTTCCCGGTGGGGGTGCCGCCGACCAATCCAGGCGACACCGGCCTGGCGCTCACCACCCAGGGGGTCGCGGCGTTCCATGCCGGCGGCAGCCCGCTGACCCCGGCCGCGCTCGGCGATCTGCGGGCGTTCACCGGCAACGGATACATGGTGCTCAGCTTGGCCGTCGACGCGGTCGCCGTGGGGTACAGAACTGAATCGGCGGCTCGCGGCGGACCGCTGATGCTGCTGGCCGGACCGGCGGCGCCGATGCCGGGGCTGAGCCCGGACTGCCTGTCGTTCGGGTCAGCTGTGCTGATCCTGCCCGAGGCGTCGCTGAACTCGGTGCACGTCGCCACCTCGCTGTGCACGCACGGTGAGATCAACGCGGCGGTGCTCTACGGCTCGCTGTCGGTGGTGGGCACGCACGCCGCGGTGTGGACCAACTCGTGACGGAACACCCCGGCCCGACCGAGTGGTTCCCCTCGGAGAACGGTGTCGGGCCCTGGCCGGGTCCGCCGCCTGCCGACCCCCGCTACGACCCGACCCTGCTGAGTGAGGGCGACACCCGCAACGTCGTCGACGCCTACCGGTACTGGACCCGCGAGGCGATCATCGCCGATATCGACCAGCGTAGGCACCGGCTGCACGTGGCGATCGAGAACTTCGGCCACGACGCCAACATCGGCTCGGTGGTGCGCACCGCCAACGCATTCGCGGTGCACACCGTCCACATCGTCGGGCGGCGGCGCTGGAACCGCCGCGGCGCCATGGTCACCGACCGCTACCAGCGGCTGCAGCACCACGACAGCATCGCGGACCTGCTGGCTTTCGCCGCGCAGGCCGGCCTGTCCGTCGTCGCGGTGGACAACGTGGCGGGCGCGGTGCGGCTGGAGCAGACAACGCTGCCGCTGGACTGCCTGCTGGTGTTCGGCCGCGAGGGCCCCGGCGTCACCGACGACGCCCGCACCGGTGCGGATCTCACCGTGGCCATCGCCGAGTTCGGCTCGACGCGCAGCATCAACGTCGGGGTGGCCGCCGGGATCGTGATGCACACCTGGATAACCCAGCACGGGCACCTGGACAGCGCCTGGTAGGGCAGGATTGCGGGCTATGGACGACCAGCTGTGGGCGAACCGGGCCGAAAGCGCTGAAGCCGCCGTCACCGCGCGGCACCTCAAAGCGCTCTGGCACCTGCCGGGTACCCAGCTCGGGGTGGTGGCCTGGCCGCCGGTACGGCGGGCTGCGCACTGGCACTACTGGTGGCAGGCGCACCTGCTGGACTGCCTGCTCGACGCGCAGCTGCGCGATCCGCAGCCTGAGCGGGTACGCCGGATCCAGCGGCAGATCCGGACGCACCGGCTGCGCAATGTCGGGTCGTGGACCAACGACTACTACGACGACATGGCCTGGCTGGCGCTGGCGCTGGAACGTGCTCAGCGGGTGGCTGGCGTCGACCGGCAACGTGCGCTGAACACCCTGACCCGCCAGCTCGTCGAGTCCTGGGTGCCCGAGGACGGCGGCGGCATCCCGTGGCGCAAGCAGGACCAGTTCTTCAACGCCCCCGCCAACGGTCCGGGTGGGATCTTCCTGGCCCGCTACGGCGACCGACTCAAGCGCGCTCAGAAGATGGCCGACTGGATCGACGCGATGCTGATCGACCCGGAGACCCACCTGGTGTTTGACGGCATCAAGGCGGGTTCGCTGGTCCGCGCGCAGTACACCTACTGCCAGGGTGTGGTGCTCGGGCTGGAGACCGAGTTGGCTGTTCGTACCGGTTTGAAAGACAGGGCCAGGCACTCCGCCCGCGTGCACCGACTGGTGGCTGCGGTTGAGCAGCACATGGCGCCGAACGGGGTGATCAAGGGCGCCGGGGGCGGTGACGGCGGGCTGTTCGGTGGGATCACCGCCCGCTACCTGGCGGTGGTAGCGACGGCGTTACCGGGGGATTCCGCCGCCGATGTCGCGGCCCGTAACACCGCCCGCGGATTGGTGCTGTCGTCGGCGAAGTCGGCCTGGGATTACCGGCAGTCGGTGAACGGGTTGCCGCTGTTCGGGGCGTTCTGGGACCGCGCCGCCGAACTGCCCGGCGCCGACAGCGGGCAGGCCGCCGACTTCATCGCCGGCGCGGTGCGCGAGTCCGAGGTGCCCGAACGCGACCTGTCGGTGCAGGTGTCCGGCTGGATGCTGATGGAGGCCGCGCACGCGGTCAGCGCGGGTTGACTCCGCGCTGACCACTCGCACTTTTGGATGGTCGGCCCGCGGTCAACCTTCGACCGAAATCGGTTCGTCTTCCGAGGCGCTGCGACGCCGGGATAAATACGCTTTGCCCACCGAGAAAACCGCCGGCACCAGCGACACCAGCAGGATGCCGATGATGATCAGTTCCAGGTGGTCGGTGATACCCGGCACCTTGGTGCCCAGGAAGTAGCCGGCCATCGTCATACCGGCACCCCAGAGCGTGCCGCCGACGATATCGAAGCCGAGGTAGGCGGGGTAGCGCATGTAGGACACCCCGGCGATCACCGGCACGAACGTCCGCGCGAACGGGACGAACCGGGCCAGGATGATCGCCCACGGACCGTACTTCTCGAAGAATG
>JBDTKT010000045.1:0-8846 GCA_039935195.1 Mycobacterium sp.
CCCAACTGCGAGACGAACTCCTGGCACGCCACCGAACCAGACCCACCCCAGAAATCACCGGCAGCCAACACATCGTGGACGATCGACTGGTGCTCAGACTCCAACGAAGCAGCCTGCGCACGAATCAACGCGCCGTGGGCGTCAACGTCACCGAACTGGTAGTTAATCGACATAGCTCGACTTCCCTTCTTAGCTGCTCAGGATCTGCTGCGAAGCAGCTTCCTGCTGGTCGTAGTGGTTGGCATCGCGGATCAGCCCATCGCGCACCCCGTGCAGCATGTTGACGATGTTGCGAAACGCCGTCTGCATCTGCCCCATCGTGTCCATCGAGGTCCGCTCCGCCAGACCACCCCAGCCAGCGCCGGAGATATTGGACGACGACGCCGCCATCCTGCGGGCCTCGTCCTCCACTGTCTGCGCGTGCACGTCGAAACGGCCCGCCATCGCCCGCATCGCATCCGGGTCGGTCATAAAACGCATAGGCATAATTATGTCCCCTTCAACTCAATAATGGTGCGGCAGTTAGCTGACAACTCAGCCGGCCGACGCCGCATTCGCGGCCTCGGCGGCCGCATAGGAGCCGGCGCTGGAATTCAGAGTGGCGACGAACATCTGGTGGATGGCCTCCGCCTGGGCACTGATCGACTGATACATCCCGGCGTGCGCGGCGAACTGGGCGGCGGTCAACGCCGAAACCTCGTCGGCGGCGGCGGGGGCCACTCCGGTGGTGGGTGCTGCGGCGGCGGCGTTCTGAGCGCTCAGCGCCGAACCGATAGCCGCCAGGTGGCCGGCAGCGGCGGTCAACAGTTCTGGCTGTGTCGTCACAAAAGACATGGACTCTCCTCATCGAGACGGACCGATAGGCGGACAACGCTATCCGAAATGTCGCGAGCGCGCACGGTGGCAACGCAAATGTCATACCGGAGCGGATTCGACGCAACCTGATTCAGGAAACGGACACGGCGCCGAAGCCGGATCGGAACGAAACAGCCACCGAGCTCGCATGATTGCGATATTGACTATCGCTGGGACTCAAAACTGGCCGTCACCTCCTCGCCGTCACAGTTCCCTGGGGTACCGAGGCGGGCTGACGCATTCGATCCGTCTGCCGGGTGCCGCACCCCTCACCAGCGCCATGGTGGCACCGGTGTCAGCAATCGTCAACCCGTTCCCGCGAGCCGACCGGCCGCGCAGCTACTCCGGTTTCTTCTCGGCCACCGCCGCACTGAGTCCCTCGACGAGGTCTTCGCGGGTCAACTCCTTGAACCTCAGCAGTTGACTCGCGCTGAATTCGGTCACATCGCCAGCCAGCACCGCGTCCAAGTCCGCGTCGTCCAGACCGAAACTGCGGTGGTCGCGGGCCTTCTCCACCACGTTTCGCACGAACCCGGCGTTGCCGAGCGTGTCGATACCACGGATCAGGTCGCCGTCTTCGGAGTAATTTTCGTCGGAATAGAACTTGGTGTACGACGGCAGCAACGCCTCAGCCGCCTCGTCGGTGATCACGTCCTCGTTCTCCGCGCCCATCAGCTTGGTGAGTGCGACCAGTTCCGGCGGGGTATAGCTGTAGAACTCGATCACCGTCGAAAAGCGCCGCCGCAGGCCCTGATTCACCTCCAGCATCCGGTCCATCGCTTTGGCGTATCCGGCGCCGAACACCACCAGTTCGTCGCGGTGGTTCTCCATGTAGAGCAGCAGCGTGTTGATGATCGCATTGCCGTAGGCGTCACCCTGGGAATAGCCCCGTTCGTGCAACGTATGCATCTCGTCGAAGAAGACCGCCCCGCCGAGCGCTTCCTCCAGCAACTCCTCGGTATTCTTCTCCGCATCGGCCATGAATCGGCCCAGCAGCTTGGACCGGTTGGTCTCCACTACCAGCGGCTTACGCAGCACCGTCAGTCCGCAGAGCTGCTTGGTGAACGCGCGGGCGACCGACGTCTTTCCAGTGCCAGGCGGGCCGAGCAGCAGGGTGTGTCGCGAACTCACCGGAACCGGCAGCCCCATTTTGGCTCGCGCCAAATTCACCTTGGTGGTGGCCTTGATCAGCTTGATCTCGCGTTTGGCCTGGTCCATTCCGAGCATGGCGTTCAGCTCGGCATCCCCCTCGGCCAAATATTTCGCCGCCGCATCGGCGTGGCGCGCGGACTCGGCCTGCTCGCGCGTCGGTGCGCTGTCGACATCCCACGGGTCGGTGCGCGCCTCGATGGTCTCCGGGTCGGTCAGCACCAACCGGTAGTCGGGATTATCCAGCGCCTCACGGGCCGGGGCGAACTTCGCGTCGCGGGAGTACACCCGGCGCAGCAGTTCGATGGCTTCAACCTCACGGCCGAGGTGACGCAAGCACATGCCCTGCGTGTACATGGCGACATTCGCCGCGACCGGTACCCGGTCACCTTCGATGGCCTCCGGGGCGCGCCGGCACGCTTCCTCGAATACCCCCAGCGACGCCAACGCCGTGGTGGCCATCGCCGCTGCCGCCGCCTTCAGTTCCGGCTGACGCCACGGTGTCGCGGCTGGGAATTGCTTCAGGACGTCCGGCCAGCGGCCACTCCGGAAATACAGCAGACCGCGCACATAGCAGACCAATTCGGTCTCGAGGGCGTTCCGTGGTTCGATACCGTCGAGCAGTCGCGCGGCTTCCTTGTACCGCTTCTCTTCCGCCAGGGCGGCCGCATAGGCGGCGGCCAGCGATTCGACGCTGGTAACCAACAACCGCAGGAACAGCCGGTCGGAGACTTCTGGGCGGAATTTTGCATCGGTGAGCCCCAACCGCCGAGTCTCCCAGCCGAACGTGCGGACCGTCGCCCAGGCGTTGGCCAGCACTCCGATATCGGTGTCGCCGGCGAGCACCCGGGCCAGCCAGGCATCGCACATGCCCGGGTCGATCGTGGTTGCCGTGGTGAACATCTTCCGGGCGACCTGTGGGTTGTGGCTGGGTTGTAGCCCGTTGACCGAGATGCCCGACGCAAGCATGCCCGCGACCATCGCGTTACGGGCATCCGTGGTGGCCGCCTGCGGGCCGGTCAAGACGGTGTCCCGACCCGGACTGCCGAGTACTCCTCCACCGGATCAAGTGAGATCGCCAGCTGTTCGGTGTCGTGCAGCGCCCGGCCCGGCGGCATCAGCCCCTGGTGTCGAGCCGGCACCGGCATGCTGGCACATACCGCCTCGAGTTGTCGACGGCCGACGAACCGATTCAGTGCGGCCCGCACGTTCTTGTGCATCCGGCCGGCGCTGTGGTAGCGCGCCAGCACCGAAACCTCCGCGGTCCGGCCAGGTCCGGGCATGAGCCGCACCGTCACCACCGTGGCCTCGCTTTCCGGCAACCACAGGTTCTCCAGGTTCTCCGCAGTGATGTCCCGCGGTGACACCCAGAAGCTGGTGACATGACCGTTGCGTTGTCTCTTGAACAGTCGGCCCCGGATCTGGGACGGCTCCAGCCCGGCCAGAACGGCTTCGTCGATGCCGTCGAACTCTTCGGCGCCCACCACCCGCGCCGTGACGTACCGCCCGCCGATCTCCTGCGCCAGCCGCTCGGTGGCCGCCACCATGGTTGCGGCCAGCGAGTCTCGGGTAGCCACCGCGGGGACGTTGTGCTGCGGGTCCATTCGCAACAGCACCCAGGTGGTGCGTTGGTCGGGGGCGGAGTCCGCCTCCTCACCGGGCTCGCTGTGTGTCCCCACGGTAACGACGTCGATGCACTCCAGCCGCACGTCGAACTGACGCAGTCCGGTGGCGACCAGATCCATCGGCAATAACACCGCCGCCGATTCTCCGCGGTGATGCCGGCCGGACGGCACCACCGAATGGCCGCCGACCGCGATAATCGTGACCAGGCGATCCTGGTACTCGCGTATGCCGACCGGGTCACGCCCGAAGCGCCGGTGGTGATCCACCGCGGCGGTACGTCCCTCGGCAAGTGCCGTTTGCGGGTCGGCGAACAGATCGCGCACCCAGGCGGCCCACATCGTGCTGATCGGCACCCGGCGATAGGTGACCAGCGCAAAGATCGCCCCCAGCGCGGCGACCCCCACCCCCGACCACCACACGTAGGTGGCGATTTGTGGGTCACCAGGCCAGCGGCCGGCCAGGGCCAGAGTCCCGGTATCGATCAGGAACACCGTGGTTACCCGCGTCCACGACAGGTTGAGTCCTAAAGCGTGCTGTGCTTTCACCGTTTCCTCGACGATCGTCGCAACGCTGCCACACCGAGGGCCACCCCGGCCGCCGCCAGCGCGGCCAGCAGGCCCACTCCGGCCACCCAGGCCGGGGTCATGTCACGGTCCGGTGGTATCGGCGGTACCGGCAACCGGGCCGACAGCCGTTCCGGTGCCATCATCGGGCCGTCCGGTACGTCCCAGGTCAGCGCCGCCACCGGATCGACGATGCCGTAGCCGACCTCGTTGTCTACGCCGCGAGCCGGCGGACGCGCAGTCCGGATCAGCCGGTTGATCACCTGGTGTGCCGACAGCTCCGGGTACTTGGCCCGAACCAGGGCCGCCACCCCGGACACGATCGCGGTCGAGAAGCTGGTGCCCATCGGCGTCCGCAGGGTGTTCTCCGGGCCGTCCACCGCATTCATCAACGCGTCATCGCGAGGCGACAGGCCTTCGATGTCGGTCCCGGGGGCCGCGATCGACACCCAGGGGCCGGCCACACTCATCTTGTTCAGCGGTACACCGTCGGAATCCACCCCACCCACCGTCAACACGTACTCGTCGAACCAGGACGGCGTCACCACGGTGTTCACGCCGTTCCAGTTGCGCGGATCCTCGGGGTGCATCGCATCGTAAATCGGATTCTGTTTGCAGTCGCGCGTGCCGGTGTCACCGGCGGCGGACACGATCACCGCATTCTTCTCCACCGCTGCGTAGCGGACCGCCGCGCCCAGATCGGCCTGGTCGATCATGGTCCGTACATTCATGCACACCACCTGGGAGATGTTGATCACCGAGGCGCCCATGTTCGCTGCGTGGACGACCGCCCGCGCCAGCGTGCGGATCCCGTCGGTCTTCTCCCTCAGCTGCGGATCCTGCCCCTCACTGAACGGCTCCTTGGGGCCGAACGCCTGGCTGCTCTGGCGGATCGCGATCAACTGAACGTCGGGGGCCACACCGCTGAACGCGTCCGGCGCAAGTCCCGGCGGCGGTTCACTCGGTGGACCGAATTCGACCGGCGCCATTTTCGCCCCGCCGGGGTAGCCGGCCGACCGCACCGTACCGGCTGTTCCGGCGCGCTCGGTCCGGTTGGCCGACGGCGCCAGCTCCGCACCGTTGGGCGGCGCCGCCCCCTCCGGGGGCGGTCCCGGCAGCGACGGCGGGGGCGGCGGGGGCGGCGTCACCAGCGTGATCGTCTGCGGCAGCGGTAGTGGCGGTGGCGGCTCGTTCGTGGGAACCGATGGAGGACGACGGGTCTGCCGAGGCGGCGCCAGCGGCGTCACACCGTTGTCCGGCGCGGCCGCGATCAGCGACGCCACCAGCGTGCCGTGCGCGTCGCAGTCCGAGAGCCCGTCACCGCCGGCCATCACATAGTCGCCGCCGCCGATCAGGTTCGGCAGCCGGGGATGCGGGGTCACGCCGGTGTCGATGACCGCAACGGTCACCCCGCCGCCGCGACCGAATTTCCAGGCCTCCGGCAAGTTGAGCATGTCCATGTATTTGGGTTGCACCCGGAAGTCGGTGCCTGGCACCACCCCGACCTCGGTGCAGTACGCAGTCTGCCGCATCGTCTGCGGCGGGCCTGGCGTACCGTCCGGCGGCAGTGCCGCCGGATCGATCGACGGCCGTTCGATAGCGCCTGCCGGCGGCATCCCGGCCAGTGATCCACACGCCACCATGATCGCCGCAGCTCCGGCAGCAGCCGTTCGCCGCAGCCGCGGCGACCCGCTACCGGTACCGGATTGCTTCATAGGCGTTCATCAACCACAGCGCCAGCGGGAACAACGGCATCAGGCAGAGGTACTCGATCCATTCGATGAACTTGCGGAACAGCGGGCTGTAGATGGTGTTAGGCACCACCACCGCGGCGAGCAGTCCCGCCATCGGCACCAGCGCCAACACCGCCACCCCCGTCGAAAGCACCTCGGGCGTCCACAGCACCACTACGTAGCGCACCACCACGGTCGCGATGATGACCAGGCCGGTCACCGTCACCGTGATCGCCTGCCAGCGGTCCCGGAACGAGCGGCCCCGCAGCACCAGGAATCCGGCCGTCAACCCGGCCAGCACCAGCGACAGCTTCCAACGGTCCGAGTTCGGATCGGCTAACCCGGTCATGCACGCCGCGATCAGCACACCCAAGCCCGCCAGCAGGCCCGTCAGGAACGACCGGGCGCGTTCGGCGCGCAGCACCACCTCCCGGACCGACTTCGGGCCCTCCAGCACGAGCGGGCCGCCTTCACTGCTCGCCACCGTGGTCGGCAAGTCGGGACGGGCCTCGAACACCCAGCGACTGGTGGCCGACGGGAACACCGGCAACCGGAGGCCTGCCAGCCACCGGGACAGCGACGGGGCGCCCTGGTAGGCCAACACGCACGCCAGGTACACAACCGCCATCAGTGTCACAGCGCCATTCACGAACAGCATCCGCAGCACACTGGCGAAGGTCGCGGCCACGGCGATAACAACGATCGCGCTGTAGGTGGCCAACTGTCGGCCGGTGAGCCGGATCATCAGCAGCGCGGTGATACCGGCGACACCGCACCCCAGCGCGGCGTGCGCGGCCCCCACAGGACCGGGTACCGCTGCCGCGGCCGCCACCACCAGCGGCACGATCCCGCTGAACAGCAAGGTGTCACCGACGCGCCGATCTACCACGCCGCGGGCCTGCATCAGGATCACCGCGGCCGCGATCAGCACCAGCACTGCGAGCACCGCACTGAAACCGGCGGAAAGCCAGGTGTCATGCCGGTACCGCCACGCCGCGAGCATCACGGCCGCCAGCACCACCCCGATCGCCTGCGTCGCCACCCCGACCCGTACCGCAGTCGGCGCATCGACCGGTGCGAACCGCTTGGCCAGGTTCACCGACACCGCGGTCGAGATGTGCTCGATGACCGGAGCCCGATGCTCACGGTCCTCGAGAAACCGCAGCCACAGCCGGTCGCCGTCATAGACGTCCTGCTCGGTCAGCGACTGGCCAGGTCGCAGGGCAGTACCCTCGACCAGGCACAGCACCCAGCGACCCCGACCCTGGACCTCCAACGTCGGCTCGTCCAACTCCTGCAGCCGGCTGTTGACCACCTTCAACAGCGGATCGATCATCACCGACACCGGCGCGTCGGCATCCAGCAGCGTCCCGATCTGGACGCCGTCGCCTGCCATGATCCCGACAACCACGGCCCGCGGCGACGATGGTGCGACTTCGCCGCCGGTCGGCACCGCCTCGATCGCCGCGGTCACCGTCGCACCGCCCGGTCGACGAGTACTGAATCCATGCGTGCCGCCTCACAATGTTGCATTGCCAACGTCTTTTCGATTCTAAAGGCGATCCGCGATGTTCGCACAATCTGCTCTTTCAAGTGAATTCGCGGGGCGTCACTGCGCTTTCGAGTCGGTTTCCTAAACTCTGCGATGCGTTTTCCATGCTCCGTAGGGCAGGGTGTCCAGGACTGTCTTGACACCCACCTGCACGAGTTGCGGGGTGGCCGGGCAGATCGCCAGCCACGCTTCACCCGAACCCGCGGTCCGCGCCTGCTGGTACAGGGCGATACGCCCGCCCGAGCCGTCCTTGAGCGACAGCACCGAGGCGCTCGGCCCCTTGGCATCGTCGCGGTATTGCCGCGCATACACCGCCGCCTCGGCGGAGGGTTCCGACAGAGCCTGCCCCAGTGCCGCGACCGTGGCCGCGCTGATGCCCATTCGGCGCAGGTCTCCGCCGGTGAAGATGTTGAAGCCCGAGTCCTGCCAATTCTGGGTGACTTCCAGCATCTCCTCCATGGGCACGTTGACCGCGGTGATCTGGGCCGGGTCGGCGTGGTGGATGGACTCCAGGCCGTCGATCACCAGCGCGGCGATCGAGGCGGCGTCCGTCACCGAGATGTCGTCGACGGTGATATCGGTGCCGACCCGCACCGCCGACACCCAGTGCTCGCCCCGACGAGCCAGCAGCACCCGGAACTCGTTGTCGGGGATATCGCGGGTGCCGGGCGCCTGGTCATCGTCGTCGACGATGCCGTACCGCAGCTTGCCCAGCGACAGCAACACGACCACCTCGAGGTCGGGCGCGGCCAACACCTTCATCCGGTTCGCCACCAGCTCGTTGACCTCGTCATCGACGACGATGCCCTGTTCCCGCATCACCGCCATGCCCGGGTGCTCCGAGAGCCAATCGGATGAATCGGTGGAAACGTATGGCCGGCAACGAAGTTCGGGTGCTACATGTCGAATGTCCAGCAGCGCCTGCAACATCCAGAAGCCCTCGACGTTGACGGTGATGTCGGTCCGGGTACTCGGGTCCATCACTACCTTCCTCTACCGGTCTAGTCGATGTACTCCGCTATTGGACCACGCAGCGGTACCGGAGTGCCCGGCCATACCCCGCTCAACCGCAACACGCGGCAGCACACCGGCGGACCGGTGTGCTGCCGCGCTGGCGGATTATCGGCGGTCAGGCCCAACTGGAGCCGACGGCCGAGTCAGTGCTGGCCATGTTGTTGCCGGCCGACTGCACCTTCTGACCGTGCGAGTTGGCCTGCTCGTAGATCACCTGGAAGTTACGCCCCAACTGCGAGACGAACTCCTGGCACGCCACCGAACCAGACCCACCCCAGAAATCACCGGCAGCCAACACATCGTGGACGATCGACTGGTGCTCAGACTCCAACGAAGCAGCCTGCGCACGAATCA
>JBDTKT010000046.1:0-2935 GCA_039935195.1 Mycobacterium sp.
GCGACGAACGGCAGGCCCAGCAGCGCCGCGAAGTACGCCTCGGACACCGCGGTGGAACCTGAGGAGGCTTCGACCAGCGTGGTGCCCTCTTCGATCCAGCCGTTGCACAGTCCGTAGAGGAACAGCGAACGGGCCAACCTGTGCTTGAGGCTCCCGGTGATGTGGGTGGTCTCATCCTTGAGGTACAGCGCAACATGGGGACCCGAGTCGTCGCCCGCCCATGACGGCAGCGGGTAGCGCAGCAGGTGGGTGTCGGCACTGCGGCGGGAGTCGGCCTCGATCAGCCGGATCGCGTTGTCGGTCCAGTGGCGTGGATGGCCGTGATCCGCGACCCGGGCCCGCGGGGTCAACGCGCGGAAACGCCGGTCTGAGAGGACCCCCGGGCGGTCTGCGCGTTGTCGCCGCCAACCGGCGCGGCTACCAGGGTCAGCAGGGTGGCTTCCGGGCGGCAGCAGAACCGCGCCGGGGCGAACGGTGAGGTGCCGATCCCGGCCGAGACGTGCAGTTGCATGCCGGCGCCCCACTGCGAGGATCCCTTGACCCTGGAGCGGTCCAGACCGCAGTTGGTCACCAGCGCACCGTAGAACGGCAGGCACACCTGACCGCCGTGGGTGTGGCCGGCCATCACCAACTGATAGCCGTCGGCGGCGAACTGGTCCAGTACCCGCGGCTCGGGCGAATGGGTCAACCCCAGCCGCAGGTCGGCGGTCGGGTCGGCCGGGCCGGCGATCGTTTCGTAGCGGTCCCGGCTGATGTGCGGGTCGTCGACGCCGGCCGCCGCGATGCGCAGACCGGCCACCTCGAGTTCGCGGTGGTTATGCGTCAGGTCGAGCCAGCCCCGCTCGGTGAATGCCGCCCGCAGATCCTGCCACGGCAGCGCCGGACCGTAGACGCGATGTGTCGGCTGAGTCAGGTATTTTGCCGGGTTCTTCAGCTGCGGAGCGAAGTAGTCGTTGCTGCCGAAGATGAAGACGCCCGGCACTGACAGCAGGTCACCCAGAGCCTGCACGACGGCGGGCACCGCCTTCTGGTGCGCCAGGTTGTCGCCGGTGTTGACCACCAGGTCCGGCTCGAATCGAGTCAGGCTCCGCAGCCAGGCCTGCTTGCGGTGCTGGTTGGGGCGCATGTGGATGTCGCTGAGGTGCAGTACCCGCAATGATGACGAGCCAGGAGTCAGCACCGGCATGGTCACCTCGCGCACCACGAACGCGTTGCGCTCGATGACCGACGCATAGCCGAAGGCCAGTGCCGCCGACCCGAGCGCGACAGATGCTGCCACAACGGAGCTTTTCAGGGCAGGAGATGCGGCCATGGTGGCAGCCTACTGCGAGACGGGGCGTTCGCGGTTAGGGCGGCGGTGGCGGCGGGGCCAGCAGCGGGATCGTGATCGGCGGCAGCCCCGGTATCTCCACCACGGTCGAACCCAGCAGTTCCGGCGGCAGGCCTTCCGGTGGTGGCGGCGGTGGTGGCGGGATGCCGTTGCTGACCTGGATGGTGATGATCGAGCCGGGGATGGTCTGTCCGTTCGGCGACGAGCCGACCACCGCGCCGGAGCGGGCGCTGCTGTTGACCCAGTTGGGCTGATCGGCGACCTGGAAGCCGGCCTCCTTGAGCCGCAGGCGCGCGGCTTCAATGTCCAGGCCGGTTACACTGGGCACCCGCGAGTTGGGGCCGCCGTCGACGTAGCGCGGTTCGGTCGGCGGCATCACCACATCACCGAAATCCGTGGCGATCGGCTTCAGTGCCGCAAACCAGGTACGGGCCGGCTCGTTTCCGCCGAACAGGTCGCCGTCGCCGCAGTGCCGCAACGGGAACGAGCACAGGTCCGACGGCGAGCTGGAGTCGTCGAAGATGTAGTTGGCCGCCGCGTAGCGGTTGGTGAAGCCGAGGAAGCCCGATGACCGGTGCGCTTCGGTGGTGCCGGTCTTACCCGACATCGGCAGGTTCCAGCCGGCTGCGCCAGCCCCGCCGGCCGCGGTGCCGCCGGGCAGGGCGTCCTTGCCCAACGCGCTGGCCAACGTGTTCGCCAGGCCTTCGGGCACCACCCGTTCGCAGGCCTCCGTGGTGACGGCAACCTCGTTGCCGTCACGGTCGATCACCTTGCTGATCGGGTTCGGTGGGCACCAGATGCCGCCAGATGCCAGGGTGGCCGCGACGTTCGACAGCTCCAGGGCATTGACCTCGATCGGGCCGAGGGTGAAGGAACCGAGGTTCTGTCGCTTGACGAAGTCGGCCAGGCTCTCGTTGCTGTCCGGGTCGTAGTTGCGGGCGGTACCGGGGTCCGCGTAGGACCGCAACCCGAGCTTGACCGCCATGTCGACCGTGCGTCCCACTCCGACCTGCGAAATGAGTTTGGCGAACGCGGTATTCGGCGAGGTCGCCAGGGCATCGGTCACACTCATCGACGGGCGATACGGAGCGACGTTGACCACGCACCAGGTTTCTTTCGGGCAGCCCTTGGCCCCGCCGCTGCCTAAGCCTTTGGCGTCGAACCGGCCCGGTACCTCGAGTTGGGCGCTGATTCCCATGCCCAGCTCCAGCGCGGCGGCGGTGGTGAAGATCTTGAAGACCGAGCCCGCCCCGTCGCCGACCAGCGAGAACGGTTGTGGCCGCATCGTTTCGCCGAGCTCGCCGTTGAGGCCATAGGTGCGATTGCTGGCCATCGCCAGCACCGGGTGGGAGTCCTTGCCGGGTGCGATGACGTTCATCACGCTGGCGATGCCCTGCACGTTCGGATTGGCGAAATTGTCGATCGCACGCTTGATCGGCGCCTGCACGTCAGGGTCGAGCGTCGTGTGGATCACGTAGCCGCCCCGGGCCACCTGCTCCTGGCTGAGCCCGGCCCGCGACAGATACTCCTGCACGTAGTCGCAGAAGAAGGCCCGGTCGCCCGCGGCGATGCAACCGCGCGGCAGTTCGTTGGGCTGCGGCAGGA
>JBDTKT010000047.1:0-26082 GCA_039935195.1 Mycobacterium sp.
CAACGCCGGGGTGATGCTGCCCGGCCCCGTCGCGGACTCTTATCTCGAAGACTGGCGGATTACCTTCGAAGTCAACGTGTTCGGCGCGGTGGCGCTCACGCTCGCGCTGCTGCCGGCGCTGCGGTCCGCCGGTGGGCAGGTTGTGTTCATCAACTCCGGCGCGGGACTGAGGGTTTCGCCGGGCATGGCATCGTATTCCGCGAGTAAGTTCGCGCTGCGGGCCTTTGCCGACTCGCTGCGCAGCGACGAGCCGGCCCTGCGGGTGACCACCGTGTACCCCGGCCGCACCGACTCCGCGATGCAGCAGGAACTGGTGGCTTTCGAAGGCGGGCAGTACGATCCCGCCCGGTTCCTGCGGCCAGACACCGTCGCCGGGGTCGTGGCCAACGTGGTGCACACCCCGCCGGACGCGCACGTGCACGAGGTCGTGGTCCGGCCTAGACCACCAGGTTGACCAGCCGGCCGGGCACCACGATCACCTTTTTGGGCGTGGTGCCGTCCAGGAAGGCCCGCACCTTCTCGTCGGCCAGGGCCGCAGCTTCCAAGGTGTCGGCATCGGCGTCGATGGCAACCGTGATCAGTCCGCGCTTCTTGCCGTTGACCTGCACCGGGTACTCGACGGTGTCGGTCACCAGGTGAGCCGGGTCGGCCACCGGGAACGGACCGTGCGCCAGCGAGGTGTCGTGGCCCAACCGGCGCCACAACTCCTCGGCCAGGTGCGGCGCCAGCGGCGCCAGCATCAGCGCCAACGGTTCCACCGCCAGTCGTGGCACCGCGTCGCGGTGCTCCTTGGTGAGGTGGTTGGTGTACTCGATCAGTTTGGCCACCGCGGTGTTGTTGCGCAGCGTCACATAGTCTTCCGACACTCCTGCGATGGTGCGGTGCAGTATCCGCAGCGTGTCCGGATCGAGTTCGGCGTCGACCACCCGCCTGGCACCGGTCTCCTCGTCGACGATCAGGCGCCACACCCGCTGCAGGAAGCGGTGCGCACCGACGACGTCCTTGGTCGCCCACGGGCGGGAGGTTTCCAGCGGTCCCATCGACATCTCGTAGACCCGCAGCGTGTCGGCTCCGTAGCTGTCGCAGATCTCGTCCGGCGAGACCGAGTTCTTCAGGCTCTTACCCATCTTGCCGAATTCCTGGAACACCTCGACGTCGCCGCCGTCACCCGGGTAGACAAACTTCCCATCGCGTTCAACGACGTCCGCGGCCGACACGTAGGAGCCGCGCGCATCGGCGTAGGCGAACGCCTGGATGTAGCCCTGGTTGACCAGCCGGCGATACGGTTCGCGAGAGCTGACGTGGGACAGATCGTGTAATACCTTGTGCCAGAAGCGGGAATACAGCAGGTGCAGCACCGCGTGTTCGACGCCGCCGACGTAGAGGTCCACTCCCCCCGGGTCGTCCGGTCCGTGCTCGGAAGGCCTGGGGCCCATCCAATAGGATTCGTTCTCCTTGGCGCAGAACCGATCCGAGTTGTGCGGGTCGACGTAGCGCATTTCGTACCAGGAACTTCCGGCCCACTGCGGCATCACATTGGTGTCCCGCGAGTACGGCTTGAGGCCGTCCCCCAGGTCCAACTCGACGTGCACCCAGTCAGTCGCCTTGGCCAACGGGGGCGACGGTTCGCTATCCGTGTCGTCCGGGTCGAACAGCACCGGTGCGTAGTCGACAACGTCGGGCAGCGCGACCGGCAGCGCCGCCTCGCCCAGTGCGTGCGCGCGACCGTCCGAGTCGTAGACGATCGGGAACGGCTCACCCCAGTAGCGTTGCCGGGCGAAAAGCCAGTCCCGAAGCTTGTATTCGACTCGCGCCCAGCCGCGGCCATCAGCCTGCAACCGCTCGGTCATGGCTTGCTTCGCGGCAGCCACGGTCATGCCGTCCAACTGCCCGGAGTTCACCAGGACACCGTCGCCGGAGTAGGCGGCTTCGACGATGTCCCCGCCGGCGATCACCTCCACCACCGGCAAGCCGAACTCGCGGGCGAACTCCCAGTCCCGCTGGTCGTGACCGGGCACCGCCATGATCGCGCCGGTCCCGTAACCGGCCAGCACGTAGTCGGCGATGAAGACCGGCACGGGTTGCCCGTTGGCCGGGTTGGTTGCGTAACAACCCAGGAAGACACCGGTTTTGGTTTTGTTCTCCTGGCGTTCCAGGTCCGACTTCGCCGCAATGGATTTCCGGTAGGCGGCGACGGCTTCGGCGGGCGTGGCAGAACCGAACGTCGAGTGCGGATCGACCCCGGCCGGCCAAGCGTTGGCGGTCATCCGGTCGACCAGATCGTGTTCGGGGGCCAGTACCAGATAGCTGGCCCCGAAGAGGGTGTCCGGCCGGGTGGTGAACACCTCGATGTCGACGGCTTCACCGTCGGTGGTCTCTGCCGAGAACAGCGCCGCCGCACCGGTGGACCGCCCGATCCAGTTGCGCTGCATGGCCTTGACCTTCTCCGGCCAGTCCAGCACCTCGAGGTCGTCGAGCAGGCGGTCGGAGTAGGCGGTGATGCGCATCATCCACTGTCGAAGCTGCTTACGGAACACCGGGAAGTTCCCCCGGTCGCTGCGGCCGTCGGCGGTGACCTCTTCGTTGGCCAGGACGGTGCCGAGCCCCGGACACCAGTTCACCAGCGAGTCAGACCAATACACCAGTCGGTAGCCGTCGACGATGTCGGCACGGTCACCAACCGACAGGTCGACCCAGTTGCGGCCGTCGTCGAGTTTGCGTGCGCTCGAGTCGAATTCCTCGATCAACTCACTGATCGGCCGGGCTTTCTTCGGCACGGTGTCGAACCATGCGTTGTAGATCTGCAGGAAGATCCACTGGGTCCACTTGTAGAAGTCGATGTCGGTGGTAGAGAAAGTCCGGCGGTTGTCGTGGCCGAGGCCCAGCCGCCTCAGCTGGCGGCGGAAGTTGACGATGTTGGCCTCGGTGCGGGTACGCGGGTGCGTACCGGTTTGCACCGCGTACTGCTCGGCCGGCAAGCCGAACGCGTCGAACCCCAACGCGTGCAGCACATTGTGGCCGGTCATCCGGAAGTAGCGGGCGTAGACGTCGGTGGCGATGTAGCCCAGTGGGTGGCCGACGTGCAGCCCGTCGCCGGACGGATACGGGAACATGTCTTGGACGAACATTTTGTCGGCCGGCACCGGCGCTCCGTCCGTCGGTGCCAGCGAGCCGACCGGGTTGGCGACGTTGAAAGTTCCGGCGACCGCCCAGTGGTCCTGCCAGTCGCTTTCGATGCGACCGGCCAGCTCCGCGGTATAGCGGTGCCGGGGTGCGTCGGCATCCACTGCGGCGGCGGCACTGCTGGGTCCCTGCGTGGTCGGGGGTTCGGTCACCCCAACAGGGTAAAGGGCGGGGTTGGCGGGCCCGTTCGCTACAGGTTGGTCTCGTTGGGGTCGCGGTGCGGTCAGGGCTTCGTTCCAGGTCGGTTGCGACGCTGGCGGAGCCCGCTGTCCGCTGGTTATCGTCAGCTGGAGACCGGGGTGAGGTTCCCCCGGCGGGCCGGGAAAGGACCGACAGATGACGATCACCGTCCGCAACTGGCGGCTACGGCTTGGCGGCGTGGCCCTCTGCGCCGCCGCGGTCGCGGGTTTCGGTGGGCCGTTGGCCTCGGCCGATCCGACCGTGCCGGTGCAACCCACGCCGGGCTATGCTCCGGCCGTGCAACCGGTGGGCGCACCGCTGCCTGCCAGTGGACCGCAGCAAGTGGGCGCACCGCTGCCGGCCGGTGCGACGCCGGGTCTGGTTCCGGTTAGCTCGGGGACGCTACGCGACTACTTCGCTGAGAAGCGAGTGCGGCTGGAACCGCAGCGTGCCGCGGACTTCACCGGGCTGAAGATCACGCTGCCCATGCCGTCGGGCTGGACCCAGGTACCCGATCCGAACGTTCCCGACGCGTTCGCGGTGATCGCCGACCGGCGCAGCGGTTCCCTCTACACACCCAACGCGCAACTCGTGGTGTACCGCCTGGTCGGCCCGTTCGACCCGGCAGAGGCGATCACCCACGGTTACGTCGACTGTCAGAAGCTGCTGGCCTGGCAGACCACCAATGCGTCACTGGGCGAGTTCAACGGCTTCCGGTCGTCGGCGATCGAGGGGACCTACCGCGAGAACGACATGACGCTCAACACCTCGCATCGCCACGTCATCGCGCCGTCGGGCACCGACAACTACCTGGTCTCGCTGACCGTGACCACGGGCGCCGGTCAGGCCGTCGCCAACGCCCCGGCCACCGACGCGATCGTGAACGGGTTCCGGGTGGACCGCCCGGGGACCGTCCCGGCGGCACCCTTAGCTCCCGGTCCACCCGCGGCTCCCGGCTCCGGCGCAACCGCCGCCTCCGCCGGGGTGCCCGCCGCACCGCCGGCCCGGGTCGGCGGCGTCAGCTAGCTGCCCGGACGCATCGGCGACCGTCGGCGCCTCGTATCCTTGTGGTCATGCTGATCGTGGGAGTGCTGTGCCTGGCCGTGGCAATCGTCTTGCTGGCGATCGGAGCGCGGTCGCTAATCCGGCCGAGCACCGGGGACCCGGAGCAGTTGGTGCTGCGTGCAGTCGCCCCGACGCAACTGGCGGCCGGGATCATCCTGGGTGTCGGTGCCATGGTGATGCTGTTCGGCCCGCCCTCGGTCGCGCTGCTGGCGCTGATCATCGGTGTCACGGGGGCGCTGGGCACGCTGGCGGCCGGCTTCTGGCAGGGCGCGCGCTACGCAGCGCTGCAATCGGCGACCGTCGCCCCGACGGGCTGCGGTGCGGGCTGCGGTTGCGCCGGCAACTCATCCCCGCCCGAGCCCGAGCCCCAGCCCGAGTCAGGTTGCGGTGCGGGCTGCGGTTGCGCCGGCAACTCAGCCCCGCCCGAGCCCGAGCCTCAGCCCGAGTCAGGTTGCGGTGCCGGCTGTGGTTGCTCGTAGGCCCTCTCAGGACGATGCCCGCGGCGGTCCGCCGCCGGTGTCAGTTGCGGCTGATGTCGATCGGATGGGTGGCCAGCAGCGACATCGGCCACGGCTGTCGCCGTAGCGCCCGCCCCCACAGGTCGATCCTGGGCGGCACCAGTACATCCGAGGGTAGCGCCGATAACACGATCCAGTCGTCGCGCTCGATCTCACCCTCGAGCTGACCGATGGTCCAACCGGCGTAGCCCGCAAAGATCCGCACGCCCTCCACGAACGGCGCCACCGTCTCCGGGTCGACGTCGAGGTCAACCATGATCAGGCGGCCCGCGATGTGACGCAGGCCCGGAACGCCGTTCGGGTCCGCTCCGCCCCGCAGCAACCCCACGCACAACGCCGCATCGCGCTTAACCGGTCCACCGATGAACATCGTCTTCGGCTTGCCGACCAGGTTTGACCATTGCGGCAGCACGTTGTAGACAGCGGTCTCGCTGGGACGGTTCAACACCACCCCGAGCGTGCCGCCGTCGTTGTGCTCGACGACGTAAATGACGGTGCGACGAAACGTCGGTTCCAACAGATCGGTGTTAGCCAGGAGCAAGGTGCCCGCCCGTATCCGCTGCGCAGCGGGCGCGATGAAATCCTCGGGGTCTTCGGGTTGCGCCACCCGACCATCATGGCACCCACAACCACCAAACGTGCTGAGCTGTGCCGGACGGCGGCGGGCAGCCGATATTTGTACTCTGGTCATGGGCAGGTGCCGCGCGGCCGCCCGCATCCGGAAGTAGGTTTTGTGGTCGATACCCACGCACCCGCAAGGCTGTGGCGGTCGGCGCGCGGGCTCCCGGATTTCTGGCGGCTCTTGGAGTTGCGGGCGGCCAGCCAGTTCGGCGACGGCTTGTTCCAGGCCGGGCTGGCCGGTGCGCTGCTGTTCAACCCGGACCGGGCCGCCGACCCGTGGGCGATCGCCGGCGCTTTCGCGGTGCTTTTCCTGCCGTATTCGCTGCTGGGGCCGTTCGCCGGGGCACTGCTGGACCGCTGGGACCGGCGGGTGGTGCTAGTAGCGGCCAACATCGCCCGGCTGGTGCTGGTGGTCGGGATCGGCGCACTGTTGGCTGTCGGCGCCGGCGACGTACCGGTGCTGTGCGGCGCGCTGGTCGCCAACGGCTTCACCCGCTTCGTCGCCTCCGGGCTGTCGGCAGCACTGCCGCACGTGGTGCCGCGGGAGCAGGTGGTCACGATGAACGCGCTGGCGATCACGACCGGCGCGGTCGCGGCCTTCGTCGGGGCGAACTTCATGCTGGTGCCGCGCTGGCTGGTAGGTGCTGACGACCGCGGCGCGGCGTCGGTCATCGTGCTGGTGGCGATCCCGGTGGCAATCGCGCTGGTGCTGTCGCTGCGCTTCCCGGCGCATGTGCTCGGCCCCGACAACACTCAGCGCGCCATCCACGGCTCGGTGTTCTACGCGGTGACGACCGGCTGGCTGCACGGCGTGCGCACCGTATGGACCCGACCCACCGTGGCGGCCACCCTGTCCGGGCTCGTCGCCCACCGGATGGTTTTCGGCATCAACACGCTGTTGGTGCTGGTGCTGGTTCGCCACGTCGGCGAGCATTCCGTGGCGGGGCTGGGTACCACGGCGCTGTTCATCGCCGCCGCGGGAACCGGTTCATTGCTGGCCACGGTGCTGACCCCGCCGGCGGTGCGGCGCTGGGGCCGCTACGCCACCGCCAACGGGGCCCTGGCGGCAGCAGCAGCGACCCAACTGATGGCCGTCGGCCTGTACCTGCCGGTGCTGGTCGGGTGTGGGTTCCTGCTCGGCGTGGCCGGCCAGGTGGTCAAGCTCTGCGCCGACACCGCCATGCAGATCGACGTCGACGACGCCTTGCGCGGACACATCTTCGCGGTGCAGGACTCGCTGTTCTGGGTGTCGTTCATCATCGCGGTGGCCGGCACCGCCGCGGTCGTCCCGCCCGACGGCCATGCGCCGTCGCTGATCGTGGCGGGCTCGGTGGTGTACCTGGCAGGTTTGGCCGGCCACGCCCTCATCGGCCGGCGTCGCGAGTCGGTGCGCACCCCTTAACGGGGGTCACCGGCGTCGGCCTAGAGTACGCGCATGGCTGGTGCTGACCCGATAGTGACCGATCTGCGCGCGGAGAGCGACGACCTCGACGCGCTGGTGGCGCCGCTTACCGCCGACCGCTGGGCCGAGCCGACGCCGGCACCGGGTTGGACCATCGCCCACCAGATCGGCCACCTGCTCTGGACCGACCGGGTCTCGCTGACCGCCATCACTGACGAGGCCGGCTTCACCGAGATGCTGGGCATCGCGGCGGCCAACCCCGCGGGCTTCGTCGACGACGGCGCCGCGGAGTTGGCGGCCCTCCCGCCCGCCGAACTGCTCGCCGACTGGCGGACCACCCGCAGCCGGCTGCACGAGGCGCTCCGGGCGGTTCCCGACGGCCGCAAGCTGCCGTGGTTCGGCCCGCCGATGAGTGCGGCGTCGATGGCGACGGCCCGATTGATGGAGACCTGGGCACACGGGCTGGACGTTGCCGACGCCCTCGGGGTGGCCCGGCCGGCGACCGACCGGTTGCGCTCGATCGTGCACCTGGGTGTGCGCACCCGCGACTACGCCTTCGCCGTCAACAACCTGACTGCGCCCGTCGAACCGTTCCTGGTCGAACTGCACGCACCGGACGGCGGCACCTGGTCCTGGGGCCCGCCGGACGCCACCCAGCGGGTCACCGGCTCCGCCGAGCATTTTTGCTTCCTGGTCACTCAGCGGCGTCCGCTGGCCGCGCTCGATTTGACCGCTCAGGGTGCCGATGTGCAGCAGTGGCTGCAGATCGCCCAGGCCTTCGCCGGTCCACCCGGCCGGGGGCGATGAGCGCGCAGCGCGAAGAGAGACCCGGCCGCACAACCCCGCCGGGGGCGATGAGCGCGCAGCGCGAAGAGAGACCGGCCGCACAACACCACCGGGGGCGATGAGCCGAAGCCGACGGGCGGACCGGCCGCCCGGATCGCGGCTTGCGGATCACACGAACGGCGATGCGACCATGTCGAACGAGTTCATCAGCGCCGTCAACATATCCACGTTCCCACTGTCGATCGTGAAGTAGTTCGTCAGCCCGTCCTTAAAAGGCTCGCCCGCGGTATTGATCTCGTCGGGCGTCAGGCCGAGGTACGCCAGATGATCCCAGAACAGTCCCCCCAAGTTTGCGCCGTCGTCCCAGTTCGCGAAGCCGTCACCGGTCAGGGTGTAGACGTCGGTCGGGTACAGGTTGTCGGGGGTGATGAGCCCTATCGACGAGTCGATGTGGGCCGCCTGGGCGAATTGCTCGATGAGTTGGGTCACGTCAGGTCGCCACGATTCCGGAAAGAACTTGAGCAGCGTGTCCACGAAGCCGCTCAGGAACCCGCCCTGTGAGGATGCGCTGTCGCCCACCATCACGAAATGCAGGGCGTCCTGGGGTATCCCGAACTCGCTGAGATGTTGCTCGGTCAGTCCGGCCGCGACAGCGTTCTGTGAGTAGCCGAAGACATACAGCGGGTCGTCAGCACTGAAGTTACCGTCGGTCCACCGCGTTTCGATCGCGTCGATCAAGATTGCCTGGGCGCCGGCCAAGCTCGCGTTCAGGTCGCCGGTCTCCGGCACCTGAAGAAACGTCGGGACGCTGTCTTCGGGGAATCCGTTCGGGACGAGGTACAGACTTTTGCTCAGGTCGAGCCAGTCTTGATTCATCGACGGGATCATCACCAGCGCTTCACTGGTCAATGAGTAACCCAGGCGCTGAAGTCCGGCGGCCGGCAGCGAAGCCCCCGGCGCCGCGACGATCAACGGCGCCATGACCATCGGTGCGGCGAAGCACGCACCGATAATTGCCTTGTTCATTGGACCCCCCGGCCATCGTCGCCACTGTGGCCTGGCCCGGGACACGGGTGCGCCATGTGGCGTTGATTCTGACAGCTGTCTGTAGAACCAGCCGGCATTGCTCACATGCTAATCACATAACGGTCCGTTCTGCTGCCCCGGTCGGCGAATTCCACCGGATTCACAGCATCGTCGCCCCATCCGCCGCACCGTCACCATCGGTGTCGGTGAGCTTGATGTCCCACCGCCCGTCACCGTCGGTGTCGACGTAGGCGGTGGCGTACCCGCCGCTGCCGTCGCCGATCAGCACCCGATCGGCGATCCCGTCACCGTCGCTGTCGAGCAGTCGGTCGTCTACGCGGCCGTCACCGTCGAAGTCGACCAGCGGGCCACCGGTGTGCGCGGCGCCGTCCAGCCCCGACCACCGTAAGCCGCCGCGATCCGCCGCCGACCCCGCCCAGGTGCCCGATCCGTCGTCGGTGAAGTAGCTCTCCGGGGTGCCGTCGTTGTCGAGGTCCAGCACCACATGGTCGATCAGTCCGTCGCCGTCGAGGTCGGCCAGTGCATCGTCGCGCAGGCCGTCGCCGTCAAAATCCATACCGATCGCATCCGGTAGGCCGTCACCGTCCAGATCCAGATCCGGCGCGCCGGTCCACATCGTCGCGGTGCCGTCGCCGTCACTCAGGCAATAGTCCATACCAGTGAGACGTGGGCGCTGGGGTCATCGGTTCCGCGTGGTCTCCCACCAGGTCAGCAGCTCGGCGGTCGCCTCCTCGCGGGAGAGCGGTCCGCGCTCCAGCCGCAGCTCCTTGAGAAAGCTCCACGCCCGGCCGACCTGCGGACCGGGCGGGATGCCCAGCAACCCCATGATCTCGTTGCCGTCCAGGTCGGGCCGCACCCGCTGCAGGTCCTCGTGGGCGGCCAGCGCGGTGATCCGCGCCTCCAACTGGTCGTAGCTGGCTTGCAGGCGCGCCGCCCGGCGCTTGTTGCGCGTGGTGCAGTCCGCTCGCACCAGCTTGTGCAGTCGTCCCACCAGCGGGCCGGCGTCGGTGACGTAGCGGCGCACCGCCGAGTCGGTCCACTTCCCGCCGCCGTAACCATGGAACCGCAGGTGCAGGTAGACCAGCTGCGAGACGTCGTCGATCATCTGCTTGGAGTAGCGCAGCGTACGCATCCGCTGGCGGACCAGCTTCGCGCCCACCACCTCGTGGTGGTGAAAGCTCACCCCGCCCTCGGCTTCGTGGCGGCGGGTGGCCGGCTTGCCGATATCGTGCAGGAGCGCCGCCCAACGCAGCACCAGGTCGGGACCGTCGGGGCCCTCTAGATCTATGGCCTGCCGCAGCACGGTCAGCGAATGCTGGTAGACGTCTTTGTGCTGGTGGTGCTCATCGATGGCCATCCGCATACCGCCGATCTCGGGCGCCACCACCTCGCCCATCCCGCTTGCCACCATCAGGTCGATGCCGGCGACCGGGTCGGCGCCCAGCAGCAGCTTGTCCAGTTCGGCCGAGATTCGCTCGGCGGTGATGCGGGACAGCTGTGGCGCCATCTCGGTGATCGCGACCTGCACCCGCGGTGCCACGGTCAAGCCCAGTTGGGCGACGAACCGGGCGGCCCGAAGCATCCGCAGCGGATCGTCACCGAAGGACTCCTCGGGGGCCGCCGGGGTGTCCAGCACACCGGCGCGCAGCGCCGCCAGACCGCCCAGTGGGTCGAGGAACTCCCCCGGGCCGGCGCCCGTGACGCGGACCGCCATCGCGTTGACGGTGAAATCGCGGCGCGCCAGGTCGCCCTCGAGCGAACCGCCGAACCGCACTTCTGGGTTCCGCGACACCTGGTCGTAGCGGTCGGCCCGGAACGTGGTGATCTCAAGGCGGTTGCCGGCTCTGCCGACTCCGACGGTGCCGAATTCGATGCCGGTGTCCCACAGCGCATCGGCCCAGCCCCGCATCATCGCCTGCACCTGGTCGGGGTGAGCGTCGGTGGTGAAATCCAGGTCCGGGCTCGACCGACTCAGCATCGCGTCGCGCACCGACCCGCCGACCAGGTAGAGCTGATAACCAGCCGCGTCGAACCGCGCGCCGAGGTCGCTCAGCAGCTCGGCGTGCCGATTCAACACGACCGCCGCCGCGGTCAGCAGGTCTTTGTCGTGGATGGCTTCGGGCACGTTCGATGAGGATAGTCTGGCCCCGGCGCACGCCGAGACGGTGCGGCGAAGAAGCCCCTCCCGCACGCCCATCCGCCTCAGGCGCCCGGCGAGTGCGGCAGGCGCGTCCCTGTGCGCCAGCTACTATCACATGGGTGTCGGCCGACGGTGATGAAGCCACCCCCGGAAGGCGTCGCAGGCGGCGCCGGGGTCGGCGTGTTCTCGGTCCCAGGTCGAACCACACCGACATCGCGGGGGCCGACGGTAGCGCGGCGGCAGTCGGCCCGGTGGCGAAAGGTCGGCTCCGCACGGTGCGGCACGGGCCGGAACGGTTGCGCACCGTTCACGAGACGTCAGCCGGCGGATTGGTCATCGACGGCATCGACGGACCCCGTGAGGGTCAGGTGGCCGCGCTCATCGGGCGCACCGACCGGCGCGGCCGGATGCTGTGGTCGCTGCCGAAGGGCCACATCGAGGTCGGTGAGACCGCCGAGGAGACCGCGATCCGCGAGGTTGCAGAAGAGACCGGCGTCCAAGGTACTGTGCTCGCCGCGCTGGGCAATATCGACTACTGGTTCGTCACCGACGGCCGGCGGGTGCACAAAACCGTGCACCATTACCTGTTGCGGTTTTCCGGCGGTGAGCTGTGTGACGACGACGTGGAGGTCAGCGAGGTGGCGTGGGTGCCGATCCGGGAACTGCCGTCCCGGCTCGCGTACGCCGACGAGCGCCGGCTGGCCCGGGTGGCCGACGAGCTGATCGACCGACTGCAGGCCGGCGGCCCGGGCGCGCTGCCGCCACTGCCGGCGACCGCGCCGTGGCGGCGGCCCCAGACGCACTCGCGCACCCGCAACCATCGCCCCGATGAGCACGCGCCGGACCCGAAGAACGGTCGCGGGTCAGGCCCGTGACCGTCTCGTGGCTCCGGCAGGTCCTCCGATCGGCCTTCCGGCGAGCCCTCGTGACCCAACTCGCCGCGGTGGCCGGCATCCTGACGGGTCTGGGTCTCACCTTCACCGTTTCCACCGGGGCCCCGCACGCGACCGCGGGCGAGCCCGATGGGGCACCGTTCGTCGCGATCCGTATCGATCGGGTGACCCCGGACTTGATCACCACGACCAGCGGCCCGGTGGTCACGGTCGCCGGAACGGTGACCAACGTCGGTGACCGGCTTGTCCGCGACGTGATGGTGCGGCTCGAACAGGCCGGCGCCGTCGCATCATCGGCGGGACTGCGCACCAACCTCAGCGGTCCCGACGACCAGTACCGGCCCGTGGGTGCGTTCAGCACGATCGCGGCCGAACTGCAACGGGGCCAAGACGCCCGGTTCACCCTGTCGGCCCCGGTGCGCTCGCTGAATCAGTCGGCGCTGGACATAAACCGGCCCGGGATCTACCCGGTGCTGGTTAACGTCAACGGCACCCCCGACTACGGCGAACCCGCCCGCCTCGACGACGCCCGGTTCCTGCTGCCGGCGACCGGCGTGCCCGGGACCGTCGAGGGATCGGAGGCCGACCCGCCAGCCGGGGTCGCCACCCCGGAAACTTCCGAACCGGTCCAGCTCACCATGGTGTGGCCGCTGGCCGACCGGCCGCGGCTAACCCCGGGCGTCCCCGGCGGCACCCTGCCGGTGCGGCTCACCGACGACGAGTTGGCCACCTCACTGGCTCCCGGCGGGCGGTTGGATGCGCTGCTTTCCGCCCCGGAGTTCGCCACCACCCCTACCGTCGACCCCGACGGCGTGGTCACCCGGTCGATGTGCCTCGCAATCGACCCAGACCTCCTGGTCACCGTAAACGCGATGGCCGGCGACTACGTCGTCGCCGACTCCCCCAACGGCACCGCCGTCCATCGCGACGGCGGACGCGCCGTCGCGGCGGCCTGGCTCGACCGACTGCGCCGGCTGGCGCACCGGATGTGTGTCGCCCCGACGCCCTACGCGCAGGCCGACCTGGACGCCCTGGCCCGGATCGGGGACCCCGGCCTGAACGCTATCGCCGTGACCAGCCCCGGCGACATCGTCGACCGGATTCTCAGCGTGACCTCGACCCGCGGCGCCGTGCTGCTCAGTGACGGGCGACTCACCGCCCCCGCCGTCGACCTGCTCGCCACGCAGGGCGATTCGGTGGTAATCACCGCCGGTGACTGTTCCGCCCAGGATTACGCCACCACCGACGTCTCCCCGCGCCGGCTGGGCCCGGACATCGTGGCCGCGCCGTTCGACCCCGCCGTGGGCGCCGCACTGGCGGCGCTGGGCACCGATCCGATCGCGCCCACCTACTTGGACCCCTCCCTGATGGTCCGGCTCCACCACGATTCGGCGGTGGCCCGCCGGCAGGACGCGCTGAGCTCGATGCTGTGGCGCGGGCTGGAGTCCGAAGCTACGTCGCGCACCGAGATCGTAATGCCGCCGGCCTTCTGGAACCCTCGGGCCGACGACGCTGCGGCCGTCCTGGCCACGCTGGCCACCGAACTGCGCTCCGGGCTGGCGGTGCCCCGGCCGCTGCCTGCGGTGATCGCCGACGCCCGGACGGCCACCGGGACACCGCTGCGCCCGCCCGCCGCCGGGCCGGTGGTGGGCCGCTTCGACGCCGCCGTGGTGGCCACCATCGCCGCCGATATCGGCCGGCTGTGGGGGCTGACGGCCGCGCTGACCACCGACGCCCGCACCGGGCTGACCGGCGAGCAATACACCGCGCCGCTGCGCGAGGACATGCTGCGGGCACTGAGCCAGTCCCAACCGGTCGATGTGCGCAACGGGCGGGCCGTCGATCGGCTGCGGTTCGTCGGGGACACCGTCAACGACCTGTTCGGCGCGGTCACCATCGTCAACCCGGCCGGTTCGTACACGCTGGCCACCGAGCACAGCCCGCTGCCGCTGGCCCTGCGCAACGACCTCGCGGTGCCGATCCGGGTTCGACTGCGGGTCGACGCACCACCCGGTATGACCGTCGCCGATGTGGGCGAGATCGAGCTGCCGCCCGGATACCTGCCGCTGCGGGTGCCGGTCGAGGTGCGCTTCAACCAGCGGATGGCCGTCGACGTGGCCCTGCAAACGCCGGGCGGCCTGCCGCTCGGGGAACCGGCACGGTTGTCCGTGCATTCGAACGCCTACGGCATGGTGCTGTTCATGATCACCATGACGGCAGCGGCGGCATTGACGCTGTTGACCGGGCGCCGGCTCTGGCACCGGTTCCGGGGGCAGCCCGACCGAGCCGACCTGGACCGCCCCGGCCCGCCCGCGCCCGGCGGCACCACATGAGCGCAGCCGGCCCCCCGGTCCCGCGGCGAACCACGCCGGCGACGCACCCCGAGCTGACCGACGCCGCAGTGGTGTCGCGGTCCTGGGGTATGGCGTTGGCGACGCTGGTCAGCCGAATCACCGGCTTCATCCGCATCGTGGCATTAGCGGCGATCCTGGGTGCGGCACTGTCCAGTGCGTTCTCGGTGGCCAACCAGCTACCGAACCAGATTGCCGCGCTGGTACTGGAGGCGACGTTCACCGCGATCTTCGTGCCGGTGCTGGCCCGCGCCGAACGCGGCGACGCCGACGGCGGTGTCGCGTTCGTGCGGCGCCTGGTCACCCTGGCTACCGCGTTGCTGCTGCTGACCACCGTGATCTCGGTGGCCGCGGCACCGCTGTTGGTCCGGCTGATGCTGGGCCGCGACCCCCAGGTCAACGAGGCGCTGACGATCGCGTTCGCCTACCTGTTGCTGCCGCAAGTGATCTGCTACGGGTTGTCGTCGGTGTTCATGGCGATCCTGAACAACCGCAATATCTTCGGGCCGCCGGCATGGGCACCGGTGGTGAACAACGTCGTTTCGATCGCCACCCTGGTCGTCTACCTGATGGTGCCCGGCGAGCTGTCCGTCGACCCCGTGCGGATGGGCAACTCCAAGCTGCTGGTGCTGGGGATCGGCACCACGGCGGGGGTGGTCGCCCAGACGGCGGTGCTGCTGATGGCGATCCGACGCGAACGCATCAGCCTGCGCCCGCTGTGGGGTGTCGACGACCGGCTCAAACGGTTCGGCGCGATGGCCGCCGCGATGGTGCTGTACGTGTTGATCAGCCAGGTCGGCCTGGTCGTGACCAACCAGATCGCCAGCACCTCAGCGGCCTCCGGCCCGGCGATCTACTACTACGCCTGGCTGCTGCTGCAGCTGCCGTTCGGCATGATCGGGGTGACGGTGCTGACCGTGGTGATGCCCCGACTAAGCCGCAACGCGGCCGCCGACGACACCCCCGCGGTGCTGGCCGACGTATCGCTGGCCACTCGGCTGATGATGATCACGCTGATCCCGATTGTGGCTCTGATGACCGTCGGCGGCCCGGCGATCGGCAGCGCATTGTTCGCCTACGGCAACTTCGGCGACGTCGATGCGGCGTACCTGGGGACCGCCGTCACGTTATCGGCGTTCACGCTGATCCCCTACGCGCTGGTGTTGCTGCAGCTGCGGGTGTTCTACGCCCGGGAGCAGCCTTGGACCCCGATCGCGGTCATCGTGGTCATCACCACGGTCAAGATCATCGCGTCCGTGCTGGCACCGCACCTGACTTCCAACCCGGACCAAGTCGCCGGCTATCTGGGGTTGGCCAACGGCCTCGGCTTCACCGCCGGCGCGGTCGTCGGGCATCTGCTATTGCGGCGGACGCTGCGGCCGCGCGGCGGACCTCTCGTCAGTGCCGACGTAGTGCACACCAGCCTGGTCACGGTGACGGCAGCGCTGCTGGCGGCGCTGTTCGCCGAGGTACTCGACCGGCTGCTCGGGCTGGCGACGTTGACCCAGCACGGCGGCGCCGGGTCAATGCTGCGGCTGCTGCTGCTCGGACTGGTGATGCTCCCGATCATCGCCGCGGTGCTCCTGAGCGCCAGGGTGCCCGAAGCGTTGGCGGCGCTGGCCGCCGTGCGCCGGATGGCCGGCAGCCAGCAGCCCGACCGGCCGAAGCAGCCGTCGCAGGGCCCCAACGTCCCGTACGCTGGGCACGGAAATTTGCTCACCTCAGGCTACGATCCGGGCGGCGGACCCGCCCGGCACGAGACTCCGGCACTCATCGCCGGTGGCTGGACGCAGGAAGGTGGGCCGGTGACGGAAGAGCCCTCAGGCGGCATCGCATCGCGCGGTATGTCCGGCGCCGTTGCCCCGGCGGCGCCCCGGGGGCGCCCGGGCGGCCACAGCCAGGTTCCCGGTCCCGACGATGTTCCCCTGGTGCCGGGCCTCAGCGTTGCCGGCGGCCGCTATCGACTCCTAGTCTTCCACGGCGGCACTGGACTTCTGCAGTTCTGGCAGGCGCTGGACACCGCCCTGGACCGGCAGGTGGCACTCACCTTCGTCGATCCCGACCACACGCTGCCCGAGGCGGACCTGACCGGGATTCTGTCGCGCACCCAGCGACTGAGCCAGATCGACCTTCGCGGCATCGCCCGGGTGCTCGATGTGGCCCGCATCGGTGCCAGCGGTCTGGTCGTTTCGGAATGGGTGCGCGGCGCGTCGCTGCCGGAGGTGGCAGGCACGTCGCCGTTGCCGATCGGTGCCGCCCGCGCCATGAGGTCGTTGACCGCGGCGGCAGCGGCCGCTCACCACTCCGGTGTCGCGCTGTCCCTCGACCACCCCGGCCGGGTTCGGGTCAGCATCGACGGCGACGTCACCCTGGCGTTTCCGGCAACCCTGCCCGGATCCAACCCGGAGGACGACATCCGGGGGATCGGGGCCGTGCTCTACGCACTGCTGGTCAACCGCTGGCCGCTGCCGGAATCCGGTGCCGACTGCGGACTGGCCGCCGCCGAACGGGATGCCGCCGGCAACCCGGTCAGCCCCGATACCGTCAACCCCGAAATTCCGGTCCAAATCGCCGTGGCGGCCATCCACGCGATCCAACCCAACGGTGGGATCCGTGGTGCATCAACGCTTTCCAACCTGCTGCAGCAGGCGACCTCGGTAGCCGAGCAGACCGAGCTGCTGACTCCGGTCGACGAAGGCGCGCCGGCGGTCCGTCCGGTACGAGCACGGGCCTCGGCGCCGGCGCCCGACACCGAGGCTCACGCGCACCGGCGCCGCGCGGTGCTGATCGGGGCCGGGGTCGGGGGCGTTGTCATCCTGGCGGCCCTGCTGGTGCTTGCCTCGGTGCTGAACCGGCTTTTCGGTGACGTCAACGGGCTGGACAAGGCGGAACTCGGGCTGAACAGTCCGTCGACACCGTCGTCGCAGACCGCGGACGCCACGCCCGGCAGCACCGTCAAACCGCGGCAGGTGACCGTCTTCTCCCCCGGCGGCGAAGCCGACCGGCCGCAAGACGCCGGGCTGGCGATCGACGGGAACCCGGCCACCTTCTGGTCGACGGACACGTACCACGATCCGGTGCCGTTCCCGAACTTCAAGAGCGGTGTCGGGTTGATGCTGCAGTTGCCCAAACCCACCGCGGTTGGCGCTGTGATCGTCAACCTTGCCGGCACCGGGACCCGCGTGGAGATCCGCTCGTCGTCGAGCGCGAAACCGGCCCGACTGGAGGACACCAAAACGTTGACCCAGCCGAAGTTGTTGCAGCCCGGCACCAATCGCATCGCGGTCGACGCATCGTCGCCGACATCCAACCTGCTGGTGTGGATCTCCACGCTGGGCACCATCAGCGGCGAGAACCGCGCCCAAATCTCCCAGATCACCGTGCAGGCCGCCTCGTAGGCCTGTCAGCGGGTGAAGTGCCGCCGCGGCGGCGGGTCGTTAATGTCCGGCCATGGAGTACCACCAGAACGGCCGGCACATACCCAGCGACGCCGAGTTGCTGGCGGCACACGTTGCCGGCGACCGCTACGCGTTCGCGGAGTTGTTGCACCGCCACCATCGCCGACTGAGCGGGCTGGCCCGGCGGTTCAGCCGTTGTCCCGAAGACGCCGCCGACGCCCTGCAGGATGCGCTGCTGTCGGCGCACCGCGGCGCGGGGTCCTTCCGATACAACGCCGAGGTCAGCAGCTGGCTGCACCGGATCGTGGTCAACGCCTGCTTGGATCGCCTGCGCCGCAGCAGAACTGACCCGGTCGAAGACGTCGTCGGCTACGCCCTGCCGGTCGCTGATCACGCCGCGCGGGTGGATACCGCGATCGTGGTGCGAGCCGCGCTGATGGCGCTGCCGGTCGATCAGCGCGCGGCCGTGGTCGCCGTGGACATGCACGGCTACCCGGTCGCCGACGCCGCCCGCACGTTAGGTGTGGCTGAGGGCACGATCAAGAGCCGCTGCGCCCGCGGCCGGGCACGCCTGGCCGTGCTGCTCGCCCCACTCAAGTCCGGCCCCACCGCGGACGGCCCGGTCGGGGCCGAACCGATACCCTGGACAGCTGACGCCGGTCGAATCGACGACTGCGCATGACGGCCCGAAGCGGCGGGAACGGCGGCACTGAACCGGATGGCCGCAGGCAACCACAAGCCCAGCCATTCGAGCCGTCCGCTCCCCCGCCCGAACCGAATCGTCGCGGGCGTGGGGATCACCGCCGCATTGGCTGCGGTCGTGCTGGGGACGGCGGCGCTGATCCGGTACCCGGGGTCCACGCACAGCAGCCCGCGCAGCCTGCAGGCGATCACGGTGACGTCGCCGCCGGGCGCGGTGGTGCCGCTGTCCGGACCCGAGATCCTGGCGCTGCTGGATCGAAGCCCGGAGTTGGGCCCGCTGGCCAACCCGCAGCGGCGGGCCTCCTGCCTGGCCGGGCTCGGCTACCCCGCATCGACGCGGGTGCTGGGGGCCCGGCCGGTCGAGATCGACGGTAACCCGGGGGTGCTACTGGTGCTGCCGGGTGAGCAGGCCGGTTCACTGGCCGCGCTGGCGGTGGCGCCCAACTGCAACTCGGCCGACACCGGGTTGATCGCCGACACGACCGTTCACCGCCCGTGACGCGGCGCGGGGAACAGCGCCGCCTACGCTGACGTTGGTAGACCCTGTACATAGACCCGAGTGGAAAGGCCCTCGATGACCTCGATGTCTGAGACACCGCCCCTCCACGATGTGATCATCATCGGTTCCGGTCCGGCCGGGTATACGGCCGCGATTTACGCAGCCCGCGCGCAGCTGGCACCGCTGGTGTTCGAGGGAACCTCGTTCGGCGGTGCGCTGATGACCACCACTGAGGTGGAGAACTACCCCGGCTTCCGAAACGGGATCATGGGGCCCGAATTGATGGACGAGATGCGGGAGCAGGCGCTGCGGTTCGGCGCCGACCTGCACATGGAAGACGTCGAGTCGGTGGCGCTGGACGGGCCGGTCAAGTCCGTCGTCACCGCAGACGGTGCGACCCACCGCGCGCGGGCGGTCATCCTGGCCATGGGCGCCGCTCCGCGCTACCTGGACATTCCCGGCGAGCAGGAACTGCTCGGCCGGGGCGTGAGCTCGTGCGCCACCTGCGACGGGTTCTTCTTCCGCGACCAGGACATCGCCGTGATCGGTGGGGGCGATTCGGCGATGGAGGAGGCCACGTTCCTGACCCGCTTCGCCCGCAGCGTGACCATCGTGCACCGCCGGGAGGAGTTCCGCGCCTCCAAGATCATGCTCAACCGGGCCCGCGACAACGACAAGATTCGGTTCGTCACCAACAGTGTGCCGGTGGCCGTGCGCGGGGACAGCACCGTCACCGGGCTGCAAGTGCGTGACACCCGCACCGGTGCGGAAACCACCATGGGAGTGACCGGAGTGTTCGTCGCGGTCGGCCACGACCCGCGCTCGGAGCTGGTCCGTGACGTTCTGGACGTCGACCCGGACGGCTACGTGCTGGTGCGCCAGCCCACCACCCGAACCTCGCTGGACGGCGTGTTCGCCATCGGCGACCTGGTCGACCGCACCTACCGGCAGGCGATCACCGCAGCCGGCACCGGCTGCGCCGCCGCGATCGACGCCGAGCGCTGGCTGGCCGAAGCGGGCGACGGCGACACCCCCGACAGCACCGCCAACACCGACACTCTGATTGGAGCACCCCGATGACCGACAGCGAAAAGAGCGGCACCACGGTGACCGTTTCCGACGCCACCTTCGCCACCGACGTGCTGGCCAGCGGCAAGCCGGTGCTGGTCGACTTCTGGGCGACCTGGTGCGGGCCGTGCCGGATGGTCGCACCGGTGCTCGAGGAGATCGCGGCCGAGCAGGCCGGCCAGCTCACCGTCGCCAAGCTCGACGTGGATACCAACCCGCAGACGGCGCGTGACTTCAACGTGGTGTCGATCCCGACGCTGATCCTGTTCAAGGACGGCCAGCCGGTGAAACGAATCGTCGGAGCCAAGGGCAAGGCCGCCCTGCTGCGCGAGCTATCCGACTTGAACTAAGCGAGCCTAAGAGTTGACCACCCAGGTCAGGTACGCGCTTCGTGGGCGGCTCGGTGTTTTCAGTAAATTGCCCTGCGTCTGAGACAATGCTGACTAATCTGCTGGCTAATCTGCTGGCAAAGGTCCGCTGTCGTTTCCGCTACCAATAACGATGACCGGAGGGCTCAGTAATGTCGGGTCGGCATCGCGGTGCAGTCGATACCCTGCGGCGCGGTGACCGCAGCAGCGCCATAGTCGAGATCCGCGCTGCGCTGGCCGCGCTGGGACTGCTGGACAGCCCCGACGCTGACCTGCACACCGGCAAACACGTGGCGCTCGACGTCTTTGACGACGACCTCGACCAGGCGGTACGCGCCTTCCAGCAGCAGCGCGGCTTGCTGGTCGACGGGATTATCGGCGATGCCACCTACCGCGCGCTCAAGGAGGCGTCTTACCGCCTGGGTGCACGAATTCTCAACCACCAGTTCGGCGCGCCGATGTACGGCGACGACGTCGCCACCTTGCAGGCTCGGTTGCAGGACCTGGGGTTCTACACCGGCATGGTCGACGGCTATTTCGGCATCCAGACCCACAACACGCTGATGTCCTACCAACGCGAGTACGGGCTGTACGCAGACGGTATCTGTGGCCCGGAAACGTTGCGCTCCTTGAGTTTTCTAGCTTCGAGAGTATCCGGCGGGTCACCGCACGCGATCCGCGAGGAGGAGCTGGTACGCCGGTCCGGCCCGAAGTTGTCCGGTAAGCGGATCGTCATCGATCCCGGCCGCGGCGGGTCCGACTTCGGGATGATCATCCAGACCCCCACCGGCCCGATGAGCGAGTCAGACATCTTGTGGGACTTGGCCAGTCGGCTGGAGGGTCGGATGACGGCCATCGGCATGGAGACCTTCCTGTCGCGGCCGAACGGCCGCGGCGCGTCCGACGCCGAACGGGCCGCCACTGCGAACGCGGTCGGCGCCGACCTGATGATCAGCCTGCGCTGTGCCACCCACACCAGTCCGGCGGCCAACGGTGTCGCCTCCTTCCACTTCGGCAACTCGCACGGCTCGGTCTCCACCATCGGACGCAACCTTGCCGACTTCATCCAGCGAGAAATTGTGGCCCGCACCGGGTTACAAGACTGCCGGGCTCACGGTCGGACCTGGGACCTGCTGCGGTTGACCCGGATGCCCACCATCCAGGTGGACGTCGGCTACATCACCAACCCGCGCGATCGGTCCATGCTGACGTCAGCACGGACCCGCGACACCACCGCCGAGGGGATACTCGCAGCGGTCAAGCGGCTGTATCTGTTGGGCAAGAATGATCGGCCCACCGGGACGTTCACCTTCGCCGAGTTGCTGGCCCACGAATTGGCGGCGGAGCGAACCGGCGGACTCAGCGGGTCGTAGCCGCAGCCGTGGCCACCGGGGCACCCGCCCCGACGGGCTCCTGCAGCCGGGCGTTCTCCAGCAGCCCCTCCAGCGCGGCCTCCACCTCGGCCTTCCAGCCCAGGCCCTCGTCCAGTTCCAGCCGCAGCCGCGGAAAGTACCGGTGCGGTGCCACGACGGTGAACCCGACATCCTGCAGGAAGTCCGCGTCGATCACGCAGTGCTCGAGCGAGCAATCCCCCAGTGCCTCCAGCACCGGTGCGACGTCCGGGTCCGCATAGCGCTGATCCAGCAACTCGCTGACGGCCGCCGTGCGCCCGAACGCCTCCAGTGCCCGAACACCCCGACGAACCAGTTCGTCGACCGACCGTGCGATCAAGTCTCGCTGCACGTCGCTGGAGAGTGGACCCGGCTCGACACCCATGGAAGTCAGGAGCACCGCGTCGGCGGACACCGGCGCGGTCGGGAACCGGTGCGCCCGCGGCACCGCCCGCGGCGGGGCATAGAGCACGTAACCCAGACAGGGCGGGTCGCCGACTCGATCAGGGGCGACGGCGGTCGCGACCTGTCCGCAGCATCCCCACTCCAGCATCACCATCGACAGCCAGGCTTCCTTCTCGAACTCCGGGTCGGCGAGTTGGTGGTCACCGCCCAGGGCCGCCGGATCCACCTCCCAGAAGACGCAGCGGCGCGCGTGCTTCGGAAGCAGCTCGAAACGATCGAGCCGCAGCGGTGCGATGCGAACAGACACTGAACTCCCGGCCTAGCGCGGCGCTGCTATGCGAAGCAGCCCTTTCAGGATAAGAGGGTTACCCCACCGGTTGCCAGCGCTAGTCCCATCCGGTGTCCGCGCCCGCATTCGAAGCGAAACTGATTGACCTGCAACATGTTTCGGATTCGTGCCGGTCATTCTGACCTCCAATTGAGCGGGTGCCGTCACAGTGACGTAATAGCCGCGTGGCATTGGTCGTCGCTGTTCGGCGGGGTTAGGCCGTCGCCGAGTTCATCAGGCCGACAATGCGCTGCAGATCATCGACCGACCCGAACTCGACCACGATCTTGCCTTTTTGCTTGCCGACACTAACCGTCACCCGGGTGTCGAAGGCAACCGAGAGTCGCTCAGCGACATCCTGCAGGCCCGGCATCTGGATCGGCTTGCGGCGCGGCGGGGCGGCCGGTGCGGTGCCTTCGCGGTTGGCCAACATCACCGCTTCCTCCGTGGCGCGTACCGACAGCCCCTCGGCGACGATGCGCGCAGCCAGTAGCTCCTGTACCTCGGCTCCGCCTTCCAGCGACAGCAGTGCGCGGGCATGCCCGGCGGACAGCACCCCGGCAGCCACCCGGCGTTGCACCGCGACCGGCAGGCGCAGCAGCCTGATCATGTTCGTGACCACCGGCCGGGAGCGACCGATGCGGGTGGCCAGCTCGTCGTGGGTGACCCCGAACTCCTCCAGCAGCTGCTGGTAGGCCGCCGCTTCTTCCAGCGGGTTCAGCTGCACGCGGTGGATATTCTCCAGCAGAGCATCGCGCAGCAGGTTATCGTCGTCGGTCTCCCGAACGATCGCCGGAATCGCCTCCAGGCCCGCCTGCTGCGCCGCGCGCCAACGCCGCTCCCCCATCACCAGTTGGTAGCGCGGAGCGCCTGTTTTACCAGCGGGCAGGCTCCGCACCACGATGGGCTGCATCAGCCCGAATTCCCGGATGGAGTGCACCAGTTCGGCCAGTGCCTCCTCATCGAAGACCTGGCGCGGCTGCCGGGGGTTCGGCTCAATCGACGCCGGGCTGATTTCGCGGTACACCGCCCCCAACTCCGTGGTGCCCGTCGACAACCCGCGGCCAATCACAACATCCGCGGCCGCATCGCCCATCCGCGGACCCAGGTTAGAGTCCCGCGAGGTTCCGTCGGCTGGGCTGGTGGGTATCAACGACGCGAGCCCGCGGCCCAAGCCGCCCTTCCTACGTGCCGGTCCGGTCATGATCTTCCTTCCACGACGGGTGGCCGGTCTTGTCCGACGAGTTCCCGGCTAGCGTCCATGTAGCTCATCGCGCCACGTGAACCCGGGTCGTAGTCGATGATCGTCATGCTGTAACCCGGCGCCTCCGACACCTTCACGCTGCGCGGGATCACCGTGCGCAGCACCTTGTCCCCGAAGTAACGGCGGACCTCATCGGCGACCTGATCGGCGAGTTTCGTCCGGCCGTCATACATGGTCAGCAACACCGTCGTCACCTCGAGGCGAGGGTTCAGATGCGCCTTCACCATCTCGATGTTGCGCATCAGCTGTGACACACCCTCAAGCGCGTAGTACTCGCACTGGATCGGAATCAAGACCTCGGGTGCCGCGACCAGAGCGTTGATAGTCAGCAGACCCAGCGATGGCGGGCAGTCGATGAAGACGTAGTCGAAGTCAAAGTCGTCCAAGCCGGCCAACGCAGTACGCAGCCGGTTCTCTCGGGCGACCATGCTCACCAATTCGATCTCCGCGCCGGCCAAGTCGATGGTGGCCGGAACGCAGAACAGTCGGTCGTTGTGCGGGCTCTGCCGCACCGCGGCTCGCAGTGGGATCTCCCCGATCAACGCCTCGTACGAGGACGGGGTACCGGACTGTCGGTCGCCGATACCCAGCGCGGTGCTGGCGTTACCCTGCGGGTCCAGATCGATGACGAGCGTCTTGATCCCCTGGACCGCGAGGGCGGCGGCGAGATTGACGGCCGTGGTGGTCTTGCCGACGCCGCCTTTCTGATTGGCCACGGTGAAGATCCGTCGATGGTGCGGCCGGGCCAGTTGATCGTGGGTGGTGTGCAGCACCTGCATGGCGCGTTCGGCCGCCGCGCCGATCGGAGTGTCGAAGTCGTTCCTTGTTTCACGTGAAACATTGGTAGGACGGTTGCCCGGCGCATTCGCCGATCCGCCTACCCGGCCGAGTCGTGCCTTCGCGGCGCGCTCAGCCGGCGTTACAGCGGACCGTCCACCGGCGGGTTGGCCGGCACCGTACAGACCAGTCATGTCGGACTCCCGGTTGACCTTCGTGTGGACCTGCGCGTCGAATCGCGCTTCGGCTCGCTCCGGGGCCGGTTAGGGGTCGCCCGCAGTGCCACCACTACGGTCGCGGGCGAAGTTAAATAGTTCACGCCACATCTCACCACCCTCATATCCTTCGCGCCAACTGCGATCATCGCACGTCGGTTCTCATCGAGGTCCTCGATCGCTCGGTCCCCCTTTATCGCGAGCATCCGGCCGCCCGGACGCAACAGCGGCAGGCTCCACTTCGCGAGCTTGTCCAGACTGGCCACCGCCCGCGACACCACAACGTCCGCCCCGCCGACCGCGTTGCGAACATCCGCATCTTCGGCCCGGCCGCGCAGCACCTCGACCTCCAGACCCAATTCAACGACTGTCTCGCGAAGGAAGTCGCTGCGACGCAGCAGTGGTTCCACGAGCACGATCCGCAAGTCGGGGCGGGCGATCGCCAGCGGCAAGCCGGGCAGACCGGCACCACTGCCGATGTCCACCACCCACTCACCCGGCTCCAGCAGTTCGCCCACCGCTGCGCAGTTGAGGAGATGTCGCTCCCAGATTCGGTCGACTTCGCGCGGCCCAAGTAGTCCACGCTCAACCCCCGCGCCGACGAGCAACTCGGCGTATCGACAAGCCACGTCGAGTCGCTCCCCGAAGATGACGGTTCCCGCCTCCGGTGGCTGCGCCACCGCCGGTATTCCACCGACATGTTTCACGTGAAACATTCCTCCGGTTTGTCCCGGGAACCGCCGCGATCGGAAATTACCTTGTTGTAATTCCCTGCACGGCTAGTCCGGCTGAACCACGACACGTCGCGACGGTTCTGCGCCTTCGCTCTCACTGTGAACGCCCGCGACCGCGGCCACCGCGTCGTGCACGATCTTACGTTCGAACGGACTCATCGGGGCCAGTTCCTCGCGCACACCGGATTCCACCACACGCCGCGCCACCTCGTCGCCCAGCGCGGTCAGTTCCTCGCGCCGCCCGCGCCGCCACCCGGCGACGTCGAGCATGAGCCGACTGCGTTCCCCGGTCTTCTGGTGCACGGCCAGGCGGGTCAACTCCTGGAGCGCGTCCAGAACCTCGCCCTTGCGCCCCACCAACTTGTTCAGGTCGCTGCCGCCATCAATGCTCACCACAGCCCGCCGACCATCGACATCCAGGTCGATATCGCCGTCGAAATCGAGCAAGTCCAACAACTCCTCCAGGTAATCGCCGGCGATCTCCCCCTCGGCGACCAACCGCTCCTCAAGACTGGCCACCGGGCCCGCGGCGGTACTGCCGTCGTCTGCCAGATCCTCTGGCTGCCCGATCGTGCTGTGGTCAGTGGTTTCCGCGTCTGTCATGTCATCTCCCTCTGTCGCCGGCGGTCGTCGCGCCGGTTGGCCTCGCGGCGGCGATCGATCACCGCTTGCGCTTCTTCGGCTTCGCTCCGGCTCGGGGCCGGGCGCTCCGCGCCACCTGCCGCGCCGGAGTCGCCTTGCCCGCAT
>JBDTKT010000048.1:0-8581 GCA_039935195.1 Mycobacterium sp.
CGCCCGCGACGCGAACCGTGCGGTGGCACCTTTGCGACCGGCTGCAGACGCCGTGACCATTGATACCACTGGCATGGCGATCGACCCAGACGTCATCGACATCCAGGTCACGGTCGAATCCCTCGCTGCCGCCGACGAATTCGCCGACCAGTTGCTGGGCGCCGGCTATCCGCGCGTCGAGGAGATCACCGGCGACCTCGCCGAGCCCGGTGCCCGCAGCACCGCCGCCGGCTTCGACCGCACCGATCGGTCGACATGGTGGGAGAAGAGGTTTCATGCCTCGGCCGACCCCGGACGGCCCACCAACGTGCACATCCGAGTTGACGGTCGACCCAACCAGCAGTTCGCGCTGCTGTTGGTCGACTGGCTGGCCGCCAACCCCGGGGCGCGACTGGCACGACTCGCTGTCCATGAGGGCTATCAGCGGGCGTGGGCGTGGGCCGACAGCACCGGGTGGCGGCCTTCCTAGTTTGACGGAGTTCGACGGGGTTCGACGAAGCCGGTCCGATCAGGCCATGCCGCTGATCAGGGCGCCGCACAGCATGGCGCCGGTGCGCGGGTCGTTGCTATTGCCCCAGGTGTTGACGAAGCGGTCGCTCTTGACCGTGACGACGTCGTCGACCTGGATCTCGCAGTGCACGTTCGCCGTGGCTGGGAAACGCAACCGGATCACCATCCCGGCCCTGCTTGGGTCGGCCAGCACGGTGTTGGCCTGGAACGTCGCGCCGAACCCGTCGAGATCCGCGCTGGCGGTCTGGTAGTCGGTGCGCATGAAGGTGACCACGCTGCCGCTGGTCCAGGCGTCGACCCGCGCGGTATAGGTGACGTTGTGCAGCTGATCCCCGGCCGCCGCCGGCGCCGGGAGGAGTTGGCCGCACCCGATCAGGGCCGCCGTCGTCGCGGTGGCGACGCCCACTCTCAAGTTGACGTTCATAGTCTCCGAGGCTACAACCCCGCCCAGGAGAGTTCCATTCCGTTGCCCGACAGCCATCGGTGCAGGTCGTAGTTGTGTCGGGCCAGACCGTCGACGGCGTGGACGGCATGGGCCACCGCACGCTCGGCGGATTCCGGGGTCAACAGCCGGTCCTGCACCGCGGCCATCAACTCGTCGGCGTCGGTGAGTTCGACGCCGACGCCGATCCGGACCACCAGGTCCAGGTAGTGGTCCTGGGAGTGCCACACGGCCGTTCCGGGCCGATAGTCGCCGACGTCGAGGTAGAAGTCCTGGTCGCGCTCGTGACCGGGGCTGAAATGGAAGACGCTGGCCCGCAGCCCCAGCGCGGGCAGCAGCCACGATTCCAGGTAGTGGAACTCGGCCCGGCCGGGCGTCGGCCGGGCCATGTAGAGGCCCCAGGGCCGCACCGTGTACACATCTACCGCGCGAACCACCCCCTTGGGATCGGTGTTGGTGCGCGCGACCAGGTCGAAGACCTCCTCCTTGGGCGGGTGCACCGCTAACCACCTCCTGAGTTGCGCGCGCCGTCGTATTGTCAGGTCCCCGGCATACCCTGGTCTCGTGGCTTTTGCAACAGAACACCCCGTCGTTGCGCATTCGGAGTACCGCGCGGTCGACGACGCCGTTACAGGTCTTGTGCGCACCGGCGGCCGCTTCGAGGTGGTCAGCCCGCACCAGCCCGCCGGCGACCAGCCGACCGCCATCACCGAACTGGAACGTCGGATCACCGCGGGGGAGAAGAACGTGGTGCTGCTCGGTGCCACCGGCACCGGCAAGTCAGCGACCGCGGCCTGGCTGATCGAGCGGATGCAGCGGCCCACGCTGATCATGGAACCCAACAAGACGCTGGCCGCGCAGATCGTCAACGAATTGCGGGAGATGTTGCCGCACAATGCTGTCGAATACTTCGTCTCCTATTACGACTACTACCAACCAGAGGCGTACATCGCCCAAACCGACACCTACATCGAGAAGGACAGCTCGGTCAACGACGACGTGGAGCGATTGCGGCACTCGGCGACGTCAAGCCTGCTGTCGCGGCGTGACGTGGTGGTGGTGGCGTCGGTGTCGTGTATCTACGGCCTGGGCACACCCCAGTCCTATCTGGACCGTTCGGTCGAGCTGCAGGTGGGTGCGGAGGTACCGCGGGACGGGCTGCTGCGGCTGCTGGTCGACGTTCAGTACACCCGCAACGACCTGGCGTTCACCCGCGGCTCGTTCCGGGTGCGCGGGGACACCGTCGAGATCATCCCGTCCTATGAGCAGCTGGCGGTCCGTATCGAGTACTTCGGCGACGAGATCGAGGCGCTCTACTACCTGCACCCGCTCACCGGCGACGTGGTGCGCAAGGTCGATTCGCTACGTATCTTTCCTGCCACCCACTACGTCGCCGGCCCGGAGCGGATGACACAGGCGATCTCCACCATCGAGGAGGAACTGGCCGAGCGGCTCGCCGAGTTGGAGCGGCACGGCAAGCTGCTGGAGGCGCAGCGGCTACGGATGCGCACCAATTACGACATTGAGATGATGCGCCAGGTCGGGTTCTGCTCGGGTGTTGAGAACTACTCCCGGCACATCGACGGTCGCGGGTCCGGCACACCGCCGGCGACGCTGCTGGACTATTTCCCGGAGGACTTCCTGCTGATCGTCGACGAGTCGCATGTCACGGTGCCGCAGATCGGCGGCATGTACGAGGGCGACATGTCGCGCAAGCGCAACCTGGTCGAGCACGGGTTCCGGCTGCCATCGGCCTGCGACAACCGGCCGCTGACCTGGGAGGAGTTCGCCGAGCGGGTCGGGCAGACGGTGTATATGTCGGCCACTCCGGGCCCCTACGAGCTCAGCCAGGCCGCCGGTGAGTTCGTCGAGCAGGTGATCCGCCCGACCGGCCTGGTCGACCCGTTGGTGGTGGTCAAACCGACCAAGGGCCAGATCGACGACCTGATCGGCGAGATTCGGCAGCGCGCCGAGGCGGACCAGCGGGTGCTGGTCACCACGCTGACCAAGAAGATGGCCGAAGACCTCACCGATTATCTGTTGGAGATGGGCATCCGGGTGCGCTACTTGCATTCCGACATCGACACGCTGCGGCGGGTGGAACTGCTGCGGCAGTTGCGGCTCGGCGACTACGACGTACTGGTCGGTATCAACTTGCTGCGGGAGGGCCTCGACCTGCCGGAGGTGTCGCTGGTGGCGATCCTGGACGCCGACAAGGAGGGCTTCCTGCGCTCGGCGCGCAGCCTGATCCAGACCATCGGCCGCGCCGCCCGCAACGTCTCCGGCGAGGTGCACATGTACGCCGACAAAATCACGCCCTCGATGCGGCAGGCCATCGACGAGACCGATCGGCGCCGGGCCAAGCAGGTCGCCCACAACGAGGCGCACGGTATCGACCCGCAGCCGCTGCGCAAGAAGATCACCGACATCCTCGAGCAGGTTTACCGGGAGGCCCTGGATACGGAAGGGACCGGTGCCGCTGAGGCCACCGGTGCAGTTCCGGTGGGCGGCTCCGGGCGTAACGCGTCGCGTGGCCGCCGAGCCCAGGGGGAGGCGGGCAGGGCGGGCCGATCGGTCAGCGCCGGGGTGTTCGAGGGCCGCGACACCGCCACCATGCCGCGCGCCGAGTTGGCGGATCTGATCGACGACCTCACCGCGCAGATGATGAACGCAGCCCGCGATCTGCAGTTCGAGCTGGCCGGGCGGTTCCGCGATGAGATCGCCGACATGAAGAAGGAACTGCGCGGCATGGACGCCGCCGGGCTGAAGTGACCCGCCGGTCAGGTAGCCGTTTTCGCGTGTTGCACCCGGCCATGGTTGACTGAAAACGGTGGTGGATCTGACAGAAACGACGACGAGTGATCTCTCCGGCGCCGCGGGCAGCTGGCGTGAACTCCTCGGTCCCCGGTATCGAGGCACCATGGCAGTGCTGGCCGGTGGTGTGGCGTTGTACGCGACCAACGAGTTCCTGACGATCAGCCTGCTGCCGAGCACGGTGAAAGACATCGGTGGCGAACGGCTCTACGCGTGGGTGACCACGCTGTACCTGGTTGCATCGGTGCTGGCTGCCGCGGTGGTGCACCCGGTGCTGATGAGGGTCGGATCGCGAGTGGCCTACCTGGTGGGTCTGGTCGCGTTCGGCCTGGGCGGCATGGTGTGCGCATTGGCACCCTCAATGGAGATCCTGTTGACCGGCCGCACCCTGCAGGGGCTGGGTGGCGGCCTGCTGGCCGGTCTGGGCTACGCGTTGATCAACGCGGTGTTGCCCGGCTCACTGTGGACTCGGGCGTCTGGACTGGTGTCGGCGATGTGGGGGGTCGGGACGCTGCTCGGTCCGGCCGCCGGCGGTTTGTTCGCGCAGTTCGGGGCGTGGCGCTGGGCGTTCATCGGGATGGTGGTGCTGACCGTGATCATGGCCTCGGCGGTGGTCACGGTGCTGCCGGCCGGCAAGGGCGAGCGCAGCGGCGAACCGATGCAGGTTCCGGTACTGTCGCTGCTGCTATTGGGGGCCGCCGCGCTGACGGTCAGTGCTGCCCAGCTACCGCGCAGCCTCGTGGTGGCGACCGGTCTGCTGGCCGCCGCTGGACTGTTGCTTGTTGGATTTTTGGTGGTGGACCGGCGCGCATCGGCCGCCGTATTGCCGCGCAGCGCCTTCCACCCGGGCCGGGAGAAATGGATTTACCTGACCCTGGGTCTGCTGATGGCGACCACCAAGGCGAACCTGTACATACCGCTGCTCGGTCAGCGGATGGCCCATTTGGCGCCGGTGTTGGCCGGATTCCTCGGTGCGGCACTCTCGACCGGCTGGACATTCAGCGAGATCGCGAGCGCCTCGGTGAACAAGGCGCGGGTTATCACCGCACTGGTTATCACCGCGCCGCTGGTGATGTCGGCGGGTCTGGCCATGGTCGGGTTCACCCAGATGAGCCACTACAACCCGACGGCTGTCGGCGTGGTCTGGGCATTGGCGCTGCTGGTTGTGGGTGTCGGCGTAGGTGCCGGCTGGCCGCACCTGTCGGCGTGGGCGATGGGCTGCGTCGATGATCCTGCCGAAGGCAGTACGGCCGCGGCGGCGATCAACACCGTGCAGCTGATCGGTGGGGCGTTCGGCGCCGGGATCGCCGGCCTGGTGGTCAACACCGCCATGGGGGCGCAGCTTCCGGCGGCCCGCTGGTTGTTCGTGCTTTTCGCGATCGTCGCCGCGGCGACGTGTCTGGTCGCTTATCGCGCCGCCCGTGGACTCGAAGTGGCGCTCGACTGACGATCACCGGGTGGACTTGACCACCTGCGCGAAGGTGAACTGCCACCGCTCGACGACCCGGAAGCCCAGCCGGTGCAGAACCTGACCGTCCGGGGTGCGGCCGAAGCGCGGGCCCGGTGACAGCGCCGCACCGGCCTGGTGCGCCGGCAGCGTCGGGTCGTGGGCGGTGATGGTCCAGATCGTGGTGCAAGTGTCGAACCGGTCGGCCTGGGCCCACACCGCGATGTGTCCGTCCCACAGTCGCCCCAGCGCGGGACCGCGGGGTCCCCGGCCCGGGTCTACCAGCCCGGCGAACGCGCCGGGACGTCCGGCCGGTAGCGCCCGGATCGGGCCGGGCGCCCAGCCAGTGGTGTTGTCCACCAGCAGGCAGTCCCCAGGGGCGGCGTGCGTTTCGACCGCGTCGGCCACCAGGCTGTAGTCCCAGCCTTCCTTGGCGTATCGATCACGCTGGGTGACAACGTAATTCGGTGCCGCGACCGCCGCGAACAGTGCGACCAGGCCGATAGTGCCGACGGTGCGTCGCCGTCCACTGACGACCGTGGTCACGCAGACCGCCAACACGATGGCCATCGCGGGTGCGGTGCAGATCAGGTATCGAGGGTAGTAAACGGGTTTTGCCACCGCGGAGTACACGACGGTGACGGCGGTCGGGACGAGAATCCAAGCGGCACAGACGATCAGCAACCGTGCCGTGTCACCGTCCGGCGGTCGGCGTCGGCCGGCCGGTATGGCGGCGGCGATTACTACCCCGGCCAGGACCGCGAACGGGACGCTCTTGTCGAAGTACTGCTGCAGGACGATCTCGGTGACGGTGTGCGAATTCAACGGATGGATCCAACCCACCTGTCCGATCTGACTCCGACTGAACAACAGAAACGGAGCCAGGACCGCCAGCGCGCCGCCCGTCGCGCCGGCCCACCGCAGCGTGACCGGCCGGCCGTACCCCGACACTCGGATGAGCACCGCATGCGCCACGATGACCAGCACCGTGAACGTATTCAGCACCGTCGAAACCACGATCGCCAGGCCGTATCCCAGCCACACCGGCAGGGTGTTGCGACGTGCCGCGGTCACACACAGCACGGTCAACCAGACCGCGGCCATCGCCGAGAACGCGTACGAGCGGGCCTCGATGCCGGCCCACGTCATCCGGGGCAGCACCGCGAACAGCACACCCGCACACACCGCGACCCGGCGCGTGGTGAACTGCCGGGTCAGTGTCACCACACCCGCGGCGCCGACGCCGACCGCCAGGCAACTCGGCAGCCGCGACCAGAACTCGGTGGCCGGGAAGACCGCGAACCAGCCGTGCATGAACAGGTAGTACAAGCCGTGTACCGCATCGACATGCGCCAGCAGATGCCACAATTGCGCCAGCGAGCGATTCGCCGACGCCGAGATGGTGGCCGCTTCGTCGAACCACATCGATGGCCGGTTCGCCGCGAGGCCGCTGATGATCGCCGCCAGGATCCCGATCAGCAGGGCATCGGACCCGCGCGCGGGCGGGTGAGCCGACCGGGTTTCACCGACCACCCGGTCCCGGGTCAGTACGAGGCTCAAATGCGTGTGCCGTCCGTAGCGGTGAACTGGGGGACTTTCACGCTACCGCGGCCATCCGGCGCCACGGTGCTCGGCGCGACTGACTGTCGGCTATGTCACGGTCGGGCCGGAATGGCTGCTCTCTACCCGGTCAGACCGGTGTAGCTGACGGCGCCGAACTAACCTGTGTCGCCAATTGCACCCAACTACGGCCGTCGAGGCGTTACTGTCGCCATGGCTCGTAGTGAGTACCGCAATTAGTAACCTGGGAGGGTACGGATGAGCGGCTATAAGACCGTGGTTGTTGGCACGGATGGCTCGGATTCGTCGCTGCGCGCCGTCGACCGGGCGGGTGCGCTCGCGAGTGGACCGGGAGCGAGGGTGATCGTGGCCACCGCGTTCCTCCCGCACGCCGACGACCCGCGGGCCGTCGACGCGTTGAAGGACGAGAGCTACCAGGCGTCGGGTAGCGCCCCCATCTACGCGATCCTGAAGGAGGCCAAGGAGCGGGCTATCGCTGCGGGCGCCACCGAGGTGGAGGAACGACCCATCGTCGGAGCCCCGGTGGACGCACTGGTCGAACTGGCGGAGGATGTCAAGGCCGATCTGCTGGTCGTCGGCAACGTCGGGCTGAGCACCATCGCCGGCCGCCTGCTCGGGTCGGTGCCGGCCAACGTCTCCCGCCGGTCCAAGATCGACGTGCTGATCGTGCATACCTCCGGCTGAGTCGGGTCCGGTCACCAACCCCGGTCGCGCCACTCGTTCAGGTGCGGGCGTTGGGCACCCAGCGTGGTGTCATCGCCGTGCCCGGGATAGACGACGGTATCGTCACCGAACCGGTCGAAGAGTTTCGTGGTTACGTCGTGGAACAGCGCGTCGAATTCTGCGGGTTCGGTCTAACGCCCGCATCTCCGCGGACACTTGCGCGTTGGCGAGCGGCGTGTCCACGCAGCGTGATGCGAAGGTCGATGGGCAGATTCGACAACGCGCGTGTCGTTACCAGCCGCGGTCACGCCACTCGTCGAGGTGCGGACGTTCCGGGTCTACAGGGCGGTGTCGCCACCGGTGTGGCTCGACGAAGGCCGCATGTCAGCGATGTAGAGCACTGTCGGGCGCGGTACGCCCAGACTGAGGAGGTGGCTTTCTGGCCGGTCAGACCGGTAAAATAGGGGCGCTCAGCTATGGTTCGTCCGCCAGTCCACCAATCAGGGCCCGTCGATGGGTTGCGGTCGCGATGGCGTTGCCACTAATCACTGGGAGGGTACCGATGAGCGAATTTCAGACTGTGGTGGTTGGCACCGACGGTTCGGACTCGTCGCTGCGCGCCGTTGAGCGAGCAGCCCAACTCGCGTCCGGGCTAGGCGCGAAGTTGATCGTGGCCACCGCGTACATCCCGACGCCTGACCACGCGCACGGAGCGAGCTATCAGATGGCGGGTGATGCCCCCACCTACGCGATTCTGCGCGGCGCAAAGGAGCGAGCCGAGACCGCTGGCGCCACCATCGTCGAAGAGCGGGCTATCGTCGGTGCCCCGGCGGATGTGCTGCTCGACCTGGCTGAGGAAGTCGACGCGGATCTGCTGGTGATCGGCAACCTAGGCCTGAACACCATCGCTGGCCGGTTGCTCGGGTCAGTGCCGGCCAGCGTCGCCCGCAGGGCCAAGACTGACGTGGTGATTGTGCACACGACAGGCTGATTCACCAGCCGCGATCACGCCAGTCGTTCAGGTGCGGGCGTTGGGCGCCGAGCGTGGTGTCGTCGCCGTGCCCGGGATAGACGACGGTGTCGTCACCGAACCGGTCGAAGAGTTTCGTGGTTACGTCGTGGAA
>JBDTKT010000049.1:0-23020 GCA_039935195.1 Mycobacterium sp.
GGTGACCACGCGACAAAGCGATCTGCAGGCGCGGCGCCGCGAGCACCGGCGCAACGCCCGGCGGCGACTGCTCGATGCCGCGCACCACCTGCTGGAGAGCCAGCCCTGGGCCGACATCTCGCTCGACCACATCACGTCGGCCGCCGAGGTCGCCCGCACCGCCTTCTACCGTCATTTCGAGGATCGGCAGCAGCTGCTGATGGCGATGCTCGACGATGTCGGTCTGGAGTTGGGGCACGTCGCCGACGACTGGCTGGCCGACAGCGAGGATCCCGGCGCCGAACTTCGGGCCAGTCTGACCGGCTTGACCGCGGTCTTCGTCGAACACGGCCGCCTCATTCAGGCGATCTCCGACACCGCGCGGCATGACGGCGAGATCAGTGATTTGTATGCCGCGCTGGCCGACGGCCTCGTTACGGCGACCTCGCGTCGGATCGAGGCCGACGTCGCGGCCGGGCGCAGCCACATCACCCAGCCCCGCGAGGTGGCGCGAGCCCTGACCTGGATGAATGAGCGCTATCTGCTGGCGTCCTTCGGACAGGTCCCGTTCGGCGACCCGGCGGCGGCCACCGACGCCTTGACCACGGTCTGGATCAGTACCCTCTACGGACCACCGGTGGCGGGCGGTCGGTGAGCTCCCGGCTGCTGGTCCACGGCGGACACGTCTTCGATCCGATCTCGGGGACAGCGGCCCCCGCCGATGTGGTCATCGACGGTGGGCAGATCGCCGAGGTGGGTGTCGGCCTCGACGGTGACACCGCACTGGATGCCACCGGGCACCTGGTGGTGCCGGGGTTCATCGACTGTCACGTGCACGTCATGCTCGACGACGTCGACGTGCTGCGGTTGATCCAGACTCCGTTCTCGCTCAGGTTCTTTCAGGCGGTCGGCAACCTGCGCCGGACCCTGCACGCCGGGGTGACCACCGTGCGGGACGCGGCCGGCGCCGATCTCGGAGTGAAACAGGCGGTTGCCGGCGGGTTGATCGACGGACCCGACTTGCAGATCGCGATCGGCATGCTCAGCCAGACCGGCGGTCACGGCGATGAATGGATGGCCTCCGGTGAGTGTGTGCACGCGTTTTGGCCGCCATATCCCGGCTGCCCGTCGACCATCGTCGATGGCGCCGATCAGATGCGCCGCACCGTGCGCGAACTGATCCGCGCCGGCGCCGACGTCCTCAAGGTCGCCACCACCGGCGGTGTCATCAGCCCGCGCAGTGACCCGCGCCGCGCGCACTTGACCGCCGAGGAACTCGCGGTGCTAATGGCCGAGGCGCGCGCTGCCCGCGTTCATGTGATGGCGCACGCGCACGGCACCGAGGGCATCAAGAACGCGGTACGCGCCGGCGTGCGCTCCATCGAGCATGGGGTGTATCTCGACGAGGAAGCCGTCGCCATGATGGTCGACAACGGAACCTGGCTGGTGCCAACGCTATCAGCGCCGCGCGCGCTGTTGCGCCAAGCCCAGACCGGGGCGGGGATCACCACGGCCACCCGCGCGAAGGTGGCTGAGGTAGTCGAGGCGCATGACGCGTCACTGCGCCTTGCGCACGCCGCCGGGGTGCGCATCGCGATGGGCACCGACGCCGGGATCGCACCGCACGGAGGCAACCTCGCCGAGCTCGAATTGATGCATGAACAGGGCCTGTCCGCGGTGGAGGCGCTACGCGCGGCAACGACGTCGGGGGCCGAACTGCTCGGCGCCGGCGACGAAATCGGTGAGTTGGCGCCCGGCAAGCAGGCGGACCTGGTGCTGTTGGGCGGCACCGACATCGCGGTGCGCGCCCTGTCCGAGCGGGTGCGGGCGGTCATTCACCGGGGCAGGGTGCATCTGGATGAAACCCACGCGCCGGCAGAGCCGCTGTCGGCGGAGATCGGATGCTGAGTCGTGCCTGGCGTAGACGAGGAGATGCGCCGCCGGTGGCTGCGCGGTGAAACGATGGGCGTGGCGACCGTGGTCGCCACCAGGGCGTCCGCGCCGCGGTCGGCCGGGGCGAAGATGATGGTTGCCGCGGACGGGTCGGTCCTCGGCAGCGTGTCCGGCGGATGCGTCGAGGCGGCTGTGTACGAACTGGCCCGCGAGGTGCGTGCCGACGGAGCGGCGCGTCTGCAGCGCTTCGGACCCCCCGATGACGATGTGGCTGTCGGGCTCACCTGCGGTGGCACCATCGATGTGTTCGTTGAGCGGATCTCCCGCGACAGCTATCCCGAATTCGGCGAGGTGATCGGCCGCCGACGGGATCCGATCGTGGTCGCAACCACGATCCGGGCCGACGAACCGGCGCGGGTCGGCCGGCGACTGATCGTTCGCCCCGATTCGCTCAGCGGCACACTGGGTTCTGCACGCACCGATGCGGACGTGGCGCGTGCGGGACGCAGAATGCTGATTGTGGGGGAGCCCACGGTGCTGCGCTGCCAGGAGTCCGCCGATGAACTCGAGATCTTCATCTCCGCGCACCGGGCGCCGGCCCGGATGATCGTGTTCGGCGCGATCGACTTCGCCGCCGCAACCGCCGGAATCGGCGCCTTTCTGGGCTATCACGTCACGGTATGCGATGCCCGACCGGTGTTCGCCACGCCGGCGCGGTTTCCGGTGGCCGACGAGGTGGTGGTGCAGTGGCCGCACCGATACCTGCGCGCGGAGCGCGACGCCGGCCGCCTAGACCATCGCACGGTGCTGGTGGCGCTGACCCACGACCCGAAGTTCGATGTGCCGCTGCTTCAACTCGCGCTGCGCGACGACGGCTGGGTGCAGCGGCCCGCCTACATCGGCGCCCTCGGATCCCGCCGCACCCAGGCCGAGCGCGCCGAGCGGCTGCGCGAGATCGGTTTAACCGAGCGTGAACTCGGGCGGCTGAGGGCACCCGTCGGTCTCGATCTCGGGGCCGTCACACCGGAGGAGACCGCCGTCTCGATTGCCGCGGAGATCATCGCCGATCGGCGTGGCCGAGACGGCGGTCGCCTCACCGCAATCACCGTGCCGATCCACCCGTCGGCCGGCGCGCCGCAGAGTGCCCGTCAAGCCAGCCCAGCCGACGCACCGTCTGGACACGATGCTCATCGAAATAGCGAATATGCGCAATTTGTACCGAATCCTGGCCTCACAGATCAGAGAACATTCGTCGAAGCCTAGCTTCAGCAGACGTATTGAGTCAGTTGCCAGGAAGGGCGCCATGATGAGCTTGGAGGACACGTTGCGCTGGGGCGGTGAATTGACCGTGACCCGGCACGACCGTGAGACCGGGGCAACATTTGTCATCCGGGTGGATTCAACGCGGTCCGGGCGGGCCGCTGGCGGCACCCGGGCCGCACAGTACGCGTCGTTGGCCGGCGCCCTCGACGATGCTGGACGCCTGGCCAGCGCCATGACTTTGAAGATGGCGGTGAGCGGCCTGCCGATGGGCGGCGGTAAGTCGGTGATCGCGTTGCCGGCGCCGCGCAAGGACATCGACTCTGCCACCTGGCAGCGCATCCTTGCGCTGCATGCCCAAAACATCGACAATCTGCACGGCACCTACTGGACCGGCCCCGATGTGAACACCAACTCCGAGGACATGGACATCCTCAACGACACAACCAGCTTCGTCTTCGGACGTTCGAAGGACCGGGGCGGTGCGGGGTCCAGCGCGCTCAACACCGCCTTGGGGGTCTTCGAAGCCATGACGGCCACCGCCGCGCACGCCGGACTGGGAACCCTCGACGGGCTCAGCGTCCTCATCCAGGGACTCGGCGCGGTCGGCGGTCAGCTCGCGACTTTCGCGTCGGAAGCCGGTGCCCGACTGTTGGTTTCCGACACCGATCCGGAGCGCCTGGCGTGGGCCCGTCGATTCGGCTGCACCGCGGTCGGACCCGACAACGTCGCGACCACACCCTGCGATATCTTCGCTCCCTGCGCGATGGGCGGCGTGATCGACAGCGCGACTGCCGAGCGGCTGAGCACCTCTGCCGTCGTCGGGGCCGCCAACAACATCCTTGCCGACGAGCATGCCGGCGCGATCCTGCGCGACCGGGGCATCCTGTACGCCCCCGACTTCGTCGCCAACGCCGGCGGCGCCTTCCACCTGGTCGGCCGTGAGGTGCTCGGGTGGGACGGGGACGCCGTCGCGCGGCACACCAGGCGAATCGGCGACACCCTTGCCGAGGTTTACCGGATCAGCGAGGGCGAGGGCATCACCACCGACGCCGCCGCCCGCCTCCTGGCTCGCCACCGGGCCGACGCCGTCGACGCAGCGACTTCCTCAAAGCCATTCTGAGGGAACCCCATTCCACTCCTCGAACGTCAACCAAGTCCGGGTGCCGCGGATGCCGACCATACCGTGCAGACTCTCGAGCACCACACTGCGCAGCGTCGCATTGTCCGGGGTGCGGACCACCACCAGCACATCGAAGTCGCCGCCCACTAAGGCGATCCGCTCGACATAACGCAGTGTCTTCAACTGTGCGGACAAGCCCCGCCAGGCGTCCTGCTGAATGGACAACGCGATGACCGCCGACGTCGCAAACCCCGCTCGTTCCAGGTTGATCCGGGTGGTGAATCCCTCGATGACTCCCGCGTCTTCGAGTCGCTCGATGCGGGAGTACACGTGGGTGCGAGAAATATGCGCCCGCTTGGCCAGCTCCAACATGGACACCCGGCCGTCTTTGACCAATTCCCGGATCAGCGTGCGGTCGACCTCGTCGAGCTGCAGTGCCGTGGCGCTCTCGGCCATGTGTTCGTCCCCTGGCGGTTATCGGTTGATCCGATGAACAGTATGCATGCTCAAGATCCGAATGAAAGCAATACGTATCTACACCGACGCGAAACGAGTCACGTATAGCTTTGGCTGACGATTATTGAACAACAAATAGTCCACCTGGGAGGTAGTGGTGACCGCGGTCGAGCAGCCTGGCGCGACGTATGCGACGTTTCTTCCGGCCGACGCCCCCGTCCAGTACCTCGATCCGGTGGGGCAGCTGACCGCCTGTACCGCGCGATACCCGCGCCCACCCGGTGACCGATTGGTGGATATGTATCGAAACATGGTTCTGGGTAGGCGGTTTGACGATCAGGCGACGGCGCTGACCAAACAGGGCCGGCTGGCGGTGTATCCGTCCGCCCGTGGGCAGGAGGCCTGCCAGGTCGCCGCCGCCATGGCGCTGCGCGCTGAGGACTGGCTGTTCCCCACCTACCGCGATTCGATGGCACTGGTCACCCGGGGCATCGATCCGATCGAGATCCTTGCCATGCTGGCCGGCGACTGGCACTGCGGCTACGACCCGGTGCGCCACCGCACCGCACCGCAGTGCACGCCGCTGGCGACCCAACTCGTGCACGCCGCCGGTCTGGCCCATGCGCAAACGCGCCGAGACACCGGGTCGGTTGTGCTGGCGCTGTGCGGCGACGGCGCGACCAGTGAAGGGGACTTCCACGAAGCCCTCAACTTCGCTGCCGTGTTTCACGCGCCGGTGATCTTTCTGGTGCAGAACAACGGCTTTGCGATCAGCGTTCCGCTGGCCCGCCAGACCGTTGCACCGTCGCTGGCGCACAAGGGAGTCGGCTACGGGATCGGCAGTGAACAGGTTGACGGCAACGATCCGGTGGCCGTGCTGGCGGTGCTCGACGAAGCGCGCAGGTACGTGGCCGACGGTAACGGCCCGGTGATCGTCGAAGCCCACACCTACCGGGTCGGGGGGCACACCAACGCCGACGACCCAACCCGGTACCGCACCGATGACGAGGTGGCGCAATGGCGCGACCGGGACCCCGTCGTCCGTCTCGAGATCTACCTGCGTGCAGAGGGTTTGATCGACGACGTCCACGTCGGCGCGGTGGCAGAGGAGGCCGAAAGCCGTGCAGCGGCGCTTCGGGACGGGATGAACACCGACCGGCCCAGCGACCCGGACGACCTGTTCCGGTACGTGTTCGCCGAGCCGACCACCCAGTTGCGCGAGCAACGACTGCAGGTGCACGCGGAGTTGGCCGCTGAGGCCGGGGAAGGCTAACGGATGACCGTGATGAGTATGGCGCAGGCCCTCAACACCGCGCTGCGCGACGCGCTGCGTGAAGACGAATCCGTGCTGGTGTTCGGCGAGGACGTCGGGCAACTTGGTGGCGTCTTCCGGGTCACCGACGGCTTGGCCGCGACGTTCGGCACGGATCGGTGTTTCGATACACCGCTCGCCGAGTCGGGGATCATCGGGTTCGCCGTCGGGATGGCGATGGCGGGCTTTCGCCCGGTGGTTGAGATGCAATTCGACGCGTTTGCCTACCCGGCGTTCGAGCAGATCGTGTCGCATGTCGCCAAGCTGCGTAACCGCACCAAAGCAGCGTTGACCGCGCCGATGGTGATCCGGATACCGTTCGCCGGCGGGATCGGCGGGGTGGAGCATCACTGCGATTCCAGCGAGGCCTACTACGCGCACACCCCGGGGCTCAAGGTGGTGGCCCCGGCCTCGGTGGCGGATGCCTACAGCCTGCTGCGGCACGCCATCGAGGACCCCGACCCGGTGGTGTTCCTCGAACCCAAACGGCTGTACTTTTCCCGCGCCGATATCGAACTTGACCGCGGCGACCCGATCGGACGGGCCCGGATCGCCCGGCCGGGTTGTGACGCCACGATTGTCACCTATGGCCCAGCGGTGGAGCCGGCGGTGCAGGCCGCCGCCGCTGCAGCCGCCGACGACGGGCGGGACGTCGAGGTGATCGATCTACGGTCGATCGTGCCGTTCGACGACGAGACCGTGGCGGCATCGGTACGCAAGACCGGCCGGTGCGTGGTGGTGCACGAGGCCCAGGGGTTCGCCGGGGTGGGCGCCGAGATCGCCGCCCGCGTGCAGGAACGCTGCTTTCATCACCTGAGGGCGCCGGTGCTGCGAGTGTGCGGATTCGACATTCCCTACCCCGCACCCAAACTCGAGCGGCTGCACCTGCCCGGCTGCGACCGGATCCTGGACGCGTTGGATCGTCTGCAATGGGACGACCGCGTCGACACCCGGTGGGCGGTCCGAGCATGAGCGACCAAACATTCCTGCTGCCCGATCTCGGCGAAGGCCTCACCGATGCCGTAATCGCGCAGTGGCGGGTGCAGGTGGGCGACGCCGTGACCATCGACCAGGTGGTGGTGGAGGTGGAAACGGCGAAGGCGGTAGTCGAGGTGCCGGTCCCGTTCGCGGGAACCGTGATCGAACTGCACGGCGAGGTGGGGGCAACCCTGGTGGTGGGCACCCCGTTGATCACCGTGCGCGCCTCGGCGTTTGAGGAGTACCGCGCCGAGGAACAGGCCGGCTCGGGAAATGTGCTGATCGGGTACGGAACGTCCGAACCGGAACGTCGCCGCCGCCGCGCGCCGGCAGTGTCGCCGACCGTCACCCCGATCCCTCCATCCGCCGGTGCGGCCAAGGTGATCTCGCCGGTGGTGCGCAAACTGGCCCGCGACAACGGAGTTGACCTGACAAGCCTGCCGGCCAGCGGGCCGGGCGGCGTCATCACCCGGGCCGACGTCGAACAGGCCCTGAACCCGGTGGTGTCGAACACCCAAGATGTGCGGCGAACCCCAATCACCGGAATGCGCAAGGTGATCGCGGACAAGCTGTCGACCAGCCGCCGGGAAATTCCGGACGCGACCACCTGGGTCGATGTTGACGCCACCGCACTGCTGGACACAAGACGATCTATCCAGCAGTCGACGGCAGGCCAGGTCAGCCTGTTGGCGTTGTTAGCGCGGTTCACCGTCGCGGCGTTGCGGCAGTTCCCCGAGCTGAATTCGTCGGTGGACACCGCACGATCGGAAATCGTCGGCTACCGCCACATCAACCTGGGCATCGCGACCCAGACACCGCGCGGATTGCTGGTTCCGGTGATCCAGCACGCCGACACCCTGGATCTGCTCGCGCTCTCGAATGCGTTGGCCGACACAACAGCCCTGGCGCGCGACGGTAAGCTGCCGCCTCACCGTCTTTCCGGCGGAACATTCACCCTGAACAACTACGGTGTGTTCGGTGTCGACGGGTCCGCGCCGATCATCAACCACCCCGAAGCGGCGATTGTGGGTGTCGGCCGGATCATCGACCGGCCCTGGGTGGTCGGTGGTGAGCTGGTCGTGCGCAAGCTGACTCAGGTGTCGCTGAGCTTCGATCACCGGGTGTGCGACGGCGCCGCCGCGGGCGGATTCCTGCGGCTGTTCGCCGATTTCATCGAGAACCCGATCACGGCGTTGGCGCGGCTGTGACGAGCGATCCCCGACCAGCCCGGCACAGCGACGTGCTGATCCTCGGCGGCGGGTCGGCCGGTTACGCGTGCGCGCTGCGGGCGAGTCAGTTGGGTCTCTCCGTCACCCTGATCGAGGCCGACAACGTGGGGGGCACCTGCCTGCACCGCGGCTGCATTCCCACCAAGGCGCTGTTGCACGCCGCCGAGGTCGCCGACATGGCCCGGGCGGCCGAAACTTTCGGGGTGCGTGCCAGTTTCGACGGGATCGACATGGCGGCCTTGCACGCCTACAAAGACTCGGTGATCACCCGACTGCACACCGGGCTTGCCGGGCTGATCGCGGGGCGTGGTGTCACGGTCGTCGTGGGGGCCGGACGCTACGTTGGGAAGCGCACCGTCGTCGTGGACGACATCAGCTACACCGGCCAGGCGGTGGTTCTTGCGACGGGGTCGGTGCCGCGTGGGGTTCCGGGCATTGAGATCGGTGACCGGATCATGTTCAGCGATCACGCGCTGCAACTGGGCGAGGTGCCACGCACCGCGATTGTGCTCGGCGGTGGCGTCATCGGCGTCGAGTTCGCCAGCATGTGGGCGTCCTTTGGCGCGACGGTGACGATCCTGGAAGCGTTGCCCCGACTGCTGCCCGGTGAGGATGAGTGGGCATCGCGGCTGCTGGAACGGGCGCTGCGCCGGCGCGGTGTGATAACCCGGACCGGCAGCACGGTCGCGGCGGCGTACCAGACCAGCGATGGGGTCACCGTGGAGTTAGTCGATGGTGAGGCGGCGGCGGCCGAGATGCTACTGGTCGCCGTGGGTCGGGTACCGGAGTCGGCGGGGTTCGCCGAGTCCGGCGTCGCCGTCGATCACCGGTTCGTGAGGGTCGACGAACGGCTTGCGACGAATCACGACGGTGTCTACGCGGTCGGCGACTTGGTGGCCGGGCCGCAACTGGCTCACCGCGGATTCGCGCACGGCATCTACGTGGCCGAACAACTCGCCGGTCGGGCACCGGCACCGCTGCCGGACGCCCTGATTCCGCGGGTGACTTACTCGCATCCGCAGGTCGCGTCGGTGGGACTCACCGAGTCCGCGGCCCGCGAGCAGCACGGCGAGGTCACCACCTGTGTCTACGACCTCGGCGGCAACGGCAAGAGTCAGATCCTGCGGACGTCCGGCGGTGTCAAGGTGATTCGCCGGGGTCCAGCCGACGGCGACGGCCCGGTGGTCGGTGTGCACATGGTGGGGGACCGGGTCGGCGAGTTGATCGGGGAGGCGCAGCTGATGGTGGGCTGGGAGGCGCTTCCCGGCGACGTCACCCCGCTTGTGCACGCCCATCCCACCCAGAACGAGGCGCTGGGGGAGGCGATCCTGGCGTTGGCCGGCTCACCGCTGCACGCGCATAGGTGAGCGGATTCTCAACGGTTAGGAACCCTCGGCTCGATCAGCGTCGTTGAACTCCCGCCGAGCTCCACCAGATCGGGGAGCGATCGCCACGAGTGGTTGAACGGCTTGAAGCCACCGGTTTCTTTGTCCCGGTTAAGCACGATCTACTCGTCCACGTCGATGCCCGACGCCAGGTCGTCGCAGTCGACGTCGACAACATCGCTGCGGGCCCGCAGAAACGCCCGTGCTCCGGAATCGCCCCTCGCCGCGTCAATCAACTCGGTCCAGTGCCGACGGGCCACCACCACCGGGTGACCGGGGCGCGTGCCGTAGCGTGCGCGGGCAATGCCGCTGTCAGCCGCGCGCGCCGCGTTGAGCACTCGCTGCACCGCCGGCGGGTCGATGTCGGGTGTATCGACGGTGTGCAGGACGACATAGCCGGCGGCACTGCCGGTCGCTGCGGCCATCCCCGCGCGGAGCGATGCGCTCAACCCGTGAGCCCAGTCCGCGGCGACGACCGCCTGGGCCGGAGGCGGTACCGCGACAATCGCCGCACCAAGCACCACCAGTACCTCGTCGCAGCCGCCCTCATGGAGGGCCCGCACCGCGAGTCGCAGCCAATTCCCGCGCTCGGTGAGTACCTTCGGCATTCCGAAGCGAGTGCCGGCGCCGGCCGCCAGAAGCACACCTACCGCTGTCACGTCGGAAGCAGTTTCGTTCATGGTCGTCGTTGGCCCAATCCCGACTTCGGCCATGCTTTTGGACTCAGCCTGATCACCGCACCCGCCCCGACCGCCGGATCAGCCCGCCCCGCCGGCGTCGAACATCCGGGCCTTCAACGACCGCTCCACTCCGGCCCGCCCTTCCAGGACCAGTCGGCGCAGCGCAGGCGGTATTTCCGGATCGGTCAGGAACAACTCAGCGGCGTCCAGCCCGTCCTGGCTGATATTCCACGCCGGGAACAGGCCCACGACCACCGTTTGGGCGACCTCGCTGGACCGGCGCTCCCACACCCCGCGGATCGCCCAGAAGTAACGCACGGTGAACTCCTCCAGCAGCTCACCCTGACCGGGCTGCACGAACCCGGCGATGATCGACCGGCCGGCGATGTTGGCCAGCGTGTCGTCCTCGATGACCTGCTGCCAGGCCACCTCCTTGACCGCCGACTGCGGCCGCGCCGCCGACGCCTGGGCGCCCTGGCGCTTGCCCGCCGCGGTGGGGTCGCGCTTAATCTCGGCGTCGATGAACGCCGTCGCCGGCCCGTCGGCATCGATCACGCCGCTTCGGGCCAGCGCCACGATGATCCGCCAGCGCAGGTCGGTGTCCACCGTCAGGCCGGCCAGGCCCTGGGTGGCGGGTTCGGTGTCGAGCAGCGCGGCCAGCACCGCGGTGTGCCGTTCGGCCAGTACCGAGGTGCACAGTGCGTTGACGAAGACGAGTTGGTGATCCGACCCGGCCTCGGCCGCACGTGCCAACACCAGCAGTCGGTCGGCGAACGCCGGCCAGCCCCGCTCGCGCGCCCATTCGGGTTCGGCGTAGAACCCCAGCGCGGTCTGCGCCTGTAACAGCAGCCGCGCAGCCACCCCGACCTCGGTTTCCGCGGCAATCCCGCCCGCCACCAGCGTCAGGAAGTCGCGGGCGCGCAACTCGGCTTCGCGGGTCATCTCCCACGCCGCCGACCACGCCAGGGTGCGCGGCAGCGGATCGGCGATGTCGGCGATACGCCCCAGCGCGGTGGCCAGTGATTCGGCGTCCAGTCGCAGCGCGCAGTAGGTCAGGTCGTCGTCGTTGACAAGGATCAGTTTGCCACGCGAAACTCCCACCAGCCCAGGGACTTCCGTGCTCGGGCCGTCGATGTCTAACTCTTCCCGGTGTACCCGCACCAATTGGCCGGAACCGGCAGGGTCGTCGTCGTAGATGCCCACGGCCAGCCGGTGCACCCGGGTCTCCCCGGCCCCCGGGGCGGCACCGCTCTGGGTCACCGCGAACCGGGTGAACCGGGCCTCGGCGCCTTCGCCTTGCACGTCGAAGTCTGCGCGCAAGGTGTTCAGGCCGGTGGTCTTCAGCCACTGCCGGCCCCAGCCGGACAGATCCCGCCCGGACGCCTTCTCCAGAGCGGCCAGCAGGTCGTCGAAGGTGGCGTTGCCGAAGGCGTGCGCCCGGAAATAATCCCGCAGCCCGGCCAGGAAGTACTCCAGCCCGACGTAGGCCACCAGTTGCTTGAGTACGGAAGCGCCCTTGGCGTAGGTGATCCCGTCGAAGTTGACCTCGACGGCGGCCAGGTCGTCAATATCGGCGGCGATCGGGTGGGTCGAGGGCAGCTGGTCCTGCCGATAGGCCCAGGACTTCTCGGTGTTGGCGAATGTCGTCCACGCGCTGGTGTATTCGGTGGCCTCGCTCTGGCACAGCACCGAGGCGAACGTGGCGAACGACTCGTTGAGCCACAGGTCATCCCACCACGCCATGGTGACCAGGTCGCCGAACCACATGTGCGCCATCTCGTGCAGCACGGTCTCGGCGCGGCGCTCATACGACGCGCGGGTCACCTTGCTGCGGAAGACGTAATCCTCCAGGAACGTCACCGCCCCGGCGTTCTCCATGGCACCCGCGTTGAACTCCGGCACGAACAGCTGGTCGTACTTTCCGAACGCATACGGGGTGCCGAAGTGCTTGTGGTAGAAGCCGAATCCCTGCTTGGTCTCGGCGAACAGGCGCTCGGCGTCCATGTGCTCGGCCAGCGACGCCCGGCAGAACAAGCCGAGCGGGATCTCGCCGTGCTCGTCGCGGTAGGTGTCGGTCCATCGCGCGTACGGTCCAGCGATGAGTGCCACCAGGTAGGTGCTGATCCGCGCCGTGGTAGCGAAGGTGTGCACGCCGCCCGTTTCACCTTTTTCCAAGTCCACGGTGGCGCCGTTGCAGACCACCTGCCAGTGCTCCGGTGCGGTCACCGTGACGTCGAAGGTGGCCTTGAGGTCGGGCTGGTCGAAGCAGGCGAACATCCGCTTGGCGTCGGCGGTTTCGAACTGCGAGTACAGGTACACCTCCTCGTCGACCGGATCGACGAACCGGTGCAGGCCCTCCCCGGTGTTGGAGTAGCTGCAGACGGCGTCGACCTCGACGACGTTGTGCTGTGCCAGCCCCGTCAGCGGGATTCCGGTGGATTCGTCGTAGCCGGAGATGTCGAGGGCACGGCCGTTGAGGGTGGCGCTGCGCACGGTGTCGGCGGCGATGTCGATGACGGTGTCGGCGCCGGGCGCCGCGTCGAAGACCACCGTCGTGGTCGACCGGAATGTTCGCTCGCCGGGCCGGCCGTCGCTGTCGGTCAGGTCCAGTGCGATCCGGTAGTTGTCGACGGTCACCAGTGCGGAGCGTTGGACGGCCTGGTCGCGGGTGAGGTTGGGAAGGGCCACGCCCGCCAACAGTAGCCGCCGGCGATTCTTCTCCACCGGGGCGGGAACACCGACTGGGTGAGGGTCGTTGTGTGAGAAGATCACCCGACCATTGACGAGAGGACCGTGCGATGTCGGAGAAGTCCCGGGCCGATTTCTGGTTCGACCCGCTGTGCCCCTGGTGCTGGATCACCTCCCGCTGGATTTTGGAGGTCGAGAAGGTCCGCGACATCGACGCCAACTTCCACGTGATGAGCCTGGCGGTGCTCAACGAGGGGCGAGACCTGTCCGACGAGTACCGCGAAGGCTTGAAGAAGGCGATGGGCCCGGTGCGGGTCGCGATCGCCGCCGAACAGCAGGTCGGCAACGAAATCCTGGGCCCGCTGTACACCGCGATGGGCACCCGGATCCACAACGAGAACAACAAGGACTTCCCTGACGTCATCGCGCAGTCGCTGGCCGAGTTGGGGCTACCCGCCGAGTTGGCGCAGGCCGCCACCACCGACATCTATGACGAAGCGCTGCGCAAGAGTCACCACGCCGGGATGGACGCAGTCGGCGAGGACGTTGGCACACCCACCATCCACGTCAACGGGGTGGCGTTCTTCGGTCCGGTGCTGTCGCGGATTCCCCGCGGCGAGCAGGCCGGGAAGCTGTGGGACGCATCGGTGACGTTTGCCGCCTACCCGCACTTCTTCGAGCTCAAGCGCAGTCGCACCGAGTCGCCCGAGTTCGACTGAGCGGGGCTGAACGGCTCTGACAGAATGGCGGGCATGCGCGTCTACCTGGGTTCGGACCACGCCGGTTACGAACTCAAACAGCAGATCATCGAACACCTGAGGCAAGCCGGGCACGAGCCCGTCGACTGCGGGGCATACGAGTACGACGCCGAGGACGACTACCCGGCGTTCTGTATCGCCGCGGCGACCCGCACGGTGGCCGACCCGGGCAGCCTCGGGATCGTGCTGGGCGGTTCCGGCAACGGTGAGCAGATCGCGGCCAACAAGGTGCCCGGCGCCCGCTGCGCACTGGCGTGGAGCACCGAGACCGCCAAGCTGGCGCGGCAACACAACAACGCGCAGCTGATCGGCATCGGCGGGCGGATGCACACCGTTGCCGAGGCAGTGGAGATCGTCGACGCGTTCCTGGCCACCCCGTGGTCGAAAGCCGAACGCCACCAGCGGCGCATCGACATCCTCGACGCCTACGAACGCACCCACCAGGACCCACCGGTACCCGGCGCGCCAGCCTGACGTGACCTGACATGCCGGAGGGGCACATCCTGCACCGGCTGGCCCGGTTGCACCAGCGCCGGTTCGCCGGGGCGCCGGTGGCGGTGTCCAGTCCGCAGGGCCGGTTCGCCGCCGGCGCGGCCGCCGTCGACGGGCAGGTGCTCAGTCGGGCCGTCGCCTGGGGCAAACACCTGTTCCACCACTACGCCAACGGGTCGATCGTCCGCGTGCACCTCGGTATCTACGGCCAGTTCACCGAATTCTTCCTGCCGGCCGATGCCGCAGCGCCCGATCCCAGCGGCCAGGTGCGGATGCGCATGGTCGGCACCGAATACGGCACTGACCTGCGCGGCCCGACCGCCTGCGAGGTCATCAATGAAGAGCAGCTCGCCGCGGTGATCGCCCGCCTGGGGCCGGACCCGCTGCGCAGCGGCGCCGACCCGGCCCAGGCCTGGCAGCGGATCAGCAAATCCCGCAGGCCGATTGCCGCTCTACTGCTGGACCAGTCGGTGATCGCCGGGGCCGGCAACATCTACCGCAGCGAGGTGCTGTTCCGGCAGGGGATCGACCCGTACCGGCCCGGCACCGGGGTCGGCGAAACCGACTTCGACGCGATCTGGACCGACCTGGTGGCGTTGATGAGGGTCGGCCTGCGCCGCGGCACCATCGTCGTGGTCCGCCCGGAAGACGACCACGGCGCACCGGCCTATGCCCCTGGCAAGCCGCGCACCTACGTCTACCGCCGCGCCGGGGACCCGTGCCGGATCTGCGGCACCACGGTCCGCGTCGCCGAGTTGGTGGGCCGCAACCTGTTCTGGTGCCCCGGCTGCCAGCGCTAGGAACGTGCGTGCATGCCTCCCGTGGCGCCTTTCCTGCCGGGGAAACCCCTGTTGAGCGGGCGACGGGAATCGAACCCGCGTAGCTAGTTTGGAAGACTAGGGCTCTACCATTGAGCTACGCCCGCATTTATTCTGGCCAAACTGTACCGGCGTAGCCGACCGCAAATCCAATTGACGCGCTGCGCGAGGCCGTACTGCACAGGCCGTTGTCCGGGCACGGTCGCTGGGCCGTAAGATCGCGTGGTCAGTGCGGGGTGTAGCGCAGCTTGGTAGCGCATCCGCTTTGGGAGCGGAAGGCCGCAGGTTCAAATCCTGTCACCCCGACCCGCAGTGCGTGCCGCACCGGCGCGACCGACCGCAGTCCACGACACCGAGGAGTACGCCCGTGAAGAGCACCGTCGAGCAGCTGACCCCGACCCGGGTTCGCATCAACGTGGAGGTGCCGTTCACCGAGCTGCAACCCGACTTCGACCGGACCTACAAGGAGCTGGCCAAGCAGGTGCGGATGCCGGGCTTCCGTCCGGGCAAGGCGCCGGCCAAGCTGATCGAGGCGCGTTTCGGCCGTGCCAAAGTGCTCGAGCAGGTGGTCAACGAGGCGGTGCCCAGCCGCTACAGCCAGGCGGTCAGCAGCGCGGACCTGAAGCCGCTCGGTCAGCCCGAGATCGAGGTCACCAAAATCGACGACGGTGACCAGTTCACCTTCACCGCCGAGGTCGACGTGCGTCCGGAGATCGCCCTGCCGGATTTGGCTGGGCTGAAGATCAGCGTCGACCCGATCGAGGTCGGCGACGACGAGGTGACTGCCGAGTTGGACACGCTGCGCGCCCGGTTCGGCACCCTGACCGGGGTTGAGCGGAAGGCGGCCGACGGCGACTTCGTCTCGCTGGACCTGTCCGGCACCGTCGACGGCGAGGACGTTCCGGAAGCGGCCACCGAGGGACTCTCGCACGAGGTGGGTTCCGGCCAGCTGATCGATGGGCTCGACGAGGCGATCGTCGGGCTGTCGGCCGGCGAGAAGAAGGTCTTCACCACCAAGCTCGCCGCCGGGCCGCACGCCGGGAAAGAAGCCGAGGTGACGGTCACCATCGGGTCGGTCAAGGAACGTGAACTACCCGAGGCCGATGACGAGTTCGCGCAGCTCGCCAGTGAATTCGACACCATCGACGAACTGCGGGCCAGCCTGCGCGAACAGGTGAGCCGGCTCAAGCGCGTCCAGCAGGCCGAGAAGGCCCGTGAGGCGACCCTGGAGGCCCTGCTCGATCAGGTCGAGATGGCGCTGCCCGAGGCCGTGGTGCAGTCGCACGTCGACAATGCCCTGCACAACGCCCTGCACGGGCTGGACCACGATGAGAACAAGTTCGCCGAGTCGCTGGAGGAGCGGGGCTCGTCGCGCGCGGAGTTCGACGCCGATACCCGCGGTGAGGCCGAGAAGTCGGTCAAGACCCAGCTGTTGCTGGACGCGCTCGGCGACGAGCTGGAGATCCAGGTCGGCCAGCGTGAGTTGACCCAGCACCTGGTGATGATGTCGCGCCAGTACGGGATCCAGCCGCAGCAGCTGATGGGCTTCTTGCAGCAGAACAACCAGCTGCCCGCGGTCTTCGCCGACGTACGCCGCGGCCTGGCGCTGGCGGCGGCGGTCCGCGCCGCCTCCGTCGGCGACAGCGACGGCAACGAGATCGACGTCACCGAGTTCTTTGGCGCCCCGGAGGACGCCGAGGCGGATGCGGTCGGGACTGACGAAATCGTCGATGCGCTGACCGAGGTTGAGTCGGCGTCCGACGACGCTGAGTGACGCTGTGAGCGAACGAAGCCGGTTCGGACCGCCCGCGGCACCGCTGGTTGGTTAGGGTCGGTCCATACGAACCTCGAGAAAGCAGGTATCCCACGGTGAGCCAGAACGGTCTGAATCTCGTCGACTCCGTTTATGAGCGCTTGCTGCGCGAGCGCATCATCTTCCTGGGCTCGCAGGTCGATGACGACATAGCCAACCGGTTGTGTGCGCAGATTTTGCTGCTGTCGGCCGAAGACGCGACCAAGGACATCTCGCTGTACATCAACTCTCCGGGCGGCTCGATCAGCGCCGGGATGGCGATTTACGACACCATGGTGTTGGCGCCGTGCGACGTCGCCACCTACGCCATGGGCATGGCCGCCTCGATGGGCGAGTTCCTGCTGGCCGCCGGCACCAAGGGCAAGCGCTACGCGCTGCCGCACGCGCGCGTCCTGATGCACCAGCCGCTCGGCGGTGTGACCGGCAGCGCGGCCGACATCGCGATTCAGGCCGAACAGTTCGCTGTCATCAAGAAAGAGATGTTCAGGCTCAACGCGGAGTTCACCGGTCAGACGATCGAGCGCATCGAGACCGACTCAGACCGGGACCGCTGGTTTACCGCACCGGAAGCTCTGGAATACGGCTTCGTCGACCACATCATCACCCGCGCCCAGCCCAACGGAGACGCAAAATGAATCCCGAAATCCAGCCGCAGGCGCGCTACATCCTGCCGTCGTTCGTCGAGCACTCCAGCTGGGGCGTCAAGGAGTCCAACCCGTACAACAAGCTGTTCGAGGAACGGATCATCTTCCTCGGCGTGCAGGTCGATGACGCCTCCGCCAACGACGTCATGGCCCAGTTGCTGGTGCTGGAGTCGCTGGACCCCGACCGCGACATCACCATGTACATCAACTCACCGGGCGGATCGTTCACCTCGCTGATGGCCATCTACGACACCATGCAGTACGTGCGGGCCGACATTCAGACCGTCTGCTTGGGTCAGGCCGCCTCCGCCGCCGCGGTGCTGCTCGCCGCCGGGACCCCGGGCAAGCGGATGGCGCTGCCTAACGCCCGGGTGCTGATCCATCAGCCGTCGCTGTCCGGGGTGATCCAGGGCCAGTTCTCCGACTTGGAGATCCAGGCCGCCGAGATCGAGCGGATGCGCACCCTGATGGAGACCACGCTGGCCCACCACACCGGCAAGGACCCCGCGGTGGTGCGCAAGGACACCGACCGGGACAAGATCCTGACCGCCCGGGCTGCCAAGGAGTACGGGATCATCGACACCGTGCTGGAGTACCGCAAGCTCTCGGCGCAGAGCGCCTCATAGGGCGCACCCGCCTCATAGGCCGCACCCACTGGCCGAGCAGACGCAAAAGTCCCGCACAGAGCGGGTTTTCGGGGGCTTTCACGTCTGCTCGCGGGCTCGCAGCCGTTCGCTGGCCTCTCAGCCAGGTAACGGCTGCGACACGCCAGGGCGACACGAGCGCGTTGCACCGAAGGTGTGGCACGGTCAAGCGATATGTTGCTGGAGCGGTTGAATACCACCACCGAATGAATATCAACGACGCGATTCGACCTTATCGGTCGCCTCGCGCCGGAGTGAGCAGGTAGCGTCGGGGCGTAGCACTCGGCATCGCGACGACGGACGGCGAACAGGAAGTAGGTCCTCTGCACCATGGCGCGCATTGGAGACGGCGGCGACTTGCTGAAATGCTCGTTCTGTGGGAAGAGTCAGAAGCAGGTCAAAAAGCTCATCGCGGGTCCGGGTGTGTACATCTGCGATGAATGCATCGATCTGTGCAACGAGATCATCGAAGAGGAACTCGCCGACGCCGACGACGTCAAACTCGACGAACTGCCCAAGCCTGCGGAGATCAAGGAATTCCTGGAGGCCTACGTCATCGGCCAGGACACCGCGAAGCGGACGCTGGCGGTAGCGGTCTACAACCACTACAAGCGCATCCAGGCCGGCGAGAAGAGTCGCGACTCCCGGTCCGGTGAGGCGGTGGAACTGACCAAGTCCAACATCTTGATGCTCGGGCCGACCGGCTGCGGCAAGACCTACCTGGCGCAGACCCTGGCCAAGATGCTCAACGTGCCGTTCGCGATCGCCGATGCCACCGCGCTGACTGAAGCCGGCTACGTCGGTGAGGACGTGGAGAACATTCTGCTCAAGCTGATCCAGGCCGCCGACTACGACGTCAAGCGCGCCGAGACCGGCATCGTCTACATCGACGAGGTCGACAAGATCGCCCGCAAGAGCGAGAACCCGTCGATCACCCGCGACGTGTCCGGTGAGGGTGTGCAGCAGGCACTGCTGAAGATCCTGGAGGGCACCCAAGCCTCGGTGCCGCCGCAGGGTGGCCGCAAACACCCGCATCAGGAGTTCATCCAGATCGACACCACCAACGTGCTGTTCATCGTGGCCGGGGCGTTTGCCGGGTTGGAGAAGATCGTCTCCGACCGAGTCGGCAAGCGCGGCTTGGGTTTCGGCGCCGAGGTCCGGTCGAAGGCGGAGATCGACACGGCCGATCAATTCGCCGACGTGATGCCCGAAGACCTGATCAAGTTCGGCCTGATCCCGGAGTTCATCGGCCGGTTGCCGGTGGTGGCCTCGGTGACCAACCTGGACTTGGAGTCGCTGGTCAAAATCCTGTCCGAGCCGAAGAACGCCCTGGTCAAGCAGTACGCGCGGCTCTTCGAAATGGACGGAGTGGAGCTGGAGTTCAGCCCCGATGCGCTGGACGCGATCGCCGAGCAGGCGATCCACCGCGGCACCGGAGCGCGCGGTCTGCGGGCGATCATGGAGGAAGTTCTGCTGCCTGTCATGTACGACATCCCCAGTCGCGACGACGTCGCCAAGGTTGTGGTGACCAAGGAGACGGTGCAGGACAACGTGCTGCCGACGATCGTGCCGCGTAAGCCGTCCCGCGCCGAGCGCCGAGACAAGACCGCTTGACCGGGTTCTTAAAGTTCACGTGTCGGTCACAGTGATGAATATCACTTTAGTAGCCGAAAGTACCTGAAATTTCGATTGTGACCAGGGTGTTCGGGGGTCGGTTGACCCCACATCGGCGGGGCGTGGCGTCGGCAAATCTCTAAGAGCGATGCAATAATCGGTACCGCCAGTGACAGAAAACGTGAACCGGGTCGACCACGGCGGTCTACGCACCGCCGGCCGCGGCGCCCCGGACCCGTGTCAGAACAATACGGAAGGCGGAGACGTGGGTCCGAGCGGTAACGGAGCCGGGTCGGGAACGGCGCAGAAGCGTCAGAAACTCGAGAAGGTTGTCATCCGCTTCGCCGGTGATTCCGGTGATGGAATGCAGCTCACCGGGGACCGGTTCACCTCCGAGGCAGCGCTTTTCGGCAACGACCTGGCCACCCAGCCGAGCTATCCTGCCGAGATCCGGGCGCCGCAGGGCACGCTGCCGGGCGTGTCGTCGTTCCAGATACAGATCGCGGACTTCGACATCCTCACCGCGGGCGACCGGCCGGACGTGCTGGTGGCGATGAACCCCGCCGCGCTGAAGGCCAACATCGCCGACCTGCCGCGCGGCGGAATGGTGATCGTCAACTCCGACGAGTTCACCAAACGCAATCTTGCCAAGATCGGCTACGCCGCCAGCCCGCTGGAGACCGACGAGCTCTCCGACTATGTGGTCGTCCCGGTGGCGATGACCTCCCTGACGCTGGGCGCGGTCGAGGTGATCGGCGCGACGAAGAAGGACGGTGCGCGCGCCAAGAACATGTTCGCGCTCGGCCTGCTGTCCTGGATGTACGGACGACCGATCGAAGCCAGCGAGAAGTTCATTCGGGAGAAGTTCGCCCGCAAATCTGACGTCGCCGAGGCCAACGTGCTGGCGTTGAAGGCCGGCTGGAACTACGGGGAAACGACCGAGGCGTTCGGCACCACCTACGAGATTTCGCCGGCCAAGCTGCCCGCCGGCGAATACCGGCAGATCTCCGGTAACACCGCCCTCGCCTACGGGCTGATCGTCGCCGGTCAGCTGGCCGACACCCAGGTGCTGCTGGGCACCTACCCGATTACCCCGGCGTCCGACATCCTGCACGAGCTGTCCAAGCACAAGAACTTCAATGTGTTGACCTTCCAAGCCGAGGACGAGATCGCCGGCATCGGTGCGGCGATCGGCGCCTCCTACGGCGGGGCGCTGGGGGTTACCAGCACCTCAGGTCCGGGGCTGGCGCTGAAAGCCGAGGCGCTCGGGCTGGCCGTGATGACCGAGCTTCCGCTGCTGCTGATCAACGTGCAGCGTGGCGGTCCATCCACCGGTCTGCCTACCAAGACCGAGCAGGCCGACCTGATGCAGGCGCTGTACGGCCGCAACGGCGAATCACCGGTCGCGGTGCTGGCGCCGTCCACACCGTCGGACTGCTTCGCGGTCGCGATCGAGGCGGCACGGATCGCGCTGACCTACCGCACCCCGGTGGTGGTGCTGTCCGATGGGGCAATCGCCAACGGCTCCGAGCCCTGGCGTATCCCCGACTTGACCGAGTTCGAACCTATCGAGCGCAATCTGGCTCAGCCCGGCGAAGATTTCCAACCTTATGCGCGGGACCCGGAGACATTGGCCCGCCAGTTCGCCATCCCGGGCACCCCGGGCCTCGAGCACCGCATCGGCGGCCTGGAGAAGACCAACGGCGCAGGCGAGATCTCCTACGACCCGGTCAACCACGACCTGATGGTGCGGGTGCGGCAGGCCAAGATCGACGGCATCAAGGTTCCGGACCTGATCGTCGACGACCCGACCGGCGACGCGGAATTGCTCCTGATCGGGTGGGGCAGCACCTACGGCCCGATCGGTGAGGCGTGCCGGCAGGCGCGGCGCAAAGGCGCCAAGGTTGCGCACGCTCACCTGCGCTATCTCAACCCCTTCCCGGCCAATCTGGGCGAAGTGCTGCACCGCTACCCCAAGGTGGTCGCACCGGAGATGAACCTGGGCCAGTTGGCACTGCTGCTGCGCGGCAAGTACCTCGTCGATATCCAGTCGGTGACCAAGGTTCAGGGCGTCTCATTCCTCACCGACGAGGTGGGCCGCATTATCCGTGGCGCGCTGAGTGGGGCACGCGGGACACTGGCCGACATTGAGCAAGACAAAGCCATGGTCGCCCGAATGTCGGTGGTCACGGTCGGAGCAGGAGCCGAGATATGACGGATCTGACCACGCGACCGACTGAATCAGTGGTCGGTACCGACCTGGGCCTCACCGCGATCAGCGGCGTGCCCACCACCGATGAGCCGCAGAAGGCCAAGGACTTCACCTCCGACCAGGAAGTTCGCTGGTGCCCCGGCTGCGGCGACTACGCGATCCTCAACACCATGCGCGGCTTCCTGCCCGAGCTGGGAGTCCGCCGGGAGAACGTGGTCTTCATCAGTGGTATCGGCTGCTCCAGCCGGTTCCCGTACTACATGAACACCTACGGCGTGCACTCGATCCACGGCCGTGGCCCGACGTTCGCCACCGGGCTGGCGACCGCCCGCGAGGATCTGTCGGTCTTCCTGATCACCGGTGACGGCGATGCACTGTCGATCGGTGGAAACCACCTGATTCACACGCTGCGCCGCAACGTCAACATCACCATTCTGCTGTTCAACAACCGGATCTACGGTTTGACCAAGGGGCAGTACTCGCCGACCTCGGAGACCGGCAAGATCACCAAGTCGACCCCGTTCGGTTCGCTGGATAATCCGTTCAACCCGGTCTCGCTGGCGATCGGTGCCGAGGCGACGTTCGTCGGGCGCGCCCTGGACTCCGACCGCAAGGGCCTCACCGAGGTGCTGCGCGGTGCGATGTCGCACCGCGGGACCGCACTGGTGGAGATCCTGCAGGACTGCCCGGTCTTCAACGACGGCTCCTTTGACCTGCTGCGCAAGGATGGTGCCGAGAACCGGATCATCAACGTTCGGCAGGGCGAGCCGATCATCTTCGGCGCCAGCGGTGAGCACTGCGTGGTGCGGTCCGGGTACGGGCTGGAGGTCGCCAAGACCGCCAATGTCTCCACCGACCAGATCGTCGTGCATGACGCGACCCTCGCGGACTCGTCGTACGCGTTCGCGCTGTCGCGACTGTCAGAGCAGAGCCTCGAGTACTTCCCGATGGGGATCTTCCGCCAGGTCAGCAAGCCGACCTACGATGACCAGGCCCGCGCGCAGGTCAGCGCCGCTCGGGCAGCTACCGCGCACGACACCGC
>JBDTKT010000050.1:0-10077 GCA_039935195.1 Mycobacterium sp.
CAAACGCATCAATGGGGATGAACGCGTCCTCCTGAAATTCGACTCCGGACGGGATGCCGAAACGCGCCAAGAGAAGCTCCGGGTCACCACCGAGCTCCCGAACCAGGTCGGGATACCCCCGCAGGACGGTGGCCCGGATCAGACTGCCCATTCGCATCAACTCCCTGTCGGAAAATGATAAAAGAATGTCGGAGACTGTCAAGACTCGCGACTGCACCCCGAGCGATCCTTATTTCTGTAACGCTCTGGGATGACACCCGGCCGAGACTCGCAAGGAAGCCATGAACGCACCCCATTTCGACGTCCTGATCATCGGGGCCGGCTTGTCCGGCATCGGACAGGCCTGCCAACTGCAGGCCGCGCGGCCGGACAGGACTATCGCCGTGTTGGAGCGACGACAGCGACCGGGTGGCACCTGGGACTTGTTTCGCTACCCCGGCATCCGGTCCGACTCCGACATCTGCACCTTCGGCTTCAACTTCCGCCCGTGGCAAGGTACACAAGTCCTCGCAGACGGCCCGTCGATCCGCCAGTACATCGCTGAGACCGCGGCAGAGTTCGGCGTCGACGACAAGATCCAGTACGGCCTGAAGGTCCTCAATGCGGCCTGGTCCAGCCCAGAGAGTCGCTGGACGGTGACGGCCCTGCACGAGGCGAGCGGCGAAACACGCACCTACAGCTGCAATTTCCTCATCGGCGCCACCGGCTACTACAACTACGACGCGGGCTACCTCCCAACCTTCCCCGGTGTGGACCGGTTCAAGGGTCAGTGCATCCACCCACAGCAGTGGCCGGAAGACCTCGACTACGCGGGCAAGAAGATCGTCGTCATCGGTAGTGGCGCAACGGCGGTCACCTTGGTCCCGGCGATGGCCGGCAAGGCCGGGAAAGTCACCATGCTGCAGCGTTCCCCGTCCTACATCTTCTCGTTACCCGCCGTCGACAAGGTCTCGCAGCTTTTGGGCCGGTTCCTGCCGGAGCGCTGGGTGTACGCGATCACGCGCAAGCGAAACCTCGCGTTTCAGCGCCAGATGTTCCTGGCGTGCCGTCGCTGGCCCACTCAGATGCGCCGACTCCTGCTCTGGCAGGTCCGCCGTCACGTCGGCCCCTCCGTGGACATGAGCCACTTCACCCCGACATATATGCCGTGGGACCAGCGCATGTGTGCGGTGCCGAGCGGAGATCTGTTCAAGGTGCTGGCATCCGGCGAAGCGTCAGTCGTCACCGATGAGATCGATACCTTCACCGAGAAGGGCATCCTGCTCAAGTCCGGGCGGGAACTAGAGGCCGACATCATCGTCACTGCCACCGGTCTGAACGTCCAGATGCTGGGCGGTATGACACTGTCCGTCGACGGCGAGGCACGAGAGCTGCACGACCAGATGACCTACAAGGGCGTGCTGGTGCAGAACGTCCCCAACATGGCCGTGATTCTCGGATACACCAACGCTTCGTGGACCCTGAAGGCCGAGATCGCCGGCGCCTACCTGTGCCGGCTGCTCCAGCACATGGACGACCACGGCTTCGCGGTGGCAACGCCTCGCGATATCGACGACTGCGCGTTGGAGGCCGGCGTTCTCGACCAGCTGAACTCCGGCTACGTGCGGCGCGGCCAAGCCGTGGTCCCGCGCCAGGGTTCCAAGCACCCGTGGAAGGTGCTCATGGACTACCAGAAAGACTCCGAGATCCTGCTCGAGGATCCCATCGACGACGGCGTGCTGCAGTTCGGTATGACGGCGCAGCATTACGTAGCCGTCTGATCCGCCACCAACGAAAGGCCGCAGCCGAATGAGTTCATTCGAAAGCAAAGTCGCCGTGATCACCGGAGCCGGTTCGGGCATCGGCCGAGCGCTGGCGCTCAATCTTGCTAAGAAGGGCGCAAAGCTCGCGCTCTCCGACATCGACACTGACGGACTAGCCGAAACCGTCCGCCAGGTGCAAGCACTCGGTGCGGAGGTGAAGTCCGACCGGCTCAACGTCGCCGAACGGGAGGCGGTGCTGGCCTACGCCGACGCGGTCGTCGCACATTTCGGCACAGTCAACCAGGTCTACAACAACGCCGGCATCGCCTTCGACGGCACCGTCGAGAAGTCCCAGTTCAAGGACATCGAACGCGTGATGGACGTTGACTTCTGGGGCGTCGTCAACGGGACCAAAGCCTTTCTGCCGCATGTGATCGCGTCCGGCGATGGGCACATCGTCAACATCTCGAGCCTGTTCGGTTTGATCTCGGTACCCGGTCAGAGTGCCTACAACGCCGCCAAGTTCGCCGTACGGGGCTTCACCGAGGCGCTGAGTCAAGAGATGATGGTCGCCAAGCAGTCGGTCAAGGTGACCTGCGTGCACCCCGGCGGTGTCAAGACCGCTGTCGCCCGCAATGCGACTGTCGCCGAGGGGCAAAGCGCTGCCTCCCTAGCGGAGTTCTACGACAAATACTTGCTCATCCACTCCCCGGAAATGGCTGCGAAGACCATCGTCAACGGAGTCGCCAAGGGTCATACCCGGGTCGTGATCGGCTTGGAGGCCAAGGCGATCGACGTGTTCGCTCGGATTCTCGGTCCGTCCTATCAGCGGATCGTTGCCGCGGCCGCGGCGAGATTCTTGCCCTGGGCGAAGTGACGCCGGGCCGGTAAGCGCGAGGGAAGCTAGCGCGGCGGGGGCGAGTCGACGACCACCAAACCGCCGGAGATCCATTGTACGGTGATGGTGGCCTGCGGCAGGGCGGTCCGCAGGTCGGCTTGCAGGGTGCTGACATCTGGTTTGGCCTGCCCGACGAGGGTGACCGTGACCGCCTCGGCGGACCCGGCGACACTCAAGACCGCGGTGTCCTGTTTGGTCGACGCCCATGCGTCGGCGGTCTCGCGCGCGGTGCCGACTGCGGTCTCGCCGCCATCGGACCCGTCGGCCTCGGGGGTGTGGGTCCACGCCAGGCTGACCGGTACGCGGTAGTCGAGCCGTGCGTCGATCAGCGTCGTCAGGTCCTCGGAACTTTTCGGCGGACGGGGCCCGGCAGTCGAGACCACCAGCGTCCCGGCCTGATAGCTGAGCCCTCGGAGCGTCAATGACTGCGTGGCCAGCCACTTTTCGACTATCGGGCTCAGTTCGCTCAGCGGCAACTGTGGCAGATCCGGTTTGCTGTGCTCCGGATCCTGCACCGGTATCCAACCGATCTGTACGGTGACCGGGCGGCCTAACTCGCGACTCAGAGCGGCGGCCACATCCGATATGGGCGGGGGCGCGGTGGGGCCGGTGACGTCGGCTTGGACCTTGCTGCCCGAGGTGGTGATATGGCTGAGTCGGCTGCCCGAGCCCAGCAGGTTGGTGATTGTTTGGGTGGCGAGCTTGAGATCGTGGGCGTGGCCGGTGACGGCGATAAACCGCGGTGTGAGGATCGATGCGACCGCTATCGCAAGAAGGGCGGTCACGGCCAGCGATGCGGCGATCCGGCGGCGATACGTGCGGAACGTGCGTCTGGGGACCAGACCGGTCCACAGGAACACCACGGCCGCCATCAGCACGATGCCGACCAGGTTGGTCAGAAACAACAGCGCCGCGCCGCGGGCCAACTGCGGTTGCCCGTACCCCAGCAGCACACCCGCTGCCACCAGTGGCGGCACGACGGCGACAGCGACTGCGACGCCCGGCAGTGCTCCGGAAATATTCTTGTGCACGGTGGCATAGGCTCCGGCCGCGCCGGCCCCGAGCGCAACCAGTAGGTCTCGGATATCGGGGCTGGACCGTTCAATAACCTGGGCGGGCAACCCGGTCCCCTCGGCGAGCAACATGGCGAAGAACCATCCCACCGCGGCAGCGCCCACCGCGGACACCGACACCAGCACCAACCCGTGCAGGAGTCGCTTTCCCCAACCCATGGTCAGGCTGGCGGCAATTCCCATCATCGGTGCCATCAGCGGCGCGATCATCATCGCGCCGATCACGACCGCCGCGGAATTCTGCAGCAGTCCCATCGCGGCGACAAGGCTCGACAGGAACATCAGCACTGCGAATCGCCATACTGCTGTGCTGGACGGCACCACCATCAGGGCGTCCATGGCCGAACGGCGATTTTCGGCCGACAACTCATGCACCGCCCACGACGCCTTCCGGCCCGTCAGTTCGCTCACGGCGCCCCTGCCCACGATCCGCATAGGAGTTTTCGACACTTCCGGATGTGGTCGGAGGGTAGCCGGTTTGAGGTTCCGGTTGCGCCCGGTTGGTCCGCGTGTCGGTCAACCCGCATGACGATGAAAATGGCCGCGGACAGCCGCTACCTTGGCAAGCGGATCGAGAACCGGCCGGGGCGGCAGCCGTGTCCCACGTTCAGCCGTGGAGCCCGGCCAAGTGAATAGGACGATTGCCCGCCTTCGAGCGACAACTCGCCGATGTCGTACCCGGCACTACAGCGACCAGACTGAGTTGTCGCTCGAAGGCGGGCAAATGACCAATCCCTAATTTCTCGGCCTGCCGGCCGGCCAGCCAGCCGGCCCGATCCGGATGGTCGAGCGATCACGCCGGACGCGGCGGCCCGTCAACCAGCACCCGCTGGCCACCTCGCCACGCAACGACGCGAACCCGATGGCCGGTTTGCTCGCCGGTAAGCGGGTCGACCCGGAACCGGCCGAACAAGGTGGTGGTGTCGAGTCGCTGCGATGCGGCCCACACCTGTGCGGGCTCAACGGTTCCGGCCTCCCTGACGCAGCGCTGCCACACGACACCCGCGGCGAAGGCGGCCGCGGCCGGATAGGGCGGTTCGCTGCCGTTGGCGTCGCGATAATGGCGCCTGAACCATGCACTGTCGGGGCCGTCCACCGGATCATCGGTCCCGTCGTCGAACCACTGACACGGCCCGTAGAGAGCCTCAACATGCTCACCGATGGCGTCCCGGAATTCATCGACTCCGGCGGCAACCAATCCGACAGCACGCCAACGATGTTCACCGCTCCGCCGCGCGATTTCGACGTCGTCATCGAAAGAACCGGCCGACAACAAGACATCGCCGGCCGGGGCTTGCGTCAGCACATCACCCGCCCGGCCCGGCGGAAATGCGACCGACCGGTGTCGCAGACCAAGTCGCCGGGCCGCCGCTGCCGCGCCGTCGGCGGCCTCACGGCCGAACCCGGTGTCAACGTGCATGATCACCACCTGTGAGCCCGCAGCCAGCCCGTCGGCGGCTATAACGTCAAGCACCGCAGCCAGATAGCCCGAGGCAGGCGACACCACGTTGACCACCCGTGGATAGGCGGGGCGCACCAGGCGGGCAGTGGCGCCGCCGTGGTTCCACAGCACACCGTCGCTTACGGCCGCGGCCGCACGAGCAGGCCCCGAACCGTAGGGCCCGAAAACCACGTCGGGGCGGCCGTTCTCGGCGGCCCGTATCGCGGATGCCGCCGACGGGTAAGCGTCGATAACCGCCAGGCTCACCGCGCAGTGCCGCGCCCACAGGGCTAGGGCATTCGCCCCTGCCTTCCCGAACCTGGCCAGCGGCCCCGATAGTGGGGTAACCAGAACGGCGCGAACTGTCACACCACCTACTATCGCCTCGCCCGGGTGAGTGGGTTCGGGTGACCTGCGGGAACGGTGCGCTTGCTCACAGTCGGGTAGTTTCGGTTTCCGCTGCGGTCCGCGAGGGCCGGTTATGGGATAAGCTCCCACTCAACGTTGGCATCATGCGATGTCGACACGTCGTGGAATGCTTCATCATCCACCGGCCAGGCGCAGTTCAGACTCGCCGTCGGAACCCCGATGATTCGTGCCCCAGCACAAGCTCTTCTCGCGGCGATCGATTTTGCCCACCGGCAATCTCGCCACTCTGTGCTGACCGCCGCCTGACGAAACCGTCGCGGGCCCGGGGCACAGCCGATGCCCGAAAGGCACCGAAAATCATGACTACCGAAACCACTTTCACCGAGCTGGGCGTACCCGCGCCGCTGGTCGGCGTCCTCGCAGCCGCCGGCATCACCAGCCCGTTCCCGATCCAGATCGACACCCTGCCCGACACCCTCGCTGGCCGTGACGTGCTGGGCCGCGGCAAGACCGGCAGCGGCAAGACGCTGGCGTTCGCGATCCCGCTGGCGGCCCGCCTCGCGACGGTCACCACCCGCCGCGCTGCCCGCCCGACCGGCCTGGTGCTGGCGCCCACCCGGGAGCTGGCCACCCAGATCACCGCCGCCTTGGCGCCGCTGGCCACCGCCCACCGACTGAAGGTGACCACGATCTTCGGCGGGGTGTCGCAATCCCGTCAGGTGTCCGCGCTCAATGCGGGCGTCGACATCGTGGTGGCCTGCCCGGGCCGGCTGGAAGACCTGATGCGCCAACGGCTGGTCAGCCTAGACGCGGTGCAGATCACCGTGCTCGACGAAGCCGACCACATGGCCGACCTGGGCTTTCTGCCCGGTGTGACCCGCATCCTGGCCGCCACCCCACCGAATGGTCAGCGACTGCTGTTCTCGGCCACCCTGGACAACGGGGTGGACAAGCTGGTCAAGCGCTTCCTGTCCAACCCGGTGTCGCACTCCGTCGATGAGGCCAACTCGCCGGTGGCGGCGATGACCCACCACGTGTTCCACGTCGCGGACAGCAACTCCAAGAGGGAGCTGGTGCACCGGCTGGCCTCAGGCTCCGATCGACGGATCCTGTTCATGCGGACCAAGCATCAGGCCCGCAAGCTGGCCCGCCAGCTGACCGAGGCCGGTATTCCGTCGGTGGATCTGCACGGCAACCTGTCCCAGCCCGCCCGGGACCGCAACCTGGCCGCGTTCGCCGCCGGTACCGCTCGGGTGCTGGTGGCCACCGACATCGCCGCGCGCGGAGTGCACGTCGACGACGTGGGCTTGGTGGTACACGTGGACCCGCCCACCGAGCACAAGGCCTACCTGCACCGCTCCGGACGCACCGCGCGCGCCGGCAGTGCCGGTGACGTCGTCACCGTGGTGTTGCCCGAGGAACGCAAGGACACCTCGTTGCTGCTGCGCAAGGCCGGGATTACCGCCCGCCCGCAACAGGTAAGCGCGCAGTCCGAGCCGGTGACCGTGCTGGTCGGCGAGGTCGCCCCCTACCAGGCTCCGGCCCCACAGCCGGTCGTCGCCGCAGCCGCACCCGGTGGCAGCGGTCGGCCGCAGCGCCGCCGCACTACGCCTCGTGCAAGCGGTAGCGGCAACGGAAACGGCAACTTCGGCCGGTCCGGGTCGCCGAACCGTCCACGTCAACGCGCAACTTCCCGATAGCTAGCGTCGATGCGGCGGGTCCAGCCGCCCGCATCGAGGTGCTCGAGCAGCGGAATTGCCACCCTGCGGGTGGTGCCCAGAGCTTGCCGCGCCTGGCTGGCGGTGAACGGCTGGTCCAACCGGGCCAGTTCGCGCATCGCCAGCGCCGGGGCGCTCGGCAGCACCACCACGGTGTCGGTGAGCCGCAGCAGCCGTCCGGCACGCTCGGCGGCCGCGAGTTCGCGCACCCCCAGGTGGAGCACAGCGAGCTCGTCGGCTTCCGGCGCGTGGAACGGGTCGGCAGCCAGCCGTGCCTCCAGCTCGGTCACCGCCGCCGCGGCCCGGCCCAAGTCGTTGCGGCTGCCCGGCAACCGAATCCGTCCGGCGTCGCACTCCAATCCGGCGTCGCGGATCAGTGAATCCAACAGCGCTTCGTCGGGTAGATCGAGGAGATCGCAGGCGGCGCCACGGGATAGGCCGGCGGCCAACGGATCCCGGTCATGCAACTCGCCCAGCGCGGCAGTCAGCCGTTGCTGCCAGCTGTCGTAGGCCGACGCGGACACCCACTTCTCGCCGATAACCCGGACGCCGGCGGGTGGTAGCGCACATGGGTATCCCAGCATGCGCAACCGGTTCACGGTGACCGCACCCCGGCGGGCCACCTCGACCAGCAGGTCACCGGCGGGCCCCAGCCCGGTCAGGACGCCGGCGCGCCGAGCGGCATCTCCGCGGCGGCGCAGCGGGGGCGGATCTGCGTCGAGAACCTCTGCCCCGCAAAGCATTCGGCGTCCACCCGGATGGCGCAGTATCAGCCGGTCGGAAAGCGTCAGCGGCAGTGGCTGATTCAGCGCCAGCCGGGCGTGGTCGACGTCGAAGCTGCGTAGTCGGCCGGGCACCGCCGCGGTGCCGACGTGCACGGTGAGCTGCTCGGGCAGTTCGGTGTACGGGGCGCCGCCGGTGCGGCGCACATCGACGATCCGGGTGCCCAGCCAGGAATCCGGGGTCAGCAGCGCATCCCCGCGGCGCACCTCGTCGGCGCCGATACCGCGCAGGTTGACCGCCACCCGGGCGACCGGCGACACGGCGGAGTGCGGCTCATCGCAGCTCTGCAGGCCCCGCACCACAACCGCCGTCGACCCGGCATGTCCGCACAGTTGCAGCCGTTCACCGCGGCGCAGCGTGCCCGCGGTCAGTGTGCCGGTCACCACCGTCCCGGCGCCGGTGATCGTGAACGATCGGTCCACCCACAGCCGCACCCGACCGGTGGTGGTGGGCGCGGGCAGGTCGGCCAGCACGTCGTCGAGGGTGGACCTCAGCTCGGCCAGGCCGGTGCCGTCGACCGCCGATACGGCCACCGCCGGGGCGTCGCGCAGGCCGGTCGGCGCGAGTTCGGCGCGGGCCGCGACGAGCACCTCGTCGATGCGCTCTGCGCTGGCCCGGTCGGTGCGGGTGAGCACGATCAGACCGTGCGAAATTCCCAGTGCCGCAACCGCATCGCGATGTTCGCCGGATTGCTCCTGCCAGCCCTGGTCGGCGGCGACGACGAAGCAGACCACCGGCGCGGGGCCGAGACCGGCCAGCGTGTTGCCCAGGAACCGCTCGTGGCCGGGCACATCGACGAACGCCACCCGGCGCCCCGAAGACATTGTGGTCCAGGCGAATCCCAGATCGATGGTCAACCCGCGGCGGCGCTCTTCGGCCCAGCGGTCCGGCTGCATGCCGGTCAGGGCCGCCACCAGCGTGGTTTTGCCGTGATCGACGTGGCCGGCGGTGGCGACGACAAACACGCTCAGCGATTCGCCGAGAGCGCGGCGCGTACCGCCGCCAACAGTCGATCATCAGCTGCGTCGGGCACGCAGCGCAGGTCGACCAGGCAGGCACCGTCGTGCACCCGGGCCAGCACGGCTGGGTCGCCGCCGCGCAACCGGGCCGCCGCCTCCTCGGGTAGCCGCACCGCCCAGCCGGGCAGCGGCACCCCCGGGGCGCCGCCGCCACCGACCCGGCCGTCGTGGGCGACGACGGTCGCGCCGACTGCGTGCGCGAGCCGTTCGGCCCGGACCAGCAGTCGGTCGGCGTCGGCGTGCAGCGCCTCGAAAACCGGGGTCGGGCCGCCGTTGAGGGTCGCCTCCAACGCGGCCAGTGCGAGCTTGTCGGCCCGCACCGCCCGGGCCAGCGGGTGCCGGGCCAGCCGGGCGACGGCGTCGGCGCGGCCGAGCAGCAGCCCGGCCTGCGGACCGCCCAGCAGCTTGTCGGCGCTGGCGGTGACGACGTCCGCCCCGTAGGCCAGTGCGGTGGCGGCGTCCGGCTCGTCGGGCAGTAGCGGGTCGGGGGCAAGCAGCCCGCTGCCCAGATCGGCCACCAGCGGAACCCCGTGCTCGCGAGCCAGCGGCCGCAGCTCGGCCAACCCGACGGCGGCGGTGAACCCGGCCACCCGGAAATTGCTGGGGTGCACCTTGAGCAGGCAGCCGGTTTGCGGACCGAGCGCGTCAGCGTAGTCACGCAGGTGGGTGCGGTTGGTGGTGCCCACTTCGCGCAGTTTCGCACCGGTCGAGGCGATCAGGTCGGGTAGCCGGAACCCGGCCCCGATCTCGATCAGCTCACCACGGCTGACCACCACCTCCTTACCGGCCGCCAGCGCGGTGGTGGCCAGCACCAGCGCCGCCGCGCCGTTGTTGACCACCAGCGCGTCCTGCGCGGCCGGGCAGGCGGCCAGCAGCGCGGCGCGGGCCGCGGCACCGCGCGCCGACCGGGTGCCGGTGGCCAGGTCGAGTTCCACGTCGACGTAGCCGCTTGCGGTCACCAGGGCCTCGATCGCGGCCGCCGACAGCGGTGCGCGACCCAGGTTGGTGTGCACCACGACTCCGGTCGCGTTGAG
>JBDTKT010000051.1:0-4534 GCA_039935195.1 Mycobacterium sp.
GCCCGGATGCTCTCGACGTAAGGGGATCGCGTCACGGGCGCGCAACAATCTTCGGTTGAGTTCCTCGTAGTCGCGGCTCACGCTCCAACGGTATTCGGGCGCTTCGTTACGCGCGCAGGATCTTCGCCATGGGCCGCCCCTTGGCGAGTTCGTCCACCAGTTTGTCGAGGTAGCGAATCTTCTGCATCAGCGGGTCGGCGACGTCCTCGACTCGGACGCCGCAAACGGTTCCTTTGAGCAAGTCCACGTGTGTATTCAGCGAAACGGCGGCGAAAAAATCCTGGAAGCTTGTTTCCGCAGCCAGATACTTCTGCATGGCGGGCTCATCGAGGCCGGTGAGCCACCGAATCACCTCGTCGAGTTCAGCCTTCGTGCGCCCCTTCCGCTCGACTTTGGCGCGGTAGAGCGGATACACCGACGCGACGCTGGTGGTGAAGATCCGAGACATAGCGACGAGCATAGCGGCGGTGGGTAGTCGCCTCGTCGTTAATCGACTTGTGGTTCTAGCCCACGAATTGGCTCGCGGTGAAGGAGGCTCCGGCCGGATCTGCGAGGACAGCGGAGCGCACCCACGGCGCATTCTGCGGCTCGGAGACGACCGAGCCGCCGAGTTCGCGCGCTCGTGCGGTGATCGCGTCCACGTCGTCGACGGCGAAGGTCACGCTCCAACGCGCCGGACCGCCCTCGCGAGGCAAGATCGTCGCCACGACGTTCTCGAAGCCCTCGGGTGCGCCCATCTGCTTCATCCCGGCGCGCATGCCAGGGTTGAGTTGTTCGAGATGCTCGCCGTAGCCCGGCAGGGCCCACCACATCGGCGAATCGGCGTCGATCGTCGTCCAGCCGAACACGGCGCCGTAGAAGGACTTAGCGGCGTCGACATCGTCGGTGTGCAGATTGTTGAAATTCACCGCTCCGTGCTCGTTGACTGCCGCCGAGCCGTGGTGCAGTCCAGGCTGCCACACGGAAAAGATCGCGCCCTCCGTATCGGCGAAAATGGCCATCCGCCCCGAGGTAAATACATCGAACGGCTCGGAAAGTACCTGGCCGCCCGCCTCACGCACCCGGGCTGCGGCGTCGTCAGCTGACTCGACGCGGATGTACGTGTTCCACACCGCCTGCGGGGGCGCGCCGGGCGGCTGCGAAGAGATTGCGGTCGCGTCCCGGCCGCCGATGCGAGCCATGTAGTAGTGACCCCCGGAATCGGGAGGCATCGTGTCCTCGGTCTCCCAGCCGAAGAGCCCGGAATAGAACCGGGCTGCCTCTGCGGGGTCGGGCTGATTGGTGTCGACCCAGCACGGCACTCCGGCCGGGTAATCCTCGCGCGTGCTCATGTCGGAATGCTACCGCCGCTGCCATCGACGGCAACAGTGGTCGCTGACCGATCAGCCATTTCTCAGGGCGTGTGGCCGACGATGGTCAGGCCGGCGAGCGTCCCGACGTAGATCCGCCCGCCGCTGATCGCCGGGGTGGCGAAGCGGTTGGCCGTGCCAACGTGGATCTGTTGCAACTCCTTGCCGGTAGCGGCGTCCAGGACTGCCAAAATACCTGCGTCCGGATCGAGTGCGTAGACGCGGTTCGCGGCGAACACCGGGGATCCGGTGATTGATGTATCCGCGCGCCACAGCGTTTTCATCGTGCCACTCGGGGTGAGCTGGACCGCGCGCAGCCCGTCGGTGCAAGGCACGTAGACGACATCGGCGCTGACGGCGGCGCCGCCGAAGGAGCGGCATAACTGCGCCTTGGAGACCTGCCCGCCGATGCCGCCGAGGTGGTTTGCGGCAAGGACGTAGGCGGTTCCGGATTTGCCGGCCTGAAACACCCACTTGCCCTGCACCACCGCGGGACCCTGAGCGCCCAGGTCAAGGTCGGAGGCATTGTCCGAAGCCCAGACGGCCGGCGAGAATGAGTCGACGATGTGAGTGCCGCGCAGCCGAAGCACCGAGTCGCTGTGGTCATAGGCCCCGCCGGTCGACTCGCCGTTGCCCACCGCGACCAACAGATCCCCATCCAACACGGCCGGACCAGGCGGGGTCCAAATGCCGCCCTCCCGGCCGGTCGGCACCGTGAACGCCACCGGCGTTCCGTCGCGTACCGGGACGCCCACGACCCGGCCGCGGTAGTTGCCGCAATCGCCGTCCAGGCCGCCGAAGGGCACCCACACCATTCCGTCTGTGACGGTCAGCGCGCCGCGCTGCTGCATCGCCAACTGATCCACGCCGGGCAGGTCCACCGACCGGCGCCACCGAATGGTGCCGTCCGCCGGGGCGAGTGCGACCAACTGATGGCCGGCAGACCGGCCGATCGAGGCCGTCAAAAACACCGTGTCCGTTGCCTTGTCGTAATACGGTGTCCCGGTGATGCCCAGCGGATCGATGTCGCCGCACGGCAGCACCGACTGCGGGGTCGGCGTGCCCAGACTGACCCGCCAGAGCAGCGCACCGGTCGCGGCCAGCCCGTATACGCTGTCGTTTTCGGTGGACACGACCAGCACCTGCCCCGCGACGATCGGCGAGGCATACACCGCGCCGTCCAATGCAACGGTGGTGGGCTCCAGCACTCCGGATGGGGCAGCCGCGGCGGACGCCACGCCGGAGCGCTTCTGGTCCCCGTGATACGTCGGCCACGGAGTCAGCGACTGCGGAGGTCCGGCCGGCGACTTCCCTGACGACGCGGCCGTCGTCAAACCGCTCGACAATCCCGGGGCTGTCGCCGGCGCGGTGCAACCAGCACAAAGCACCGCAATTATGACCGCCACGAGACTCGGTCCCCGCATGGAACCCACCGTACCTTCGGGGCGCCTTTCGCGAACGCGCTGCTGCAAGGCTCGATTGCGCGGCACGTCGAGTGAGGCGTAACTATGAAATGACGCTCTGACCCGGATCCGTGGTTAGGGCTCGTTGTGGCTGCGCGGTTGTGATGACTTGTCTGTTTTGACTGGTTGCGGTCGTAGTTTCGGTGTGGAGTGTATGTCGAGCGCCCGGCTTTCGCGTCAGGTGGGCGAGGTTCCGGGTTCCGGTCGGTGGCGGGTGGCTGAGTCGGTCGTTACCCGGTGCGGGCGGCGGGCAGTACCTGCAGTGTGCCGAGCACCAGGGATAGCAGAGCGGTGTGCCCGCCGGGTGGTGGCCGTAGAGTGATCGTTCGGGCTGGACGGGTGAGTCGGGCCGGGATGTTGATCAATTCCCGGCGCATGTGCTCGACGCCGCGGCGCGCCCGGCCGCGCCCATCGTCGATGCCGGTGATCTCCTGAATCCAGTTAGAGATTGCGCAGGCGATCAAGGCGGCCCACATCCATACCGTGTTCACGGTGCGGTTACCGGACGGTAAATGTCGAAGCGCGCCACCGTGTTTCGCATCCCGGTTCAATGCCTCAATGTCGGTGCGATGCCGATACCAGTGTTCCACCTCGACGAGCGCCGCCGGGGTGGTGCAGTCCAGGTTGGTCAAGATGAACGAGAATCCGTAGACGTGATCGATCTTCCCGTCGAGCGCCAACGTCAGTTGAGTCTTGTCGATGGTGCGTCTTTTCCGAGCCCGCCGGTCGGCGGGAACCAGACCGACCGGGATGCGGGTGCGCCGCACGATGCAGGTGATGCCCGCGCCGGCTGGCCATGTACCGGGCAGGTAGTCGATGACCGCCACCTCGGTGTGGTCCATATCCTCGGCAGGAGACCATCGGGCGCCGACCGCGGCCCGGGCCGCTCGCACGACCGCGGTGTTGCGTTTGACGCCGATCGCGAACTCGATGCCCTTGGCGATGCAGTGGCTGGCCAGGTCGGCGGCGAAATACCCGGCGTCCCAACGGCATCGGACCTTGCCAACCCCGGGCGGCAGCCCGGCCACCGCCCGATCCAGTAGGGCGGACGCGACCGGCCGGGGGTCTTCATTGGCGGCCATCAAGTCCGCCGCGACACTCACGCCGGCCTCGGCCCAAAACCCGATGTGGCAGCGGTAGGCGCGTTGGCCCTGGTAGTTGTAGACGGCGCCTTGCTTCTTGCTGCCGTAAACCTCCACGTCGGTGGTGTCCCCATCGATCGTGGCCGCCGTCAGCAACTGCTGACGTCGCGCCGGGCTTACAAGGGCCAGCATCCGAGTGTTGACCACTGCGATGCCGGCCTCGATACCGGCGAAATGTGTTGGTGTGAAACGCTTCGCGACCTGTGCCGTCGTCGTCGACGCCGGTGTGGCTACCGGCTCCAGTAGTTGCCCCGCAGTGTCGGCGCGGCGCCGATCCATGCCGACCAAAAAGTCTTGTCCGGTCAACTGCACAGAGGCAATCGACAACAGCACCCCGCCCGCGCCAACACCCCGGCGGCGTTTCTTGATCGGCCCGATCGCACCGTCCAAGGCGGAGCCGATACCCAACACCCGGTCCGCCTCGGCCACGACGCAAATACCCGCCGATGGCGTCAACGGCGGATCGGCCGCGCCGATCCGTACCCGGGAAGGCATTCCACGTCGGCGTTTCGACTTCCCTGACAACACAGCAACCGATACCATCGTTTCAGTGCCCTTCGCAGCTAGGCCATGGATGTCT
>JBDTKT010000052.1:0-8428 GCA_039935195.1 Mycobacterium sp.
ACCGTCGTCGAGATCAACCCGGAGCCGACCCCACTATCCGACAGCGCGACGGTGACCGTTCGCGACACCGCGTCCCGGGCGTTGCCGGGACTGCTACAGCGACTGCCCGCGCTGCTCGGGTAACGCCTGAAGACCGTCAGGCTCCCCGGCTGGCGCGCCCCAGGGCGAACTCTGACACCGGCACCGGCGCCCACGCCGGGAACTGGTGGCCACGCCGGGAGATTTCCGGCTGGAAACCGGCGGCGGTAATCATCCCCTCGGTCTCCCGGTGGGTGTGGCAGTTGCCGAACAGTCGCGGCCAAAACGTCGCATCGGCCAGTCGCTGCAGCCCACCGCGGGCTCCGCTGCTGGCGACGTGCTCGAAGTAGCGCAGTTCACCACCCGGCCGCAGCAGTGAATGCAATTGACGCAGCACGTCCTGGGGTCGGTCGACCGAACACAGCACCAGCGAGCACACCACGGCATCGAAGGACTCGCCGGCAGGGAGCGTCTCTACGGTGCTGGCCCGCACACTGACCGGGACCGGGGCTCCGGCCGCGGCTGCGCGGGCGGACTCACGCAACTGCGACTCCGGCTCCAACGCCACCACCTCGGTCACGGTGTCGGGATAGAACGGGAAATTACTGCCGACCCCGGCCCCGACCTCCAGCACCCGCCCCGACAGCCCCTCGAGGTTCTCCCGGCGGCGGTCCTGCAGCCATTCGGTCTCGTGGCTCGACATAAACTTCCAGATCCGGGCGAACAACGGGTTGTCCAGGTTTACCGGTGATGACATGGTTTGCGATCCTCCGACGGTTGACGTGCCGATCTCCACGATAGTCGTGACCTGGCCTCGCACTGCCGGGGCGGCTACCGGGCCCGGATCAGTCCTCGGGCCCGGCCAAAGCTACCGATCGGTAGGATTGCCACCATTTCCCGAAACGTGACTCAATGATTCCTTAATCGTTACCCATACGCTCAGAGGCATGTGGATCGACGACTCAAGTGCTGACGTCATCAAAGTTGACTTCGAAGCCCTGTACCACGGCGATGTCCTGGTTGAGGGAGACACCTCGGAGCAGTTTGAGAACTGGCACCCGCTAGCAAGCTGATCGAAGCGCGGCGCCCACGCGTCGCGTTTCTGTCTGGCGCGGGTACGCGAGCATAATTTAGCTCGCCCAGATACCCGCATTCGCGTGCATTTTGCGTGTTTTTTGCGACGGACTAGGCCACGTTCTCTTTATCGCTCTTCATTGCTCTTCACCGCTCGTCTTAGGCGGGCTCGACCATGCGGCGCAACCGTCCGGTGATCAACTCATCGGCCTCGTCCACAATCCGCGCCACCAATGCCCCGACCGTGGGAATGTCGTTGATCAGCCCCATCGCGGTACCGATCGACCAGATTCCGGCCTCCATGTCGCCGTCGTCGAACACGCGGCGGCCCCTTACCCCGGCCACCAACTCCTGAACATCGGGGAACTGCCCACCGCGGTCCAGGACTTCGACGACCTCGCGCGAAATGGTGTTGCTGGCCACCCGGGCGGTGTTGCGCAAAGGCCGGAAGATCAACTCGGTGCCGCGCTCATCGCCGGCGACGATCGCCTCCTTGACGTTCTGGTGGATGCACGACTCGACGGTGCACATGAACCGCGAGCCCATATTGATGCCGTCGGCGCCCAGTGCCAGCGCCGCGACCAGGCCGCGGGCGTCGGCGAACCCGCCGGAAGCGACCATCGGGATGTCGATCTTGGCCGCCGCCGCCGGGATCAGCACCAGCCCGGGAATGTCGTCCTCACCGGGATGGCCGGCACATTCGAACCCATCGATGCTGATGCCGTCCACGCCCAGGCCCTGCGCCTTGACCGCGTGGCGCACCGAGGTGCATTTGTGCAGCACCTTGATGCCGTTGTCGTGAAACATCGGCAGGTGCGGGGCCGGATTGGAGCCTGCGGTCTCGACGATCTTGATACCGGCGTCGACGATCACCTGCCGGTACTCGTCATAGGGCGGTGGGGTGATCGACGGCAGGATCGTCAGGTTGACCCCGAACGGCTTGTCGGTGAGTTCGCGAGTCTTGGCGATCTCGCGTGCCAGGTCGGCCGGGGTGGGCTGGGTCAACGCGGTAATAAAACCCAGTGCGCCCGCGTTGGCCACGGCCGCGACCAGTTCCGCGCGGCCCACCCACTGCATGCCGCCCTGGACGATCGGGTGCTCGATCCCGAAAGCCTCGGTGAACTTGGTGGTCGGGCTCATCGAGGCGCCATCCGGATCGCACCGTCGAGGCGGATCACCTCGCCGTTGAGCATCGGGTTGACGATGATGTGCTCGGCCAGCGCGCCGTACTCGTCGGGGTCGCCGAGTCGTGCCGGGTGCGGGACCTGCGCGCCCAGCGAGCGCTGCGCCTCCTCGGGCAGCGAGCCCAACAACGGGGTCTTGAACAGGCCGGGCGCGATCGTGACCACCCGGATCAGCTCGCGGGACAGGTCGCGTGCGATCGGCAGGGTCATGGCGACCACGCCGCCCTTGGACGCCGAGTAGGCGGCCTGGCCGATCTGGCCATCGAACGCCGCAACCGAGGCGGTATTGATGATGACGCCGCGTTCCTGGGTGTCGGCCGGCCCGATCGGGTCGGTCTTGGCGATCCGCTCAGCGGCCAACCGCAGCACGTTGAAGGTGCCGACCAGATTCACGTTGAGGACCCTGGTGAACTCCTCCAGTGGAAACGCGCCGTTTTTGCCGACGGTCTTGATCGCGTTGCCGATGCCGGCGCAGTTGACGTTGATGCGCAGCGGCCCCAGCGATTCGGCAACGTCCAGGGCCGCGGTCACCGCTTCGGGATCGGTGACGTTGGCCTCCGCGAACCGGGCCCGGTCACCGAGTTCCTTGACGACGTCTGCGCCCCTCAGGTCGATCACCACCACCTGCGCGCCCGCGTCGAGGAGTCGCTTGGTGGTGGCCAACCCGAGTCCGGAGGCACCGCCGGTGACCACCGCTACTGCATCTTTGATCTGCACTGCGAAGCTTCCTCTTCTCGACCGCCCGAATGGTTGGTTGGGACTATATCCAGTCGGTCAGGATGGTTTCGTTGTCGGCGCCCGGTACCGCCGGCGGAGTGGGCGTGGCGGGGGTGCTGCGGGAGAACCGCGGCGCCGGCGACGGCTGCAGGTGACCGTCCACGTCGTAGAAGGTGTCCCGCTCGGTGATGTGCGAATCCGCTTGCACCTCACCGAATGCCAGCACCGGCGTCACACAGGCGTCGGAGCCGGCGAACACCTGCGCCCAGTGGTCGCGATCCTGGGCACCGAACGCCGCGGTCAGCCGGGCCCGCAACTCAGGCCAGCGGCTGACGTCGTTCTGCGCGGGCAGTTCGGCCGGATCCAACTCCAGCTTGGCCAGCAGTTCGGCATAGAACTGCGGCTCGATGGAGCCCACCGCGACGTAACGCCCGTCGGCGCACTCGTAGGTGTCGTAGTAGGGCGCTCCGGTGTCGAGCATGTTCGTGCCCCGCTCGTCGTGCCACAAGCCCTGGGCGCGGAAGCTCCACATCATCGCCGCGAGCATGCTCGACCCGTCGACCATGGCCGCATCGATCACCTGGCCCTTGCCGGAGGCCTGCCGCTCCCACAGTGCCGCCAGGATGCCGACCAGCAGGAACAGTGATCCGCCGCCGAAGTCGCCGGTCAGGTTGAGTGGCGGAACCGGGCGTTCCCCCTTGCGCCCGATCGAATGCAGCAACCCGTTGAGCGAGATGTAGTTGATGTCGTGGCCCGCCTGCAGACTGCGCGGCCCGGTCTGCCCCCAGCCGGTCATCCGGCCGTAGATCAGCCGGTCGTTGACTGCTGCGCAGTCCTGGGGCCCCAGGCCGAGGCGCTCGGTGACGCCGGGCCGGAAACCCTCGATCAGCACGTCGGCTTTGGCAACCAGCTTGAGCACCAGATCACGGCCCTCGGCCGACTTGAGGTCGGCGGTCACCGACCGCCGGTTGCGCATCATGGTGTCCTTGGCGGGGCCCCCGCCGAATTTCGGGGGCCGTTCCACCCGCACCACCTCGGCGCCCAGGTCGCCGAGGATCATCGCCGCGTGTGGACCCGGCCCGATCCCGGCCAACTCGATCACCCGTAAACCCCGTAGTGGTCCCGCCATCTCCGACCTCCTGTGTCGCACCCTGACAACCGTGGTTTGCATCCTGACAGTTGCCTTGCTCACCGGTCCTGCCGGGCCTGCGTCCGGGCCTGTCTAGGGTGATGAGCATGACCGCTATGGATTCCCCGATCGAGGCACTGCCGACGGTGGCGGGGCTGGCCGTGACGCTTTCCGGCGGGGTGCTCTCGGTGACGATCGACCGGCCCGAGAGCCTCAACTCGGTCACCACCGGCGTGCTGGCCGGGATCGCCGACGCCGTCGAGTGCGCCGCCCGGGACCCGCGGGTGCGGGTCGTTCGCCTCGGCGGTACCGGCCGGGGGTTCAGTTCCGGTGCCGGTATCAGCTCCGACGACGCCACCGACGGCGTACCGACCGAGATCATCGTCGAGGCCAACCGGGCGATCCGGGCCATCACGGCACTCCCCCGTCCGGTAGTCGCCGTGGTGCAGGGTCCGGCCGCCGGCGTCGGGGTGTCGTTGGCCTTGGCCTGCGACCTGGTGCTGGCTTCCGAGAAGGCTTTCTTCCTACTGGCATTCACCAAGATCGGGTTGATGCCCGACGGTGGCGCGTCCGCTCTGGTCGCCGCGGCGATCGGCCGGATTCGCGCGATGCGGCTGGCATTGCTGGCCGAACGACTCTCCGCCGCCGATGCGCTGGCGTGGGGGCTCGTCAGCGCGGTCTATCCGGCCGACGGGTTCGACACCGAGGTGGACAAGGTGCTGGCCGCGTTGCTGGCCGGCCCGGCCATGGCGCTGGCTAAGACCAAGCACGCCGTCAACGCCGCGACGCTGACCGAACTGGACGCCGCACTGGACCGCGAATGCGTCGGACAGTCGGTCCTGCTGTCATCCCACGACTTCCGGGAGGGCACCCGCGCATTTCAGCAGCGCCGCACAGCGCACTTCACCGATCGCTGAGCCCGCGCGACTACATCCCGAACACCGGGGGCAGCGCCAGCACCATGGTCAGCCCCCACACCAGGTGGGTCAGCACCGGCGCGAGCACACCCCCGGTGGCGCGGCGCTCGACGGCGCAGACGGTGCCGAGGATCAGCGCGGCGAAGCCCAGCATCAGGTTGCCGGCGGCCATCATCGCCGCGACGTAGAGCACCGTCGACGCCACCAGCGGGTAGTGACGACCGAACGAGGAGAACACCGCGCCGCGGAAGAACATCTCCTCGGTGATCGCATTGATCAGGGCGATCAGCACCACCAGCCGCCACGACGCCTGGGTCGCGAAACCCAGGGTCTCCACCACCTGCGCGGACAGCACCGGGATCTTCTGGACCACCAACCCGCCCAGCACGAAGACACCACCGAGCACCAGCCCGACCCCGGTGCCGGTGAACACCGGCCGCTCGTTGCGCCCGCGGAAGCGCACAGAACCCAGATGCAGCGGCCCGGCCAGCAACGCCCCCACCCCCCACAGCAGGGCCAGTCCCAGTGCCAGCTCGTAGAACGCCGACTCGCCGGCCTGCTTGGTGTGCATGAAGCCCAGCAGCGCCGCCCCTGCCACCAGCACCACCGCGACCACGATCCGTCGGCGCATCACCACGCTGCGCGACTCGTGGTACGGCCCGGAGATTTTGGTGATGATCTTGATGAACTCGCGCAGCAGGCCGGGACGGGGCGGGTTCGACTGGGTCATACGGGGTTTCCCCTCAGTATCGGGATGACTACACCTGTAGATGTCTCTAGAACTCTCTAGAACGTAGTCGCCGAAGGGCAGACGGTGGCGCAAATGCGTTAGCCGGTCTCCTGCGACGGTGCTGTCCGGTGCACATCGCTCAAGCGCCGATAGGCAGCGGCGTTGTGGCGGTTGTTGTTGATCTCCGCCTCGCTGAGGTCGCGCCGAACGCGGCCCGGCACCCCGGACACCAGCGACCGGGGCGGCACCACCATGCCCTGCGGGATCACGGCACCGGCCGCCACCAGTGAGCCGGCGCCGATGACGGCTCCGTTGAGGACGATCGCGCCCATCCCGATCAGGGAATCGTCCTCGATCGTGCAGCCGTGCAGCACGGCGTTGTGCCCGACGCTGACCCGGGCACCGACCCGGCACGGGAATTCCTTGTCGACGTGAATGGTGACGCCATCTTGGATGTTGGTGTCAACGCCGATTTCGATCGGTTCCATCTCGGCGCGCAGCGTGGCCGAATACCAAACGCTGGCGTGGGCGGCCAGGCTGACCTGGCCGATGATGCTGGCGTTGGGCGCGACCCAGGAATCCGGGTGCAGCCGCGGCGTACGACCTTCAATAGTGACGATCAGCGGCTGGGACATGGGCGCAATCGTAGAGGCAGCGGCACTAGCGCGCCTTCCACACCGGCGCGCGCTTCTCAGCGAAGGCCCGCGGCCCCTCCCTGGCGTCTTCGGACCTGAGCAACGTGCCGAATTCACGCGCGGTGCGCGCCCAGCCCGACTCCTCGCCGGGGATGGCACCGTCGTCGGCGCCGTAGGCGATCCGCTTGCTGGCCCGCACCGACAGCGGTGCATTGCCGGTGATCTGTTCGGCCAACTCCAGCGCCGCGTCAAGTGCCCGGCCGTCGTCGACGACCCGGTTGACCAGCCCCCAGCGGGCGGCGTCGACGGCTGCGAGCGGATCACCGGTGTACAGCAACTCCAGCGCGATCTTGCGGGGCAGTTGCTCGATGATGCGGAACACCCCGCCGGCCCCGGCGATCAACCCGCGCTTGACCTCGGGCAGCCCGAACTGCGCCCGTTGCTCGGCGACCACCAGGTCGCTGGCGAGCGCGATCTCGGTACCACCGCCGAACGCGGTGCCGTTGACCGCTGCGATCGTCGGCTTGTCGATGAAATGGCGGACGTAACCGGCGAAACCCCACTCCGCATGATCGGGGTGGTAGATGTTCTCCCGGCTGGCAATCGCCTTGAGATCAGCTCCGGCACAAAATGATTTGTCACCGGCACCGGTGATCACCACGGCACGCACCGCGTCGTCGTCCTGCGCCTGCTGCAGCGCGTCGCCGACGGCGATGCTGACCGCAGCGTTGATCGCATTGCGGGCGTCCGGCCGGTTGATCGTGATGACCAGTACGTTGCCGCGGCGCTGCACCAGCGCGGCGGGGCCGGTCATAGCAGCTCCAGGATGGTGGCGTTGGATTGACCGCCGCCCTCGCACATGGTCTGCAATCCGTACTGAATCCCGTTGGCCCGCATGTGATAGAGCATCGAGGTCATCAGTCGGGCCCCGGACGCACCCAGCGGGTGACCCAGTGCGATCGCCCCACCGTTGGGGTTGAGTTTCACCTCGTCGGCGCCGATGTCGGCAAGCCAGGCCATCGGTACCGGCGCAAACGCCTCGTTGACCTCGTACACGCCGATATCGTCGATGCTCAGGCCGGAGCGCTTCAGTGCCTTTTGCGTCGCCGGGATCGGCGCGGACAACATGATGATCGGGTTAGCGCCGGCCAGCGTCGCGGTGTGCACCTTGGCGATCGGTTGCAGACCCAACGATTTCGCCTTGTCCGCTGACATGAACAGCAGCGCCGCCGCGCCGTCGGAGATTTGTGACGAGTTACCGGCGTGGATCACGCCGTCTTCTTTGAAGGCCGGCTTGAGCTGCGCCATCTTCTCAATCGTGGTGCCGCGGCGGATACCTTCGTCTGTGGACACCACGTTGCCGTCGGCGTCTCGGATGGCGACGATCTCGTCATCGAACGCACCGGAATCCTGGGCAGCGGCGGCTTTCTCGTGGGAGGTCAGGGCGAACTCGTCGAGCGCGGTGCGGCTCAAGCCCCACTGCTCGGCGATCATCTCAGCGCCGATCCCCTGATTGGGGGTTTGGCCGTAACGCTTCTTGAACGCGTCCGGCAACGGGCGCCCACCGTTGGCCAGCGAGGAACCCATCGGGACCCGCGACATCGACTCCACTCCCCCGGCGACCACCACGTCGTAGTGCCCGGCGATCACCCCGGCAGCGGCGAAGTGCACCGACTGCTGACTGGACCCGCATTGCCGGTCCACGGTCACCCCGGGCACCGTCTCGGGCCAACCCGCGGCCAGCACAGCGGTGCGGGCGATGTCCAGCGCCTGCTCGCCGGCCTGCATGACACAACCCCAGATCACGTCGTCGACCAGTTCGGGGTCCACGCCCGCCCGCCCGATGAGTCCGTTGAGCACCTGCGCGGATAACTCAGCCGGGTGTATCCCGGACAACCCGCCGTTGCGCTTCCCGATCGGTGCGCGCACCGCTTCGACGATGACGGCTTCGGCCATGACGGTTCTCCTTCGAACGTGATTCCCTACCTTGATTCCTAGTCGATGTGGCATACGACTCACCGGCC
>JBDTKT010000053.1:0-19164 GCA_039935195.1 Mycobacterium sp.
GGCGGTGGCCGCGCTGCTGACGGTGCTGGCTGCCACCGCGGACGGCCTGGACGGTCAGCGTGCGCTGATGTTGCTGACCGGTCCGATCGGGCGCGTCGATCCGATCTCGCTGCGTCAACTGCGGCGAGTGCTGCCCCGCACCGGAAACGGCCCCGGTGATCAGCTGGCGGCGGTGCTCAACGATGAAGCGGACCGGCTGCCGGCCGGTCATGCCCGGGCGTTGCGCAGGGTGCGTGCGGTGTTGGCGGCGGCGGCCCGCTCGGACGCCGAGGGGCTGGGGGCACCACCCGCTTGCGGGGGAGATCCGCACCGCACGCTGTGGCAGGCTTGGAACCGCTCCGGCCTGCAGCGACGTTGGCTGTCGGCGTCCGAGCGGGGCGGCCCTGCCGGTGCCAGGGCGGGCCGCGACCTCGATGCGGTGACCGCGTTGTTCGACATCGCCGAACAGTATGTGTCGCGCACCCCCGGGGGGTCGTTGAGTGGTCTCATCGAGCACGTTCACGCAATGCAGCTTCCGGCACCCCGCTCCGAATCGGCGCTGGACACCGAGGCGGTCAGCATCCTCAGCGCCCACGCGGCACTCGGCCGGGAATGGGACCTGGTGGTCATCGCCGGCCTGCAGGAAGGATTGTGGCCCAACACCGTTCCGCGCGGCGGGGTGTTGCACACCCAGCGGCTGATCGACACCCTGGACGGGATCGGGGCGGCGGCCTCGGTGCGGGCACCGGTACTGGCCGAGGAGCGCCGGCTGCTGGTGGCGGCGATGGGCCGGGCGCGCCGTCGGCTGCTCGTGACGGCCATCGACAGCGTCGACGACGACGGAGACACCGGCGGCGACGGTGCTCAGGTCCCGTCCGGGTTCTTCACCGAACTGCTGCAGTGGGACACCGGCCACGGTGATCCGGCCGTGACGCCGCCGGTGGCCGCGCCGCCGGTGCTGTCGACAACGGCGGTGGTGGGCCGGCTGCGCGGGGTGGTCTGCGCGCCGGACGGCGCTGTCGAGGACGCTGACCGCACGGGTGCCGCCGCACAATTGGCCCGGCTGGCCCGGGCCGGGGTGCGCGGTGCCGACCCGGCGGACTGGCACGGCATGACACCGGTGAGCACCGACGCTCCGCTGTGGCGGCAAGCCGACGGGCAGCCGGTCACGCTGTCCCCGTCGTCGCTGGAGACCTTAACTGCCTGCCCGCTGCGCTGGCTGATGGAACGGCACGGCGGAAGTGACGGCCGTGATCTGCGCTCCACCGTCGGGTCGGTGCTGCATGCGCTGATCGCGCAACCCGGAAAAAGCCAGACCGAACTGCTGGCCGAGCTGGACCGGGTGTGGTCTCAGCTGCCGTTCGCCTCGCAGTGGTACTCGGCCAACGAACTGGAGCGGCACCGCGCCATGCTGGAGGCGTTCAGCCAGTGGCGGGACCAGACCCGCGATCAGCTCACCGAGGTCGGCGTCGAAGTCGCCTTCGACGGTGCCGTCGACGGGGTTCGGGTGCGGGGCCGCATCGATCGGCTGGAACGCGACGCCGCCGGACGGCTGATGGTCGTCGATGTCAAGACCGGAAAAACCCCGGTCAGTAAGGACGACGCGCAGCGGCACGCCCAGCTGGCCACCTACCAGCTGGCAGTCGAAGCGGGCCTGGTCGGCGACGAGGTGCAGGGTGTCCAGGGTGACGAGCCCGGCGGTGGCCTGCTGGTATACCTGGGCAAGCCCGCCGCGACCGGGCCCACCGAACGCCACCAGGACCCGATGACACCGGCCACCGGGGACGTCTGGCGCGAAGAGATCGCGCGAGCCGCCGCCGCGACCGCGGGCCCGGTGTTCCCCGCCCGGGTCAATGACGGTTGCCGGCACTGCTTGATCCGCCCGTTCTGCCCGGCCCACGCCGAAGGGACCGAGCGGTGACGCGAACCAGGACCACACCGGCGGTGCGATACAGCCCGGCGGAGCTGGCCGCCGAACTCGGACTCCACCAGCCCACCGCCGAGCAGGCTGCGGTCATCGCGGCACCGCCGGGCCCACTGGTGGTGATCGCCGGTGCCGGCGCGGGCAAGACCGAGACGATGGCGGCGCGGGTGGTGTGGCTGGTCGCCAACGGCTACGCCGCGCCCGGGCAGGTGCTGGGGCTGACGTTCACCCGCAAGGCCGCCGGTCAGCTGCTGCGCCGGGTCCGGTCCCGGTTGGCGCGGCTGGCCGGGACCGGACTGGCGACGGACGGTGAGCGATCCGGCGAGGCCGCCGGAACTCCGATGGTCAGCACCTACCACGCCTTCGCCGGCGCGCTGCTGCGTGAGTACGGGCTGCTGCTGGGGATTGAACCTGACACCCGGCTGCTCACCGAGACCGGTCTGTTTCAGCTGGCGTTCGATGTGGTCAATGCCTACCCGGGAAACCTCGACACCGACCGGGACCCGGCCGCGGTCACCTCGATGATGCTGCGGCTCAACGCCCAGCTCGCCGAACACCTGGTGGACACCGACGCACTGCGAGACACCCACCTGGAACTGGAACGACTGATCCAGACCCTGCCGGCGGGCCGCAATCAACGCACCGCCGGGCCCAACCAGTCGCTGCTTCGGTTGCTCGGCACCCAGACCGAACGTGCCGAGTTGGTGCCACTGATCGACGCCCTGCACCGGCGGATGCGAGTGGAGCGGGTGATGGACTTTGGCGCCCAGATGGCAACCGCCGCCCGGCTGGCGTCGGAGTTCGGCACGGTCGGCGAACAGTTGCGCAGCACCTACCGCGTGGTGCTGCTCGACGAGTACCAGGACACCGGCCACGCGCAGCGCATCGCGTTGTCGGCGTTGTTCGGCGGCGGCGCCGATGACGAGCTGGCGTTGACCGCGGTCGGCGACCCGATCCAGTCGATCTACGGGTGGCGCGGGGCGTCGGCGACCAACCTGCCCCGGTTCGCCACCGACTTCCCGCTCTCCGACGGCAGCCCGGCGCCGACACTGGAGCTGCGCACCAGTTGGCGCAACCCCCCGGAGGTGCTGCAGGTCGCCAACACGGTCTCCGCGGAGGCTCGACGGCGATCGGTCGAGGTCCACACGCTGCAGCCCCGCCCGGAGGCGCCGCCCGGCATCGTGCGCGCGGCGCTGCTGCCCGACGTGGCCGCCGAACGCGAGTGGGTCGTCGCCCACCTCGAAGGGTGCTATCGGCAGGCTCGGGCCGCCGGGACCGACCCGCCCACCGCCGCGGTTCTGGTGCGCCGCAACGCGGACGCCGTGCCGATCGCCGAAGCGATCCGGGCCCGCGGCGTCCCGGTGGAGGTGGTCGGACTCGCGGGTCTGCTGTCGGTCCCGGAGGTTGCCGATCTGGTGGCGATGTTGCGGCTGGTTGCCGAACCCACCGCCGGCGCGGCTGCGATCCGGGTGCTGACCGGCCCGCGATGGCGGCTGGGCGGTGCCGACCTGGTTGCCCTGTGGCGCCGCGCTCTGCAACTGTTCGGCTCCGAGCGCCCGGACGGGCCGTTGTCGCCGGCCGAGGTCGCAGCCGGCGCCGGCCCGGATGCCGACACCGCCTGCCTGGCCGACGCGCTGGCCGACCCCGGACCACAGAGCAGGTATTCGGCCGCCGGATATCAGCGCATCACGGCGCTGTCCGACGAACTGTCCGCGCTGCGCGGCCAGCTCTACCACCCGCTGTCCGACCTGGTCGCCGATGTGCGCCGCGTGCTCGGTCTGGACGTTGAGGTGCGCGCCGCGGCGGCTGCCGCGGCGGCGCGGCAGCCCGAGGGCACCGACTGGGCGGGCACCGAACAGCTCGACGCGTTCGCCGACGTCGTCGCCGGTTACGCCGAACTCGGCGGCACCACCGCTGATCCGGCGACCGCCACGGTGTCGGGTCTGCTGGCCTACCTGGATGCAGCCGCGGTGGTGGAGAACGGGTTGGCCTCGCCTGCCCCCGCAGCGGCGGCCGGCCGGATCCAAGTACTCACCGTGCACTCGGCGAAGGGCCTGGAATGGCAGGTGGTGGCGGTACCGCACCTGGTGGCCCGGGTATTCCCGTCCACTGCGTCCCGACGCAGCTGGCTCACCGACGCCGCCGAGCTGCCGCCGCTACTGCGCGGTGACCGCGCAGCGCTGGGCGCACACGGGGTCCCGGTCCTCGACACCTCGGATGTCACCGACCGAAAACAGCTGTCCGACAAAATCGCCGAACATCAACGTCGGCTGGACCAGCGGCGTGTCGACGAAGAACGCCGGCTGCTCTACGTCGCGATCACCCGAGCTGAGCACACGCTGCTGGTATCCGGGCACCACTGGGGTGCCACCGAGGGAAAGCCGCGCGGCCCGTCGGAGTTCCTCACGGAGATCAAAGACGTGATCGAAGGGGGTGAGCACCCCGACTGCGGCGTGGTCGAACACTGGGCGGTGGCACCGGAAGATGGACAGCGGAACCCACTGCGCGACAATCAAATCCAGGCGACGTGGCCGACTGACCCGTTGGGCGGCCGGCGCCGCGACGTCGAGCGGGGTGCGGCGCTGGTGGCAGCGGCGATGGCCGGTGACTACAGCGGGCGGTCAGCAGATGCCCCGGACGCGGCCGACGTCGATGCGCTGCTGGCTGAGCGGGAACGGGCCGCCGAAGAGTCACCCCGCCGGCTACCCAACCAGGTTTCGGTGAGCAATCTGGTGGAACTCAGTCGCGATCCCGCCGGTGCGGCACAGCGGCTGAGCCGGCGACTGCCCGCCCAGCCTGATCCAAATGCCCTGCTCGGCAACGCCTTTCACGAATGGGTGCAGCGGCTTTACGGCTCCGAAAGACTGTTCGACCTGGCCGATCTTCCCGGTGCTGCCGACACTGACACCGCCCGGGCCGATGCCGAGCGGCTGGCCGATCTGCAGGCGGCGTTCCTGGCGTCGCCGTGGGCGGACCGCACCCCCGTGGCGGTCGAGGTCCCGTTCGAGATGGCGGTCGGCGAGACCGTCGTGCGGGGCCGCATCGACGCGGTATTCGCCGACCGGGACGGTGCTGTCACCGTGGTGGACTGGAAGACCGGCGTCGCGCCGTCCGGCCGCGAGGCACGCCGGCAGGCCGCCGTCCAACTCGGCGTCTACCGGCTGGCGTGGGCGGCGCTGACCGGCTGCCCGGAATCCTCGGTGCGTGCCGCTTTCCACTACGTGCGCAGCGGAACCACCGTTGTGCCCGAGACATTGCCGGGCCTCGACGAACTGGCTGCGCTTACGCGTTGTGCCGCACCTTGAGCGCCTCGGTGATCATCGGGATCTGCAGCGGCAGTCGGGCGATCGCGGCGGCCCGTATCGGCCACGGCTTGTCCCACCACAGCCGCACCATGTTGACGTTTCCCGGGAAGACACCGATGAGCAGTGCGACCGCGGCCAACGCGCCTTGCCGGCGTGTCCGCGGCACCAGCAGCGAGACGCCGATGGCGATCTCCGCCGCCCCCGACGCATAGGTGTAGAAGCGTCGGCTGCCGGGCAGCTCGGTGGGGATGATCGCGTCGAACGGCTTGGGCGTCAGGAAGTGCAGGGAGCCCACGCCGAGTAGTAGCGCGGCGAGCCGGTAGGCGGGGGCTTGATCGGTGAGGTGTGGAAGTTCGGGAGCTGGCGGTGTCATAGTTACAGTGTGCATGTGCGCCGGGTGAAGCCGATGACAGAGTTCTGTGGCCAAAGGTAGCCGGCGGTGGCTGCGCAGACTCGGCGTAGCGCTGCCCGTCGAGCCCAGTTACGCACTCGGGGTGCTGCGCATCCCGCAGGAGAAAGCCAGCCCCGGGCGCATGGTCTCCCGGCGGGTCGGCATCGCGTTGGCGGCTCTGCTGACGGCGACTTTCTTCGTCTACATCGACCGTGACGGCTACCAGGACGTCCAGGGCGACCGGCTGACCCTGCTGGACTGCCTCTACTACTCGGCGGTGACCCTGTCGACCACCGGGTACGGCGACATCACCCCCGTCACCGAATTCGCACGGTTGATCAACGTGCTGGTTATCACCCCGCTGCGGATCGCGTTTCTGATCCTGTTGGTCGGAACGACTCTCGAGGTGGCCACCGAAACTTCCCGACAGGCATTCCGGATTCAGCGTTGGAGGAACAAGGTGCGCAACCACACCATCGTCGTCGGCTACGGCACCAAGGGAAAATCGGCGATCACCGCGATGCTCGGTGCCAACACGACCCCGAGCCAGATCGTCGTGGTCGACCTCGACCAGACCATGCTCGACCACGCGGAGACCGCCGGGCTGGTGACCGTGCGCGGGGACGCCGCCAAGTCCGACGTGTTGCGGCAGGCCAGCGCCCAGCACGCGTCGGCGATCGTGGTGGCTACCAACACCGATGCCACCGCGGCGTTGGTCACCCTGACCGCTCGTGAGATCGCGCCCAACGCCACCATCGTTGCAGCCATCCGGGAAGCCGAAAACCAGCACCTGCTGCGGCAGTCGGGCGCGAACTCTGTGGTGGTGTCATCGGAGACCGCCGGCCGACTGCTCGGGATCGCCACCACCACACCCAGCGTGGTGGAGATCATCGAGGACCTGCTCACTCCCGACGCCGGGTTCGCGATCGCCGAGCGGGAGGTGGAGCAGAGCGAGGTCGGCGGATCGGCACGGCACCTGAGCGACATCGTGCTCGGGGTGGTCCGGGACGGGAAGCTGCTACGGGTGGACGCGCCGGAGGTCGATGCGATCGAGGCCAATGACAAGCTGCTCTACGTGCACAGCGTGGCGAACTAGCGGTTCGGGGTGGACTTCCGGCTGAGGCAGGTGCCGCTGCTGTCGCGCGTCGGCGCCGACCGGTCCGACCACCTGCGCACAGACGTCGAGGCCGCGGTCGCGGGGTGGCCGCAGGCGGCCCTGCTGCGGGTGGACTCCCGCAACCAGGTGCTGGTCGCCGAGGGGCGGGTGGTGCTCACCGACGCGAGCGCGCTGGCCGACACGCCCCCGCGCGAGGCGGTGTTCCTGGGCCGGATCGGGGGCGGCCGGCACGTCTGGGCGGCCCGGTCCGTTCTGGAGGCCCCGCCCGGTCAGGACGTCTCGGTGCTGAGCCTGCGCGCGACCGGCGAGATCTTCGACGACGTCAGCGCGCAGCTGGTGTCGTCGGCGATCGCCCTGCTGAATTGGCATGAGAGCGCACGATTTTCGGCCATCGACGGTGCACCGACCAAGCTGACGCGGGGCGGCTGGGCGCGGATCGACCCGCTCACCGGCCGTGAGGAGTTCCCCCGGATCGACCCGGCGGTGATCTGTCTGGTCCACGACGACGCCGACCGGGTGGTGCTGGCGCGCCAGGCCGGGTGGCCGGAGCGGATGTTCTCGCTGCTGGCCGGGTTCGTCGAAGCCGGTGAATCGTTCGAGGCCTGCGTGGTCCGGGAAGTGCACGAGGAGGTCGGGCTGACCGTGCGCGACGTGCATTACCTGGGCAGTCAGCCGTGGCCGTTTCCGCGTTCGCTGATGGTCGGCTTCCATGCTGTCGGTGACCCTGGCCTTGCCTTCACGTTCAGTGACGGCGAGATCACCGAGGCGGCCTGGTTCACCCGAGCCGAGGTGCGTGCGGCGCTGGCAGGCGGCGCGGCGGCGTCAAACCTGCTGCTGCCCGGGTCGATCTCGATCGCAAGGACGATCATCGAATCGTGGGCCGAGCTGGACTGACTAGCCGGCCAGCCGGGCCAGCTTCGCCTTGACATCGCGCCCGGTCGGATTCGTCAGCGTCGAACCGTCGGCGAAACGCACCGTCGGAACGATCCGGTTGCCGCCGTTGACCGAGCCGACGAACTCGGCGGCGGTCGGATCCGCTTCGATGTCGATCTCGTCGTAGGGGATCTCGAACTTCTTCAGCACAATCTTGAGCTGCTGGCAGTAGCCGCACCAGCGGGTCGTGTAGACGATGAGCGGCGGATTGCTGACGGTCATAGGTCGTTAAACGTAGTCGGTCGCGCGATCATGCCCGCACCGGCGTCAGTGCGTCCTGCAAAGATGGACGTCATGGCATCCGACCCGCTGAGCCCCTTGGTTGCTGGCCTCGATGAGCAGCAGCGGGCGGCCGTGCTGGCGCAACGCGGGCCGCTGTGCGTGCTGGCCGGTGCTGGGACCGGCAAGACCCGCACCATCACGCACCGCATCGCACGGCTGGTGGTCGATGGTCACGTCGCATCGGGGCAGGTGCTGGCGGTCACGTTCACCCAGCGAGCCGCCGGCGAGATGCGGGCGCGGTTGCGCACGCTGGGCAGCGACGTCGACAGCGCTTCCGGGGTCGGATCGGTCCAGGCGCTGACTTTCCACGCCGCCGCGCGCCGACAGCTTCGCTATTTCTGGCCGCGGGTGGTCGGCGACACCGGCTGGGAGCTACTGGACCGCAAGTTCGGGGTCGTGGCCCGGGCCGCCGGTCACGCCGGGCTGCGGCTGAGCAACGACGACGTTCGCGACGTGGCCGGCGAGATCGAGTGGGCCAAGGCGTCGCTGATCGGCCCGGAACAGTACCCGGACGCCGTGGCGGCCACCGGCCGGGACGCCCCGGTGGACGCCGCGCAGCTGGCCGCTGTCTACGCCGGCTACGAGGCACTCAAGGCCCGCGGCGAGGTGGCGCTGCTCGACTTCGACGACCTACTGCTGCACACCGCAGCCGCGATCGAAAACGACGCGGCAGTTGCCGAGGAATTCCGGGATCGTTACCGCTGCTTCGTCGTCGACGAGTACCAGGACGTGACACCGCTGCAGCAGCGGGTGCTGTCGGCCTGGCTGGGGGAGCGCGACGACCTGACCGTGGTCGGCGACGCCAACCAGACCATCTACTCGTTCACCGGCGCCACGCCGCGCTACCTGCTCGACTTCTCCCGCCGGTTCCCCGACGCCCCCCTGGTGCGCCTCGAGCGTGATTACCGGTCCACACCGCAGGTGGTGTCGCTGGCCAACCGGGTGATCGCCGCCGCCCGTGGCCGGGTGGCCGGCAGCAAGCTGCACCTGATCGGCCAGCGGGACCCCGGCCCGGAGCCGTCGTTTCACGAGCACCCCGACGAGGTCGCCGAGGCCGCCGCGGTGGCCAAGGAGATCGCCCGGCTCGTCGTGGCGGGCACCTCGCCGGCCGAGATCGCGGTGCTCTATCGGATCAACGCACAGTCGGAGGTTTATGAGGAGGCGCTGACCGAGGCGGGCATCGCCTACCAGGTCCGCGGGGGGGAGGGGTTCTTCACCCGGCAGGAGATCCGGCAGTCGCTGGTGGCGCTGCGGCGCACGGCCGAGCGGGGTGTCGATGGACCGCTGTCGGAGGTGGTGCGCGGCGTGCTGGAGCCGCTGGGGCTGACCGCCGAGCCGCCGGTCGGTGTCAAGGCCCGCGAACGGTGGGATGCGCTGACCGCGCTGGCCGAACTGGTCGACGCCGAGGTCGCGCAGCGCCCGCAGCTGGATCTGCCCGAACTGCTCGCCGAACTGCGGATGCGGGCCGACTCCCGGCACCCGCCGACGGTGCAGGGTGTGACGCTGGCCTCACTGCACGCCGCCAAAGGTCTGGAATGGGACGCGGTCTTCCTGGTCGGCCTTGCCGACGGGACGCTGCCCATCTCCCACGCGCTGGCGCACGGCCCGGACAGCGAGGCGGTCGAGGAGGAGCGGCGGCTGCTCTATGTCGGGGTCACCCGGGCCCGGGTGCATCTGGCGCTGAGCTGGGCGCTGGCTCGTGCTCCCGGCGGCCGGGCCGGTCGCAAGCCGTCCAGGTTTCTCAACGGCCTGCATAACGTTGCGCTGCAGACTAATTCGGCGGAGTCGAGCCGCCGACGGTCCCGCGGCGCCCGGGCGCACTGCCGAATCTGCAACAACGCATTGACCACCCCGGCCGCTCTCATGCTCCGCCGCTGCGAGACCTGCGCCGTCGACGTCGACACCGAACTGCTGACCCGGCTCAAAGACTGGCGGCTGCGCACCGCCACCGAGCTGAAGGTTCCGGCGTACATCGTGTTCAGCGACAACACGCTGACCGCGATCGCCGAAATGGTGCCCACCGACGAGGCGGCACTGGTTGCCATTCCCGGCATCGGGGCGCGCAAACTCGAACAGTTCGGGCCCGATGTGCTCGAACTGGTGCGAAACCGGGGCTGAGCGACCGGCCCCGATAAGGCCGCAGAAAATTCGGTTGTGAGCCTCGGTGGTCACCGGCTAGCCTCGATGACCATGACCGCCTCCAGTGTCTTCGGCGTACGCCCGGTCGGCGTCGGCGCTGCCCACGCCGCGGCCGCGGCGGCGCGGCATGCCGCCGCCGATGCGTCCGTACATCAGGGCTTGCCGTAGTTTGGCGCCCCAGCCACCGATGGCCACGGACCCGAAAAGGATCCGTGGCCATAGTTTTTTAACGGCACCCCGGCCCGGATCTCCTCCAGACCGCCGTACCGAACGGAAAGCAGGTGACCGGTGAACCCCACGCCCACACCGCCCAGCCCGAAGGCGCGGCTGTTGCCGTGCCACCGCAACCCCGACCTGTGGTTCGCCGACGATCCCGTCGACCTGGAGCGGGCCAAGGCGCTGTGTGCCGGCTGTCCGATTCGCCGGGAGTGCCTGGCTGAGGCGCTGGACCGCGCCGAGCCGTGGGGGGTTTGGGGCGGCGAGATCTTTGATCGCGGTTCGATCGTCGAGCGCAAACGTCCCCGCGGTCGCCCGCGGAAGCAGCCGGTGGCGGCCTGAGGTCCGTTCTAGGTCGACGGCCCGACGGGTTCGGCTTCCGGGTCAGCTTCCGGGGCGAGGAAGCCCGGGACGAGCTCTTCGCTCAGCCGCTTGATCGGAATGTGAGCGTCCAGCTGGCACATGATCGCCGTGGTCGAGGCGAGCACCCGCATCGGCATCGCCAGCTTCGGCGGCAGGTCCAGCTGACGTGCGGTCTTGATCTGTTCCACTGGGCGCTCCAGCTGCTTGCCGGCCATCCGCTGCAACCACTTGCGGCGGTAGTGGAACACCTCCACTTCGACCGGCTCGACGTACTGGCGCAGCATCTCGTCGATCTCGCGCACCGAGACCTCTTGGCCTTTCTGAATGAATCCGCCCTTGGACATCGTCGCAATGACCTGGTCGTAGTCCTTGTCGCGGGCGAAGCGCACCGCCGCGCCCAACTCCGGCGGAAAACCACCGGGCATCGGCGCCACCGCACCGAAGTCGATCACACCCATCCGGCCATCCGGCATCAACATGAAGTTGCCCGGGTGCGCGTCGCCATGGATCAGCTCGAGTCGACGCGCCGCATCCCAGGTGAACTCGGCCAGCCGGGTGCCCATCAGGTCGCGCTGTTCGACGGTGCCGTTGCGGATGATCTCGGCCATGCCGATGCCCTCGATCCACTCCTGGATCACCACTTTGGGGGCGCTGGCCACCACATGCGGGATCAGGAAATGCGGGTGGCCCTCGTAGGCCTTGGCGAAGGTCCGCTGGTTGTCGGCCTCCAGCCGGTAGTCCAACTCCATCTCGGTGCGTTCGATCAGCTCGTCGACCACGCCCTGGACGTCGACCCCGGGGGCCAGCTGCTTGAAGATGCCGGTCAACCGTCGAATCGTCTTCAGGTCGGCGCGCAGCGCCTCGTCGGCGCCGGGGTACTGAATTTTGACCGCTACCGGACGGCCGTCGGCCCAGACCGCCCGGTGCACCTGCCCGATGCTGGCCGAGGCGACGGGGGTGTCGTCGAAGGAGCTGAAGCGTTCCCGCCACTTGGTGCCCAGCTGGGTGTCGAGCATCCGGTGCACCTTGTCGCCCGACATCGGCGGCGCGTCCTTCTGCAGCTTGGTCAGCGCCTCGCGATAGGGCTCGCCGAGCTGCTCGGGGATGGCGGCCTCCATCACCGACAGTGCCTGCCCGACTTTCATCGCGCCGCCCTTGAGCTCACCGAGGACGGTGAACAGCTGGTTGGCTGCTTTTTCCATGAGTTCGGCGGTGACCGCGTCTTTCGACTTGCCGGTCAGCCGCTTGCCCAGTCCCAGCGCCGCCCGGCCGGCGAACCCGACCGGTAGGGTGGCTAGCTTGGCATTGCGCGCCGCGCGCCCACGCTTGATGTCTGACACATCTCCATCATCCATGACGGAAGTGTGGCGGCGGTCACCGAGCTGGCAATCGTCGATGTCAACAACCACACAGCGGGTGCCTGACCCAGTGCCGCGTCATGATCGAGCCGGCGCCCACGTCGAACTCCAGCGTCGTGTTCAGCGTCGGCGGCGGCCCCGCGTCGGCCGTGCCGCGCACCGCCGCTATCACCCGGGTGACCTGGCCGAGGGCCAGCGCCGCGGTCGCCAGCACGGTAGCCCGGTCGACGTGGGTGACGGTGTCGCGCAACTGGGCGGCCAGGGCCGGCCACGCGGCGTCCCGGTCGCGGCGATGCAGGTCGCCGCAGCCCAGGCAGCTGGTCACCCCCGGGATCACCAGCGGTCCGACCAGTCCCGTGCCGTCGCGGACCCGCACCGGAAGGTGCGGGACGCCCTGGGCGTGTAGTTCACGCACCGTGTGAGGATCGGCGACCAGGTAATCGGAGAGCACCACCAGGTCGGTCCCGGCTGAGGTCACCGCGGCGTGCGACTGGCTGCTGCACTGGATGCGGACACCCGAGCAGCGCAGGGTGTCGGCCAACAAATCCGACAGCGGCCCACGGCCGTGCACCCGGATCGACGGTGCCCGGTAGTGCCGCCGGTGTTTCCGATCGGCCCGCCGGGTGGTGTCCCGGACCACGACGCCCGCGTCCACCAGTGCACCGACCAGCCCGGTCAGCTCCGCGGCGTCCACTGGACCGTGGCCGGCGGCTGCCCGCTGAAGCTCGGTCAGCGCGGTCGGTGTGTGCAGCGACCGCAGCAGCGCGGCCAGCCCGGACACCGTCAGGCCGCGGGGCGGGCGCACCAGCACGGCCCGACGCGGATCCCAGCCCACCTGCACCGCCCCGTCGGGTCGCAGCAGCACCGGCAGCGCCGGGTTCAGCGTGTACACGGCCGTCTCGGGTGCGGTCACCCCGCGAGCCTGTCAGGCCGGGCGGCGTGGCCCGTTCAGTTATCCACAGGGCCGTCCGGCCGGTCCGGGCCTGCACCCTTCTCGAATTCGGCGATCGCTTGGTCGATGGCGTCGCCGATCGCGGAGTCGATCCCGCTGGTGTCGCCGCCGACCATGCGGTCGATGAACGCGGCCGGCGCGTCGAGATCCTCGGCCCCGGGCAGCAGGTCCGGGTGCTCCCAGACTTTGTCCCGGGCGTCGATCCCGACGGCCTGGGTCAACCGCTCCCACAGCACCGCGGCCTCGCTCAGCTTCCGGGGCCGCAGTTCCAGACCGACCAGGGTGGCGAACGTCTGCTCGGCCGCGCCGCCCGTGGCGCGGCGACGGCGCAGCGTCTCCGACAGTGCGGCGGTGCCGGGAAGCCGGTCACCGAGCGCCGCGGTGACTACGGTGCGCACCCAGCCCTCGATCAGGGCCAGCAGCGTCTCCAACCGCTCCAGCGCCTGCAATTGTTCCGGGGTGGACTTGGGTTCGAAGACGCCCTGGTTGAGCAGCTCCTCCATCGCGGCGGGGTTGGCCAATGAGGAGGGGTCGAAGCCCTGGGCCAGCTCCTCGATTCCGCTGATGTCGATCTTCATCCCGCGGGCGTAGGCCTCCACGGCGCTGAGCAGTTGGTTGGCCAGCCACGGCACATGGCTGAACAGCCGGTGATGGGCGGCCTCGCGAGCCGCCAGGAACGTGACGATCTCGCTGCGCGGTTGTTCGAGGCCGACCGCCAGTTCTTCGATCGCTGCGGGCAGCAGCGCCGCCACCCCTTTCGGACCCAGCGGCAGCCCGATGTCGGTCGCGGTCAGCACCTCACCGGAGAGTCGGCCCAGGGCCTGGCCCAGTTGTGACCCGAAGGCCAGGCCGCCCATCTGCGACATCACCGCCATCAGTGGCCCGGCCATGCCTTTGGCCTCTTCGGGCAGCGCTGACGCCCACACCGTCGAGACCTGTTCGGCCATCGGGTCACACAGTCGCTGCCAGGTCGCCAGGGTGTTGTCGACCCAGTCGACGGCGGTCCAGGCGGCCGCGCCGGTGGTGCCGGCGGGAAGCGACGTGACACCGTTCAGCCAGGTCTCGGCCAGGTGCACCGCGTCGCCGACGGCGGTCTGCGTGGGTGCTGGAATCGACGCAACCGACCCGATCGACTTCGCCGCCACCCGCCGGGCCAGGTCGTAATTCACCGGACCGGACGATTTGCCGCCGGTCGCCGTGCTGCCGGCGCCGCTGAACATCTGACCCAACTGGGTGAAGATATGGCCGAGGTCGCCGATATTGAATCCGGCGCCCATTCCGAACGGGTCGGTCGGTCCCGAGCCGGAACTCGGGTCACCGCCCCGTTGCTCGCGGTCGGGGTCATCTCCGTAGGAGAAGCCGAAGGGCAGATCAGGCATGCGCTAACCGTACCCACTGGCGTCGACACGCGTGCGAGCCACGGCCACCGCGGGGAGCAAACCATCACCGGGCGACGCCGCGTTGACGATACCGCGTTTACGATACCCGGGATGAGCAGGCGAATTTTGACACTGGTGGCGGCACTGATGCCGGTGGTGGCCTTCGTTGTGCTGCTGGCGATGGTGACCGTGCCCTTTGTCTCGCTGGGGCCGGGGCCGACGTTCGACACGCTGGGCATGATGGACGGCAAGCAGGTGGTGGACATTCAGGGCACCCCGACGCGCCCGACGACCGGTCACCTGAACATGACCACCGTGTCCCAGCGCGACGGGCTGGTACTGGGGGAGGCGCTGGCGCTGTGGCTTTCCGGCCGGGAACAGCTGATGCCGCGCGACGTGGTGTACCCGCCGGGCAAATCCCGGGATGAGGTCGACGAAGACAACGACGCCGACTTCAAGCAATCCGAGCAGAGCGCCGAGTATGCCGCGCTGGGTTACCTGCACTACCCGGTGGCGATCACCGTCGCAGACGTGCACGATAACGGGCCGTCGCAGAACATGCTGCAGCCTGGCGACGCCGTCGACGCCGTCAACGGGACCCCCGTGGCAACGGTGGACCAGTTCACCACGTTGCTGACCGCCACCAAACCGGGTGAGGTCGCGGTGATCGACTACCGGCGCAAGAACGCCCCGCCCGGGACTGCGCGGATCACCCTGGGCAAGGACACCGATCGCGAGCACGGATTTCTGGGCATCGCGGTGCTCGACGCGCCGTGGGCGCCGTTCACCGTGGACTTCAACCTCGCCAATATCGGCGGGCCGTCCGCGGGGCTGATGTTCAGCCTGGCCGTCGTCGACAAACTCACCAACGGGGACCTGGCGGGGTCGAACTTCATCGCCGGCACCGGAACGATCAAGACCGACGGCCAGGTGGGCTCGATCGGGGGGATCACGCACAAGATGATCGCTGCCCAGGAGGCCGGCGCGACGGTGTTCCTGGTGCCGTCGGACAACTGCTACGAGGCGGCCTCCGACAACAACGGGCTGCAACTGGTCAAGGTCGACAACCTGAGCCAGGCGGTAGACGCACTGCACACCCTCACCGGCGGCGGTCAGCCGCCATCCTGCTAACCGCCCGGACGCGGCCCGGCCGACGGGCCGACCCCGTTGCGTACAGTGGGTGCCGTTCGGTGTGCCGACGCCGTCGGCCAGCCTAATCAGGGAGCGTGGCAAGTGGTTATGCGGCCGGGGGCAAGGATGCCGAAACTGACTCCGCGCAGCCGGATCATGATCGGCGGTGCACTCGCCGTGATCGTGCTGCTGCTGGTGGGTCCGCGATTGATCGACGGCTATGTCGACTGGCTGTGGTTCGGTGAACTGGGTTACCGGTCGGTCTTTACCACGGTGCTGCTTACCCGCCTGGCGGCATTTCTGGTGGGGGGAATTTTCGTCGGTGGCGTCGTCTTCGCCGGTCTGGCACTGGCGTACCGCGCCCGGCCGGTGTTCGTACCCAGCAGCGGCGTCAACGATCCGGTGGCGCGGTATCGCGCCACGGTGATGTCGCGGCTGCGACTGCTGGGGATCGGCATACCGGTGGTGGTCGGCTTGCTGGCCGGGATCGTCGGGCAGAGCTACTGGGTGCGTATCCAGTTGTTCTTTCACGGCGTCGACTTCGGGATCACCGATCCGCAGTTCGGCAAGGACCTGGGCTTCTACGCGTTCGACTTGCCGTTCTACCGGTTGATCGTCGGCTACCTGCTGGTCACGTTCTTTCTCACTTTGATCGCGAACATGTTGGGGCACTACATCTTCGGCGGTATCCGATTGTCCGGCGGCGGCGGTTCGCTGAGCCGTCCGGCGCGAATCCAGGTGGTCAGCCTGGTCGGCACACTGGTGCTGCTCAAGGCCGTCGCGTACTGGCTGGACCGCTACGAACTGCTCAGTCACACGAGGACGGGTAAGCCGTTCACCGGCGCCGGCTACACCGACATCAACGCGGTGCTGCCGGCCAAAATGATTCTGCTGGTCATCGCGCTGATCTGCGCGGTGGCGGTGTTCTCGGCGGTCGTGCTGCGCGACTTGCAGATTCCGGCCATCGGTTTGGTGCTGCTGCTGCTCTCGTCGGTGATCATCGGTGCCGGTTGGCCGCTGATCGTGGAGCAGTTCAGCGTCAAACCCAATGCCGCCCAGAAGGAAAGCGAATACATTTCTCGCAGTATCACCGCGACCCGGCATGCCTACGGGCTGACCGACGACGTGGTCACCTACCGGGACTACAGCGGTGACGCGCGGGCGACCGCCGCGCAGGTTGCCGCCGATGCGGCCACCACCTCCAATATCCGGCTGCTCGACCCGACCATCGTCAGCCCCGCCTTCACCCAGTTCCAGCAGGGCAAGAACTTCTACTTCTTCCCCGACCAGCTCACCATCGACCGCTATCTCGACCACAACGGGCAGTTGCGCGACTACGTCGTCGCCGCCCGCGAACTCAACCCGGACCGGCTGATCGACAACCAGCGCGACTGGATCAACCGGCACAGCGTGTACACCCACGGCAACGGATTCATCGCCTCACCGGCCAACACCGTGCGCGGTATCGCCAACGACCCCAACCAGAACGGCGGCTATCCAGAGTTCCTGGCGAGCGTCGTCGGTGCCAATGGCAGCGTGGTGTCCAACGGCCCGGCCCGGCTGGACCAGCCGCGCGTCTACTACGGCCCGGTGATCGCCAACACCATCGCCGACTACGCGATCGTCGGGAGCAACGGCGCGGATCGTGAGTATGACTACGAGACCAACACCGAAACCAAGAATTACACCTATGCCGGCGACGGTGGTGTCCCGGTCGGCAACTGGTTGGCGCGCAGCGTGTTCGCGGCGAAGTTCGCCGAACGCAACTTCCTGTTCTCGTCGGTGATCGGCTCGGACAGCAAGATTCTCTTCAACCGTGACCCGGCCCGCCGGGTGAAGGCGGTGGCACCGTGGTTGACCACCGATTCCACGTTGTACCCGGCAATCGTCAACAAGCGGCTGGTGTGGATCGTTGACGGTTACACCACGTTGGACAACTATCCCTACTCGGAACTGACATCGTTGTCGTCGGCAACCGCGGACTCCAACGAGGTCGAGTTCAACCGACTGCTGCCCGACCAGCGGGTTTCCTACATCCGCAACTCGGTCAAGGCCACTGTCGACGCCTACGACGGAACCGTGACGCTCTATCAGCAAGATGAGCAGGATCCGGTGCTGAAGGCATGGATGAAGGTCTTTCCCAAGACCGTCAAACCTAAAGGTGACATCTCACCCGAGCTCGCCGAACATCTGCGCTACCCGGAAGACCTGTTCAAGGTGCAACGGATGCTGTTGGCCAAGTACCACGTCAACGACCCGGTGACATTCTTTTCCACGTCGGACTTCTGGGACGTGCCGCTGGACCCCAACCCGACCGCCAGCAGCTTCCAGCCGCCGTACTACATCGTGGCGAAAAACCTTGCCAAGCAAGATAGTTCGTCGTCGTTCCAGCTGACCAGCGCGATGAACAGGTTCAAGCGTGATTACCTGGCCGCGTATATCAGCGCCAGTTCCGATCCGGACACCTACGGCAAGCTCACCGTGCTGACCATCCCGGGTCAGGTCAACGGGCCGAAGCTGGCCAACAACGCGATCACCACCGACACCGCGGTGAGCCAAGACCTCGGCGTGATCGGGCGGGACAACCAGAACCGCATCCGGTGGGGCAACTTGCTCACGCTGCCGTTGGCCGAGGGCGGGCTGCTCTACGTCGAACCTGTCTACGCGTCCCCGGGTGCCGGCGACGCCTCCTCGTCGTACCCGCGACTGATCCGGGTGGCGATGATGTACAACGACAAGATCGGCTACGGGCCCACCGTCAGCGACGCGCTGACCGGACTGTTCGGCCCCGGCGCCGCAGCGACCGCAGCCGGGATCGCACCCACCGACGGCGGCACGTCCGGGGGCTCGGCGCCGTCGGCCGCCCCGCCCGTCGCGGCGGTGCCGTCGCTGCCGTCCGCCGACGGCACGCTCTCGCCGGCTAAGTCGGCCGCGCTGCGCGAGATCGAGTCGGCGATTACCGCGGCGCGCGACACGCAGAAGAAGGGCGACTTCGCCGGGTTCGGCGCAGCGCTGCAGCGACTCGACGACGCCATGAATAAGTTCAACAGCGCCAAGTAGGCCGCTGAATTTTTCGTCGGTCTTTAGCGCTGCGGGCTGGGGGTGCCTCCGGCTTGCGGGGTCTGTGTTCGGTCCGGTATGTGGCTGCTCGCACCGGCGCTGCGCACGTTCGAGGCGGTGGTGGCCAGGCGATTTGGCTGTTCCGCCGGGGTTCGGTAACCTTGTCAGGTACCCGTCGCGGGGTGGAGCAGCTCGGTAGCTCGCTGGGCTCATAACCCAGAGGTCGCAGGTTCGAATCCTGTCCCCGCTACTAGGTAAAACGGCTCCCGGAGAATTCTCCGGGAGCCGTTTTCATCGGGTTGATCCTGTAGCGGGCTTACGCGCCAGAGGATGTGGGAGGTTTGACAGCGCGGATGATTGCGCCGTGCATTGCTTCGGCAACTTCGTGGGTGAACGTAACTGTGACGTCGGTGAATCCGGCTGCGGTCAGCCCGTCGAGGTACTCCTGTTGGGACAACGCTCCGGCGATGCAGCCGACGTAGGAGCCTCGTTCGGCGCGCTCGGCCGCGCTGAGATGGTCTTCGGCGACGACGTCGGAGATCCCGATCCGCCCGCCGGGCACTAAGACGCGAAACATCTCGGTCAGCACGGCCGGCTTGTCGACCGACAGGTTGATCACACAGTTGGAGATCAGC
>JBDTKT010000054.1:0-8817 GCA_039935195.1 Mycobacterium sp.
GCGGGGCGGATCCTCCGGCGTCGCCGGGACTTCCGCGTGTTGATCGGTCACAGGTAAGGCTGCTCCCCAGGGCGGGCGTTAGGTGACGGCGTCCAGTCTACGGTCATCGGCCGTCAATTTTCACCAACGGCAGCCGGCCGGCGATATCGCCGGCCCGGGAGCCGGACAGTCGTAGCGCCCCGGTGGCCGTTGCGTCGGCCATCGTCAGCAATCCGGCGGCCAGCAGCAGCCAGGTCCGAGGATCGGCCTCGACGACGTTGGGTGGGGTGCCGCGGGTGTGCCGCGGCCCGGCGATGCACTGCACCGCGACGAACGGCGGAACCCGCACCTCGACGCTGGCGCCGGGCGCCACGGCTGCCAGGGTGCGGACCGTCAGCCGGACCGCGGCCGCCAGTTCGGCGCGGCCCGGGGTGGGGCGGGTGTCGTCACGCAACCAGTCGGCGACGGCCAGCAATGCCGCCCGGGTCTCCCCCGGATCGGCCGGACTGCGGGCGGGCATGCGACTCAGCCCCCCGCCGCGCGGTGCAGGACGGCCCGGACGCGCTCGGTCTCCGCGGCGGTCCAGCCGTCCGGCGGCAGCACAGCCACCCAGCCGTCCAGGACGGTGTCGGCGTAGTTATGGCCGTGTCCGGCCGGCATCCCCTGGGCGTGGGCCATGTCCACGCTGACCTGCCAGAACGTCACCACGGGGTACCAGCGCATCGACGCGGTGCGGTCCGGGCCGGGCGGCTCGGTCAGCCAGTCGGGTCGCGCGAAAAGCAGATCCGGCGACCACCAGACCACGGGGTCCGAAGCGTGCTGCAGGAACAGCACCCGGGTGCCGTCCCACGGTGGCGCGGCATTCCGGGCGATCTCGCCGGGATCGGTGCCCTGGGAGAACCGCACCGTGCGGCCGTTGTCGTAGCGGGGCGCCACGGCGGTGGTGCCCGGGTCACGTCGCACCACCAGCGCGCTCCACAGCGGACTGGCCCGGGGCGGGCCCACCCACAGCACCGCATCGAAGCCCATCTCGGCGATGTCGGGCAGATAACCGAACGCGGCCTGGCCGGCCATCGACCCCAGACTCTCGCCGTAGAGCACCAGTTTCGGGCGGTGGCCGATCGGCCGCTGCCGCCAGCGATCCTGGACGGTGTCGACCAGCAGCCGGCCGGAGTCCATCGACTTGCCTTGGTCGGCCAGAAACGAGATCCAGCTCGGCAGATAGGAGTACTGCACGCCGACGATCGCGGTGTCCCCGTTGTAGAGCAGCTCGAGTGCGTCTGTTGCGGCCGGGTCGATCCAGCCGGTGCCGGTGGTCGGGGCGATGACCAGCAGCTGGCGGTCGAACGCATGGGTGCGCTCCAGTTCGTCGACCAGCAGCTCCATCCGCGCCCGGTCGTCATCGGCGCTGTGCAGGCCGGCGTAGACCCGGATGGGCTCCCTGGCGGGCCGCCCGTTGAGTTGGGCCAGCTCGGCCGCGTGCCGCCCGCCGGCGACGAAGCTACGGCCCTGACTGCCCAAGCTGGACCACGGCGCCAGCGACGCCGGACTGCCGGACCGTTCGGGCTGCAACGGCTGGGACACCCCGGCCCGGGTGGCGGCGTCCTCGGGTTGAAACACCGCACTCGCGCCGGCGAAGAAACCGCGGATCAGGACGCCGTTGATCAGCGTGGCCAACAGGACCACGACGATCGCGGTCCCGATGAACAACGCGACCTCGTCGTTCAGGTGCCAGCGTCGGACCAGCATCCGCGCCAGCAGTCTGCTGATATCGATCAACGCCCGCGCCCCGGCCACCAGCAGGGCGGCGACTCCGATCGCGATGATCAGGGTGCGCAGATAACCCAGCGTCGCCGGGCCTGCCATGCCCAGCAGCGCCGAGACCTGCCGCTGCCAGGCAGCGGCCGGGACGAGCATCAGCACGCACGCCATCGGCGACCCCAGCACCACCATCGTCTTCAGCCCGAGCAGCACTCCGCGCGGTGGCGGCCACCAGCGGGCGCCGCGCAGCAGCACCCGGTCCAGCACCGCGCCGATCAGCACCCCCAGCCCGTAGCCGAAAGCGGCGTTGAGACCGCCGATCAGCCCCTGATACACCCAGTCTCGCGGTAGCAGCGACGGCGTCAGCGACAGGCAGAAGAACAGCGCGCCGAACGCCACCCCGACGAACTTCAGCCGCAGGAGACTCCACGCCCACACCAGCAGCGGGTGCCTGCCCTTGGGGTCGACCGGTGTCCCCATAAAGGTGTGGTTAGCCGAACATCCTGGGCAGTACCGCCTCCGACGTGCCGCGCAGTTCCGCCAGGGGCACGCTGAACTGCCCCTGAACGTCCACGGTGTCGGAGCCCTGGTCGACCACGCCGATCCGGATCGCGGGCAGGCCGCGCGCCTCGCACATGGCCTTGAACCTGCTCTCCTCGGTGCGCGGCACCGCCACCAGCACCCGGCCGGCGGACTCGGAGAAGAGGAAGACGAAGGGACCTGTGCCAGTTTGAAAGTCTTCGGGAAGCAGGATGCGGCACCCTGTTTCGCCGGCAAGCGCGGATTCGACCACCGCCTGGGCCAGACCGCCCTCCGCGAGGTCGTGCGCAGCCGACACCAGCCCGTCGCGCGATGCCGCGGTCAGTACCTGCGCGAGCAGCTGCTCACGGACCAAATCCACCCTGGGCGGCAGGCCGCCGAGGTGATCTGCGGTCACCTGAGCCCAGATGGAGCCGTCGAACTCGTCGCGGGTGTCGCCGAGCAGCATCAGGGTCTCCCCCGGCTCGGTGCCGAAGGCGGTGGGGATGCGCCGCGCCACGTCGTCGATCACCCCGAGCACCCCGACCACGGGGGTGGGGTGGATCGGTGTGGAACCGGTCTGGTTGTAGAAGCTGACGTTGCCGCCGGTGACCGGAATCCCCAGCACCGCACAGCCATCGGCCAGCCCGCGCACCGCCTCGGCGAACTGCCACATCACGCCCGGGTCTTCCGGGGAGCCGAAGTTCAGGCAGTTGGTGACCGCGACCGGGGTGGCGCCGGTGACCGCGACGTTGCGGTGGGCCTCGGCCAGGGCGAGCTGTGCGCCGGTGTAGGGGTCCAGCTTGGTGTAGCGGCCCGACGCGTCGGTGGCTATCGCGATGCCGCGCCCGGTGGCCTCGTCGATGCGCAGCATCCCGCCGTCGGCGTGCTCGGCCAGCACGGTGTTGCCGCGCACGTAGCGGTCGTACTGCTCGGTGATGAACGCCCGGCTGCACAGGTGCGGACTGCCCAGCAGCGCAAGCAGAGTCGCGCGCAGCTGCGCCCCGGTGGCCGGCCGGGGCAGTGTGTCGGACCGGTCGGCGTTGAGTTGGTCCTGGCTTTCCGGGCGGGCTACCGGGCGGTGGTAGATCGGCCCCTCGTGGGCGACCGTCCGCGGCGGAACGTCGACGACGGTCTGGCCGTGCCAGGTGATCTGCAGCCGGTCACCGTCGGTGACCTCACCGATCACGGTGGCCAGCACGTCCCATTTGCGGCAGACCGCCATGAACTTCTCGACGTTGCCCGGGGTGACCACCGCGCACATGCGTTCCTGTGACTCACTGGAGAGCACCTCGGCAGGCGTCATGTTCGCTGCCCGCAGCGGCACCTTCTCCAGTTCGATGGCCATGCCGCCGTCGCCGGCTGACGCCAACTCCGAGGTGGCGCAGGATAATCCAGCCCCACCGAGATCTTGAATGCCGACTACCAGCTTGGCCGAGTAAAGGTCCAGGCAGCACTCGATAAGCACCTTCTCGGTGAACGGGTCGCCGACCTGCACCGACGGAAGTTTTTTGCGGCCTTCGGCGCTCTCGTCACCGAAGGTTGCGGAGGCCAGCACCGATACCCCGCCGATGCCGTCCAGTCCGGTGCGCGCCCCGAACAGGATGATCTTGTTGCCGGTGCCGGAGGCGAACGCCAGGTGCAGGTCTTCTTTCTTCAGCACCCCGACACACAGCGCGTTGACCAGCGGGTTGCCGGCGTAGCAGGGGTCGAAGACGGTCTCGCCGCCGATGTTGGGCAGTCCCAGCGAGTTGCCGTAGCCGCCGATCCCGCGCACTACGCCGTCGAGCACCCGTCGGGTGTCGGGTGCGTCGGCGGCGCCGAAGCGCAGCTGGTCCATCACCGCCACCGGGCGCGCGCCCATCGCCATGATGTCGCGGACGATGCCGCCGACCCCGGTGGCTGCGCCCTGGTAGGGCTCGACGTAGGACGGGTGGTTATGTGACTCCACCTTGAACGTCACCGCCCAGCCGTCGCCGATGTCGACCACCCCGGCGTTCTCCCCGATCCCGGCCAGCATGTCGGCCCGCATCTCATCGGTGGTGGTCTCGCCGAAGTAGCGCAGATGCACCTTGGAAGACTTGTAGGAGCAGTGCTCGCTCCACATCACCGAATACATGGCCAGCTCGGCGTCGGTGGGACGACGGCCCAGGATGTCGCGAATTCGCTGGTACTCGTCGTCTTTGAGGCCCAGTTCGCGGAATGGTTGCGGCTGGTCAGGCGTGGCTGCTGCCCGCTCGACAGTATCAATCAGGTGGGTAAGCCCGGACGTCACGGCCTCAGTGTAATTCCGGTCGGAGCCATCACCGCGCCGCCATCGCTGCGATCAGGACACCAGCACGGCTGACTTGGCGGCGGTGAACTTCAGTGCGTCATCCCCGATCGGATCCTCGGATAGCCGCTTGGCGTCCTTTTTGTAGCTGGGCTTGACCGACCACGCGGTGCCCGTCCCGCCGTGCGGGAATTCCGCGATCCCCCGCTTGATGTAGCCCGCGTTCAGGTCCAGAAGCGGTGTCCGCTCCATGCCGGGATGGTCGAACACCGGCTCGACCATCCCGTAGCCGCGGGCGTCCATATAGCCCAGCAGCCGGGAGAAGTGGTCGCAGATCAGATCCACCCGCAGCGTCCAGGAGAACCCCGACGCGTAGCCGAAGGCAAACGCCAGATTGGGCACACCGGAGAGCATCGTTGTTTTGTAGATTCTGCTGTCGGGCACATTCACCCGCTGTCCGTCCACGCTGAACGAGATCTTGCCGAACGGCGACAACGTGAGTCCCGTTGCGGTCACGATGATGTCGGCAGGCAACTCCCGGCCCGACTTCAACAGGATCCCCGTCGTGGTGAACCGTTCGATCCGGTCGGTGACCACCGAGGCCCGCCCGGAAGAGATCGCCTGGAAAAAATCGCCGTCCTTGAAGAAGCGCCCTCCGGGCACCAGGCACAAGCGTTCTTCCCACGGGTTGTAGCGCGGGGTGAGATGCGTGGCGACGTCGAAATCCTTCGGCAGCTGCCGCCGCGCCATGGCGATCAGCACTTTGCTCATCAGCTTCGGGGCGCGCCGACAAGCGGTAAGGCCGGCTTGTTGGAACAGGATGTTCTTACGCCGGATGATCGGGTAGGCGCGGTTATGGCCGAGCACCCTGGTCAACACCTTGCCGATGGTGTCTTCGGCTGGGCGGGCTAAAAAATAGCTCGGTGAACGCTGCAGCATCGTGATGTGGCTCGTCTTTCCGGCCATCGCCGGGATGAGGGTGACCGCCGTTGCGCCACTGCCGATCACGACCACGCTTTTGCCGGTGTAGTCCAGATCCTGCGGCCAGTGCTGCGGGTGGATGATCGGGCCGCCGAAGTCCTCGGCACCGGGGAATTCCGGTATGAAGGGCGTCTCGTAGTCAAAGTACCCGGTCCCCAGGAAGAGGAACCGCCCGGTGAACTGTGTCGTCTCACCGCTGCTAGAATGCTGCGCGGTGACGGTCCAGCGCTGTTGCGGCCTGGAGAACTGCGCGTCGAGCACCCGGTAGCCGAAACGGATGTGCTCGGCCAGTCCGTTCTCGGTGACGGCTTGGTGCAGGTAGTCCAGGAGGTAGCGGCCCTCGGAGATCGTCGTCGGTCTTGTCCACGGCTTGAAGTGGTAACCCATCGTGGGCACATCCGAGTCGGACCTGATGCCGGGGTATTGGAATTTGCTCCAGGTACCGCCGATCGAGTCCCGACCCTCCAGGATCGCGAACGTGGTGCCCGAACGGCGGGTCTTGAGGTGACAGGCAGCGTCGATACCGGAGATTCCAGCACCCACGATGAGCACGTCGAAATCGGCGGTCGGCGTCTGATCCGCGGTCTCCGACTGACTGGTGGTCGTGATCGTCATGGATGGCTCCCGGCAGCAATACGTCAATGTCTGATTGATTTCATGCTATGAGATCGCGCACAGTTTTGATATGTCTATTCTCGCCGGGCGCGCGGGGGGCGCACGCCTCGCGTTCCACCGCGACCTGGAAGTCACCACGCTCGCGACGCAGAACCACACCCGAGCCGCGGAATTCGTCGCCACCACACTCGGCCCGGGGGTCCTGACCCGAGCCTGACCGGGTAGCGCCTCAGTCCGGTGCGAGGAACGCCCGCAGCGCGGCGGTGTAGGCGAGCACGTCGTGAGCACCCATCAGTTCCCGCGCCGAGTGCATGGCCAGCTGAGCCGCCCCGACGTCGACGGTGGCGATGCCGGTGCGGGCCGCGCTCATCGGGCCGATCGTCGACCCGCACGGCAGGTCGGCGCGATGCTCGTAGCGTTGCAGGCCGACCCCGGACTGCCGGCAGGCCAGCGCGAACGCCGCCGCGGTACGCCCGTCGGTGGCGTAGCGCAGGTTGGGCTGCACTTTGAGCACTGGTCCGGCGTTGACCTCGATCCGATGCCCCGGCTCGTGCCGGTCGGGGTAGTTGGGGTGGGTGGCGTGCGCCATGTCCGCCGAGGCCAGCAACGACCCGGACAGTCGGCGCAGCAGGTCCTCGCGGCCGCCCCCGGCTGCCAGCGTGATCCGCTCCAGCACCGTCGACAGCAGGTCCGAGGCCGCGCCGTGATCGGAGGTGGATCCGACCTCCTCGTGGTCGAACAGCGCCAGCACCGGCACGCATCGGTCCGTCGCTCCCGCCAGCAGCGCCTCCAGCCCGGCGTAGCAGCTGGCCTGGTTGTCCAGCCGCGGCGCACTGACGAACGCCCCGCCGACACCGGTCACCCGCGACGGGCTCAGGTCGTGGGTCATCAGATCAAAACCCAGCAGCCGATCGGGTTCGACCCCGGCCCACTCGGCGACGTAGCCCAGAAACGATCCGGGGGCTTTATCGTCGCTACCTGCTCCCCACACCGCGTTGACGTGGCGCTGCGGGTCCAGGGTGACCGACTTGCGGTCCTCGGCCAGGTGGATGGCCAGCTGCGGCACCCGCAGAATCGGCTCGTCGATGCGGACCAACCGGTCCGTGACGGTGGTGCCGTCGCGTACCGACAGCCGCCCGCTGACACCCAGGTCCCGGTCCAGCCAGGAGTTCAGCCAGGCACCCCCGTAGGGCGCCAGCGCCACCAGTCGCCAGCCGACCACCTCGCGGTCGGGATGCTGTTTGACCCGCAGGTTGGGGCTGTCGGTGTGCGCACCGATGATCCGGAACCCCCGGTCGACCCCCCCGCCGTCCCAGGCCACCAGCGAGCCCGAGCGGACGATGAAGAACCGACCGGGCTCCTGCGGCCATCGGTCGCCCTCGGCCAGCTCGGTATAGCCGGCGGCCCGCAACCGCTGCGCCACCGTGGCGCAGACGTGAAACGGCGACGGCGAGGCGTCGATGAACTCACACAGACCCGCTGCCGTGGCCACCATGCGCCCAGTCTTTCGCATCCGGACACCAGGCACCGACACTAGGGTCAACACTGTGTCGTCGGTTCAGCCCCAGCCCGTTGCTGCTCCCCTGACATGCGCTGCCGACACCGTGCAGTTGTATTTGCAGGAGACGCTGGCCTTCCGGTACTACGCCGCCGAGGCGTCGGTCGCGCGCACCCCGTAGGGCCACTTCTGCGCGAGCGTGCGTGTTTGTCCACCGACACGCAAACGGTGTGCAACGGTGCACGCTCGCGCCGGAAAACACGCCGCACTCAGGCCGCTAAGACCGCATCCAGTGCGGAGTAGAACAGGCCCAGTCCATCATCCGACGGGCCGGTCAGCGCCTCGATCGCGTGTTCGGGATGCGGCATCAGCCCGACCACCCGGCCATCGGCCGAGCTGATCCCGGCGATGTCGCGCAGCGAACCGTTGACGTTGTCGAGGTAGCGGAACACCACCCGGCCCTCGCCCTCCAGTTCGTCGAGCACCGTCTCGGAGGCCACGTAGCGGCCCTCGCCGGACTTCAGCGGGATCAACAGGTCCGCATCCGGCTCGAACCGCGAGGTCCACGCTGTGGCGGTGGAGGCCACCCGCAGCCACACGTCGCGGCAGACGAAATGCAGCCCGGCGTTGCGGGTCAGCGCGCCAGGCAGCAGCCCGGCCTCGCACAGCACCTGAAAACCGTTGCAGATGCCCAGCACCGGCATGCCGCCGCTCGCAGCCTTGAGGACCTCGCCCATTACCGGGGCGAACCGGGCGATGGCTCCGGCGCGCAGGTAATCCCCGTAGGAGAACCCACCGGGCACCACGACCGCGTCGACACCCTTCAGGTCGGCGTCCGCGTGCCAGAGGTCGACCACCTCACCGCCGACCATCCGCACCGCGCGGGCAGCATCGACGTCGTCGAGCGTCCCGGGGAAGGTGATGACACCAACCCGGGCGGTCACCGGTCCTCCCGGGTCACGGTCCAGTCCTCGATCACCGTGTTGGCCAGCAGCGACTCGGCGATCTCAGCCAACGCGGATTCATCGACAGAATCGTCGACCTCAAGCTCAAAGCGCTTGCCCTGCCGGACATTCGATACCCCCGCGTGCCCGAGCCGGGCCAGCGCGCCGACGATCGCCTGACCCTGCGGGTCGAGAATCTCGGCTTTGGGCATCACGTGCACAACCACTCGGGCCACGCGTGCTCCTTG
>JBDTKT010000055.1:0-13776 GCA_039935195.1 Mycobacterium sp.
GTGCGCTCGTGGGTGGCGGCCAACACCACCGGGGCCGCGTGGCCGTCCCGGTGGGCCCGCAGCCAGTTCACCGCGGTGACGCACCAGCGATCGCCGGGGACCAGCCCGGGAAACCGGTACGCCGGCATCGGCGTGGAAAGATCGTTCCCGATCGACCGCTGGTGGTCGAGGAACTCCCCGGTGACGACGGCGCAGATGGTGTGCAGGCCGACGTCCTCCGGACCGGACGAACAGCAGCCGTCGCGGTAGAAGCCGGTGACCGGGTCGCGGCCGCACGGTTGCAGCGGGTCACCCAGCACGTTGCGATCAGGCATCCGGTGAGTCTAATTCGGCGGGTTTACCGTGGGGCATGACCGACCGTATTCGTGACGTGCTGTGGGCCTCCGACGGCCCGACCGCCGATATCTACCGCAAGATCTGCGCGCACCCGTTCCTGACCGGCCTGACCGACGGGTCGCTGAGCCACGACCGGTTCCGCTACTACCTGGTGCAGGACGCCCACTACCTGCGGGCCTATGCGCGGGCGTTGGCCGGCTGCGCGGCCAAGGCGCCGAACGAGACGGAGCTGGCGATGTTCGCCGAGCACGCCGGTGCGGCGATCGCCGCCGAGCAGGAGTTGCACGCCGGACTGCTCGCCGAACTCGGGGGAGCCGCCGATGGGGCCACGGAGCTGCCCGTGGCCCCGACCGCCCAGGCCTACGCCAGCTACCTGCTGGCCGCCACCGGGTCCGGTTCCTACCCGGAGGCGGTCGCGGCGGTGTTGCCCTGCTACTGGATCTATGCCCGAGTCGGCGAACACCTGCAGCGGCACGGCTCGCCCGATCCGCTGTATCAGCGCTGGATCGACATGTACGCGGGCCAGGAGTACCAGGGGGTGGTCAACGCGGTGCTCGAGGTTGTCGATCGGGTCGGCGCCGGCGCGTCGCTGCGGGACCGGGAACTGATGCGCAGGCACTTCCACACCACGGCGCGCTACGAGTGGATGTTCTGGGATGCGGCCTACCGGCTCCAGGACTGGCCGGTGTGAGGGTGCCGCCGCATGACCGCCACATAAACTCACTCGCATGACCGTTGCCGCTTCTGAAGCCGACCTGCTCGACTATGACGACGTCATCGCTCGCTTTGACCCGGTGCTGGGCCTGGAAGTGCACGTCGAGTTGTCCACTGTGACGAAGATGTTCTGCGGCTGCTCCACCGTCTTCGGTGCCGAGCCCAATACCCAGGTCTGCCCGGTCTGCCTTGGGCTGCCCGGATCGCTGCCGGTGCTTAACGAAGCGGCCGTGGAGTCGGCGATCCGCATCGGATTGGCACTGAACTGCGAGATCGCGCGGTGGTGCCGGTTCGCCAGGAAGAACTACTTCTACCCGGACCAGCCGAAGAACTACCAGATCTCCCAGTACGACGAGCCGATCGCTTTCAGCGGCCACCTGGACGTACCGCTCGACGACGGGTCCACCTGGCGGGTGGCGATCGAGCGCGCGCACATGGAGGAGGACACCGGCAAGCTGACCCACCTGGGCAGCGACTCCGGCCGCATCGAGGGCGCCACCGGGTCGCTGGTCGACTACAACCGGGCCGGGGTGCCGCTGATCGAGATCGTCACCAAACCGATCGAAGGTGCCGGAGAGCGAGCCCCGCAGATTGCCCGGGCCTACGTGACCGCGCTGAGGCATCTGCTTCGTGCGCTGGGGGTATCCGATGTGCGGATGGATCAGGGATCGCTGCGCTGCGACGCCAACGTGTCGCTGAAGCCCGTTGGTACAACAGAATTCGGTACCCGCACCGAGACCAAGAACGTCAACTCACTGAAAAGCGTCGAGGTGGCGGTGACTTACGAGATGCGCCGTCAGGGCGCGGTGTTGACCGCCGGGGGCCGAGTCAACCAGGAGACCCGGCACTTCCACGAGGCCGGCCACACCAGCCCCGGACGCACCAAGGAGACCGCCGAGGACTACCGGTATTTCCCGGAACCGGACCTGGAACCGGTGGCTCCCGACACCGAGTTGGTGGAGCGGTTGCGCGCTACCATCCCGGAACTTCCGTGGTTGGCGCGCAACAAGATTCAGCAGGAATGGGGAATCTCTGACGAGGTGATGCGGGATCTGGTGAACGCCGGCGCAATCGAGCTGGTGGCGGCCACCGTCGCCGCCGGGGCGCCCAGCGAGTCCGCCCGGGCCTGGTGGGGAAACTTCCTGGTGCAGAAGGCCAACGAGGCCGGTGTGGAACTTGACGCGCTGGTGATCACCCCCGCGCAGGTCGCCGGGGTGGTGGCGCTGATCGACGCCGGCAAACTGAGCAACAAACTGGCCCGCCAAGTCGTCGAAGGGGTGCTGGCCGGCGAGGGTGAACCGGAGCGGGTGATGGCCGACCGCGGGCTGACGCTGGTCCGTGACGACTCGGTGATCCAGGCCGCGGTCGACGAAGCGCTGGCCGCCAATCCCGATGTGGCCGAAAAGATCCGGGGCGGCAAGGTGCAGGCCGCCGGCGCCATCGTCGGTGCGGTGATGAAGGCCACCAAGGGCCAAGCCGACGCCGCACGGGTGCGCGAATTGGTGCTGGCCGCCTGCAGCTGATGATGCGAGTGTGGAACTGACAACAGGACACGCAAGTGTGGCGTCGTTAGATTCGCGATGGCGGCGTCAGGTCTAGGTCTTGTCGTCGTTGGCGCGCGGGAACCCGCCGCCGGACGGGAACAGCGGGAACACCACGTCGTCGAGTTTTTCGGCATCCCCGGCCGTCCGGTTCACCGTGGCACCCCAGACATTGCCGTCCGGGGACATCTGCACCGCCCACACATGACCGTGGGTGTCCTGGCGGATCACCTCGGGCTCGCTGGTGACCGAGCCGGTTCCGGAGGCGAGTCGCACCGCCACCGTCTGCTTGGTGTTGACCAGATTGACCAGCACGGTGCCGTCCACGGCGGCGCAGCCGGCCACTCCGGGTTTGTCCGGCCAGGTCCACACCGTCGAGACCCGGGAGTCCTTGGCGATCCGTTGCAGCCGGTCGCCGCTGGGGGTGCGGTCGGTGATGTAGAGCGATCCGTCAACGTGGTCGATGCACAGGCCGCCGCCGGACCCCATCCCGGTCAGCGCGGTGGTTGGCGGCGCCTGGTCGACGGTGGTCGGCTGCTCGATCCGCAGCACCTTGCCCGCGGTCGATCCGGGGTCGGCGGCCGCCGCCGGATTGCCGGCGTCGCCGGTGAGCACCACCAGCGTGGTGCGACTGGTGAAGATCAGCGCGCCGGTGTTCCCGATCGCTCCCTTGGGGATTCCGGTCAGGATGTCCTTCGGGATGTCGCCGTCGGCGATGCGAACCACCCGGTTGTCGCCTGGGGTGCTGATGTAGGCGTACATCAGCCGGTCCTGGGTGTAGGTGGGTGACAGCACGATATCGATCAGCCCGCCGTCGCCGGACGGATCGACGCCGATGACGGTCTTGACCTTGGGTTCGGCGGTCAACGACACCTCTTTGACCACGCCGGTGGTCCGCTCGGCCACCAGTGCCGACTTGCTGTCGGCGTGCATGATCAGACCGCTGGTGCTCTCCAGGCAGCCCTGCATCACGCCGGGTGCCGGGCACTCCTTGGGGAACGGCTTGTCGAGCAGCGGCGGTGGCGGCGGCGGTGTCGAGGTGGGCACCATCCTGCGGTGCGGCACCGTGGTGAACGGCTCGGACTGTGCGTCGTTGAACTGGGCGCAGCCGGTCACGGTCAGCATTGCCGCGCACAGCACGACAGACACCCGGTGAACCCCCCTGCGCATTGGCATGCCCGTCAGGTTACGGACACCGCGGTCCGGTCCGCCACGATGGTTGCCGGTGTGCCGGGAACTCCGGCTCTCAGCGGGCCGGGAACCGACGCGCTGACAGTGTCGCTCAAATCCCCAATCCGGCCGGGGATGCATTTACCCTGGCAAAGATGAGCGGTCAACGTGAGGACCCGAACTGGCGTCGTCCGGACGGTTCGGAAGCAGCCAGGCACGGACGTCCCGAGTCGGCACGTTTGGTAGATCCGGAGGACGACATGCCATCGCCCACGTACACCGGCGATTTCGAGACCACCACGATTCCGCCCTACGGCGGGGGCGGATCGCGCGACTCGAGCGTCATCGCCAGCGGTTACAGCCAGGTCGATGACCAGGAGTCGCTGCCCTACGCCCCGTCCGAAGGGCGGCGTTTCGGGAGATCGGCCGGTTTCGGCGGCGCCGACACCGACGAGCCCGACCGGACCGAGGACCGCCGCGGCACTCAGGACCTCGGCCTGCTGATCCTGCGACTGGGGCTGGGCGTGCTGTTGGTGGCGCACGGCCTGCGGAAGCTGTTCGGCTGGTGGGGCGGGCAGGGTTTGATCGCCTTCAAAAGTTCGCTCGCCGACGCCGGCTACCAGCACGCCGACATCCTCACTTACGTCGGCGCGGGCGGTCAGGTCGCCACGGGGTTGTTGCTCGTGCTCGGATTGTTCACCCCGATGGCCGCCGCCGGGGCGCTGGCCTACCTGATCAACGGCGTGCTCGCCGGCGTCTCGGCGCAGCCCGATCGACGGTTCGTCCTGTTCCTGCCGGAAGGCCACGAATACCAGATCATGCTGATCGTGGTGGCGGTCGCCATCGTGCTGGCCGGACCGGGCCGGTACGGACTGGACGGCGATCGCGGCTGGGCCCGGCGGCCCTTCATCGGATCGATTGTGGCGCTGCTGCTCGGCATCGGGGGCGGCGTCGCGATGTGGGTGCTGCTGAACGGCGCGAACCCGCTGGCTTGAGAGCCTCAGCCGTACGGGTTGGGCACCCGCCCGCCGCTGGCCGGGCGAGTAGCGGCAGAGTCGCGAACGCGACCGCGGGCAGCCGGAGTTGGCCGCCGCCGTCGAGGTGGGCGTGCGCCCACGACCCCCTGCCGAACCGCAGACCGGCTATCTCGTCCCAGCGCACCGATAAGCTGCCGAGTAGCGTCCGAACGGTCATCGTCTGCCGGTCGGCGACGGTGCGCAGCCGGGCGACCAGCGCCGACAGCACGGCCGGGACCACCAACAGCGGTGCGCTCAGCGGCCAGGCCAGCACCGGTACCAGCAGGCTCAGCAGCAGGAAGTCGACCGCGAAGTGGGCCATCGGCGAGATTTTGAGCACCAGCGGGGAGCCTCAGGTGCCGAGTCGGCCCGAGAACCGGAAGTCACGCTGGCATCATGGCATCGGCACCCGCCGACGCGCACCGTGAGGGTCGCCGGCCTCGGAGAATTTGACGGCTGACCTGTGCGGAAGCTATTGTCGTGCATCATGAAAATTCACAAAATGCTCGTAGTACCCGGCCGGCGCGTTGGTGGCTGACTAGCCCGGTTCAGGGATTCAAGCACCGACGCGCAACCCTCGTGCAGCAGCTGAGCTGACGGGGGTTTTTTGTTGTCACGGGCCAGAGGCGACACAGGACGGTAAAGGAAACATTGTGAGCGCACCCACCGCGCGGCCACCGAAGCGATCGGCCGCACCCCAGCAGCGCCCACCGGCGCCCGACGGGGAACCGGCCGCCGACAAGATCAAGCCGCTGGCGAAGCGAGTCGAACCGGAACAGATGACCGGCGCCAAGTCGGTGATCCGGTCGTTGGAAGAGTTGGACGTCGAGGTGATCTTCGGCATCCCGGGCGGCGCGGTGCTGCCGGTCTACGACCCGCTATTCGACTCCGTGAAGCTGCGCCATGTCCTGGTTCGCCACGAGCAGGGCGCCGGGCACGCCGCCAGCGGCTACGCACACGCCACCGGCAGGGTGGGGGTGTGCATGGCCACCTCCGGACCCGGCGCCACCAACCTGGTCACTCCGCTGGCCGATGCGCAGATGGACTCCATCCCGGTGGTCGCGATCACCGGGCAGGTCGGCCGAGCGCTGATCGGCACCGACGCGTTCCAGGAAGCCGACATCTCCGGCATCACGATGCCGATCACCAAGCACAACTTCCTGGTCCGCCGCGGCGACGACATCCCCCGGGTGATGGCCGAGGCGTTCCATATCGCGGCGTCCGGACGTCCGGGTGCGGTGCTGGTCGACATCCCCAAGGACGTGCTCCAAGCGCAGTGCACGTTCGCCTGGCCACCGAAGCTCGACCTGCCCGGGTACAAACCCACCACCAAACCGCACAACCGGCAGGTCCACGAGGCGGCCAAGCTGATCGCCGCCGCGCGCCGACCGGTGCTCTACGTCGGTGGCGGTGTCATCCGCGGCGACGCATGCGAGGAACTGGCCGAACTGGCCGAGCTGACCGGTATCCCGGTGGTCACCACGCTGATGGCCCGCGGCGCCTTCCCGGACAGTCACCGCCAGCACCTGGGCATGCCGGGGATGCACGGCGCGGTGGCGGCGGTGGCCGCGCTGCAGCGTTCCGACCTGCTGATCACACTTGGCGCGCGCTTCGACGACCGGGTCACCGGGCAACTGGATTCGTTCGCCCCGGAGGCCAAGGTCATCCACGCCGACATCGACCCGGCCGAGATCGGCAAGAACCGGCACGCCGACGTGCCGATCGTCGGCGACGTCAAGGCCGTCATCACCGAACTGATCGCTGCCCTGCGCCACGACGGAGTCACCCTCGCCCTCGAAGATGCGTGGTGGGAGTACCTCGATGGCCTGCAGTCCACCTACCCGCTGAGTTATGGCCCGCAGAGCGACGGAAGCCTCGGCCCGGAATACGTCATCGAGACGCTGGGCCGCATCGCCGGGCCGGACGCCGTGTACGTCGCCGGGGTGGGCCAGCACCAGATGTGGGCCGCACAGTTCATCAAATACGAGAAGCCGCGCACCTGGCTGAACTCCGGCGGGCTGGGCACCATGGGGTTCGCCATCCCGGCGGCGATGGGCGCCAAGATGGGCCGGCCTGACGCCGAGGTGTGGGCCGTCGACGGCGATGGCTGTTTCCAGATGACCAACCAGGAGCTGGCCACCTGCGCGATCGAGGGCATCCCGATCAAGGTCGCGCTGATCAACAACGGCAACCTGGGCATGGTCCGCCAGTGGCAGACCCTGTTCTACGGGGGGCGGTACAGCCAGACCGGTCTGTCCACCCACTCGCATCGTATCCCCGACTTCGTGATGCTGGCCGAGGCGATGGGCTGCGTCGGATTGCGTTGCGAGCGTGAAGAAGACGTCGAAGGAGTGATCAATCAGGCGCGAGCCGTCACCGACCGGCCGGTGGTTATCGACTTCATCGTCGGCGCGGACGCCCAGGTGTGGCCGATGGTGGCCGCCGGCACCAGTAACGATGAGATCCAGGCCGCTCACGGCATCCGGCCGCTGTTCGATGACGACAACAACGAAGGACACGCCTGATGGTCACCACGACGCACACGCTGTCGGTGCTCGTCGAGGACAAGCCCGGCGTGCTGGCACGGGTGTCCGCGCTGTTCTCCCGGCGCGGCTTCAACATCGAGTCGCTGGCCGTCGGCGCCACCGAGATCAAGGACATGTCCCGGATGACGATCGTCGTCTCGGTGGAGGACACCCCGCTGGAGCAGATCACCAAGCAGCTCAACAAACTGATCAACGTCATCAAGATCGTCGAGCAGGACGATGACAACTCGGTGGCCAGGCAGCTGGCACTGATCAAGGTGCGGGCCGATGCCGGCACCCGCGGTCAGATCGTCGAAGCGGCGAACCTGTTCCGGGCCAGAGTGATTGACGTCTCCCCGGAGTCGCTGACCATCGAGGCCACCGGCACCCAGGAGAAGATGGATGCGCTGCTGCGGGTGCTGGAACCCTACGGGGTGCGTGAGATCGTCCAGTCAGGTCTGGTGTCATTGGCCCGCGGACCCCGCGGCATCGGCACCGCCAAGTAATCCCCACACCGGTAACTACCAGAAGGAAACACACTCATGCCAGTTGAGATGTTCTACGACGACGACGCCGATCTGTCGATCATCCAAGGCCGCAAGGTCGGGGTTATCGGATACGGCAGCCAGGGGCATGCGCACTCGCTGAGCCTGCGCGACTCCGGCGTGCAGGTGAAGGTAGGCCTCAAGGAGGGCTCCAAGTCGCGGGCCAAGGTCACCGAGCAGGGCCTGGAGGTCGACACTCCCGCCGAGGTCGCCAAGTGGGCCGACGTGATCATGCTGCTGGCCCCGGACACCGCCCAGGCCGAGATTTTCACCAACGATATCGAGCCCAATCTCAGCGCCGGCGACGCGCTGTTCTTCGGCCACGGCCTCAACATCCATTTCGGCCTGATCAAGCCGGCCGCCGATGTCATCGTGGCGATGGTCGCGCCGAAGGGGCCCGGGCACCTGGTGCGCCGCCAGTTCGTCGACGGCAAGGGCGTGCCCTGCCTGATCGCCGTTGACCAGGACCCGACCGGTGCCGGCGAGGCGCTGGCGTTGTCCTACGCCAAGGGCATCGGCGGCGCCCGGGCCGGCGTCATCAAGACCACGTTCAAAGAGGAGACCGAGACGGACCTCTTCGGCGAGCAGGCGGTGCTCTGCGGCGGCACGGAGGAACTGGTCAAGGCCGGCTTCGAAGTGATGGTCGAGGCGGGCTACGAGCCGGAGATGGCCTACTTCGAGGTGCTGCACGAGCTCAAACTGATCGTCGACCTGATGTATGAGGGCGGCATCGCCCGGATGAACTACTCGGTCTCCGACACCGCGGAGTTCGGCGGCTACCTGTCCGGACCCCGGGTGATCGACGCCGGCACCAAGCAGCGGATGCGTGACATCCTGACCGACATTCAGGACGGCACCTTCGTCAAGCGCCTGGTCGCCAACGTCGAAGGCGGCAACAAGGAACTCGAAGGGCTGCGCAAGGCCAACGCCGAGCACCCCATCGAGGTCACCGGCAAGAAGCTGCGCGACCTGATGAGCTGGGTGGACCGCCCGATCACCGAAACCGCCTAGCCTGCTTGCCCCCTTTGCGCAGAGCGTGCGCAGTTGTACGTCATTGCCCGGCTTAGCGACGTACAACTGCGCATTGCCGGCGCTGTTAGGGCGTCAGGGTGGGTAGCTCCCGAATGCGGAACTCGCGGCGCAGCAGTGTGCGTGCCGCGTAGTAGCCGGCCATGCCGTGCACCCCGGCGCCGGGCGGGGTGGCCGCAGAGCATAGGTACACCCCGGGAATCGGTGTTGTCCAAGGGTTGAGCCGCGGGGTCGGCCCGGCCAGCGCGCGCCATGCGCTGTTGCCCCCGGCCGAGATGTCCCCGCCGACGTAGTTCGCGTTGTGGTCGATCAACCGCGCCGCCGGCACGCTGCGTGCGGCCACCACCACGTCGCGAAAACCCGGCGCGAACCGTTCGATCGTCGCGGTCACCGCTTCGGTCTGGTCGAGCGGCGATCCGGCGGGGACGTGCGCGTAGGCCCACATTGGGCGCCGTCCCGCCGCATCGATCCGGGACGGGTCATTCAGGTGCGGCAGCGCCGCCAACACCATCGGCCGGTCGGCGTGCCGGCCGGCGGCCACCTCAGCTTCGGCGTGCGCCATCTGGACCCGATCGCCACCCAGGTGCAGGGTGGGCGCCTGCGCCAGCCGTGGATCCGACCACGGCACCTCGCCGGAGAGCACGAAGTCGACCTTGGCGACGCCCGATCCGAACCGGTAGCGGCGCAAGGCTCTCGCGTACCGCGGCGGCAGTGCGTCGCCGTAGATGTCTGACAGCGCGGTGGGGGCGGTGTCGAAAATCACCACGCCTCCGGGCGGTTCAGTCACTTCGACGCCCGCGGTCAGTTGGGCGCCGTGCGCTTCCAGATCGGCGATCAGCGCGTCGGTGATCGCCTGGCTGCCGCCCACCGGGAGCGGCCAGCCCACCGTATGCCCGAGGGTCGCCAGCATCATGCCCGCACCCGCGGACGTGATCGAGGGCATCCGCGAAATCGTGTGTGCGGCAACGCCGGTATACAGCGCGCGGGCATCGTCACCGGCCAGCGTGACATTCCAGGCTGGGGTGGCCTGCGCGGCGATCCGCAATCCCAGTCGCACCACGGTGGCCAGTCCGGCCGGAACAGAGCGTTTGTCGCCGAGCAGGAAGCCCACCACCGCATCAGAACGCTCGACCATCGGGGCCAGCAGCCGCCGCCATGACGCCCCGCTGTCCAGCTCCGCGCAGGTGCGGTCCAAATCCCGGTAGGCGATCGCCGCCGGTCGCCCGTTCAGCGGATTGGCGTAGGAGATCTCCGGTGCGACCAGCCGTACTCCGCGCGCGGACAGATTGAACTCGGCAAAGAATGGCGACGCCAGCGCCAGCGGGTGCACCGCCGAGCACACATCGTGCGCCACGTCGGGAAACTGCGGGTCGGCGGCGGTGCGGGCCCCACCCCCGAACGTCGGCTGCGCCTCGATGACCTGCACCGACAGACCGGCGCGTGCGCAGATGACGGCTGCTGCCAGCCCGTTGGGTCCACTGCCGACGACGGTGACGTCCATCCCACGATTACAGCCCACTACGCTGGCGGCGTGAACCTGCCCGTTGTTTTGATCGCTGACAAACTCGCCCAGTCCACTGTCGCCGCCCTCGGCGACCAGGTTGAGGTTCGCTGGGTAGACGGTCCGGATCGGGAGAAGCTGCTGGCAGCGGTGCCGGAAGCGGACGCGCTGCTGGTGCGTTCGGCCACCACCGTCGACGCAGAGGTCCTGGCCGCCGGCACCAAACTCAAGATCGTCGCGCGTGCCGGGGTGGGCCTGGACAACGTCGATGTCGCCGCCGCCACCGCTCGCGGGGTGCTGGTGGTCAACGCCCCGACGTCGAACATCCACAGCGCCGCCGAGCATGCGATCGCGCTGATGCTGGCCGTCGCCCGCCAGATCCCCCCGGCGGACGCCTCGCTGCACGCGCACGAGTGGAAGCGGTCGGCGTTCTCCGGCACCGAGATCTTCGACAAGACCGTCGGCGTGGTCGGGCTGGGCCGGATCGGCCAGTTGGTCGCCCAGCGCCTGGCGGCGTTCGGAGCCCACCTGATCGCCTACGACCCCTACGTGTCGGCGGCCCGCGCCGCGCAACTCGGCATCGAGCTGATGAGCCTGGACGAGTTGCTGGGCCGCGCCGACTTCATCTCGGTGCACCTGCCGAAGACCCCCGAGACCGCCGGGCTGATCGGCACGGAGACGCTGGCCAAGATGAAGCCGGGAGTGATCATCGTCAACGCCGCCCGCGGCGGGCTGATCGACGAGGCCGCGCTGGCCGAAGCCATCATCAGCGGACACGTTCGCGGCGCCGGCATGGACGTGTTCGCCACTGAGCCGTGCACCGATTCGCCGCTGTTCGACCTTCCGCAGGTGGTGGTGACGCCGCACCTGGGGGCATCGACTGTCGAGGCTCAGGACCGGGCCGGCACCGACGTCGCGGCCAGCGTGAAGCTGGCGCTGGCCGGTGAGTTCGTGCCCGACGCGGTCAACGTCGGCGGCGGTGCGGTCAGCGAGGAAGTCGCACCCTGGCTGGACTTGGTGCGCAAGCTCGGCGTGTTGGCCGGCGCGCTGGCCGATGCGCTGCCGGTGGCACTGTCGGTGCAGGTGCGCGGCGAGCTGGCTGCCGAAGGCGTTGAGGTGCTGCGACTTTCGGCGCTGCGCGGGCTGTTCTCGGCGGTCATCGAAGACCCGGTGACGTTCGTCAACGCCCCGGCGCTGGCCGCTGAACGCGGGGTGGCCGCCGATATCAACACGGCCGCCGAAAGCCCCAACTACCGCAGTCTCGTCGAGGTCAAGGCGGTCGCCGCCGACGGTTCGGTGGTCACCGTGGCCGGCACGCTGGATGGGCCGCACGAGGTGGAAAAGATCGTGGAGATCAACGGCCGGCACTTCGACCTGCGTGCCGAGGGCGTCAACCTGGTGATCAACTACGACGACCAGCCCGGCGCACTCGGCAAGATTGGCACGCTGCTCGGGGCCGCCGGGATCAACATCAACGCCGCGCAACTGTCCGAGGATGTGACGGGTCCCAACGCGACGATCCTGCTGCGCGTGGACCGCGATGTACCCGAAGACGTGCGTTCGGCGATCGGTAGCTCCGTCGACGCCAACAAGCTCAAGGTTGTGGACCTGTCGTGACGTTCAAACTGGCGGTCATACCCGGTGACGGGATCGGGCCGGAAGTCATCACCGAAGCCGTCAAGGTGCTCGACGCGGTGCTGCCCGGCACCGAGAAGACCAGCTACGACCTCGGGGCGCGGCGCTACCACGCCACCGGTGAGGTGCTGCCCGACGGAGTGCTCGATCAGCTGCGCACCCACGACGCGATCCTGCTCGGTGCGATCGGCGACCCGTCGGTGCCGTCCGGGGTGCTGGAGCGCGGGCTGCTGCTGCACACCCGGTTCGCGCTGGACCACCACGTCAACCTGCGGCCGGCGCGGCTCTATCTTGGCGTGACCAGCCCGCTCGCCGGCGACCCGGAGATCGACTTCTTGGTGGTGCGGGAGGGCACCGAAGGGCCCTACACCGGCAATGGCGGTGCGCTGCGGGTCGGCACCGAACACGAGGTGGCCACCGAGGTCAGCGTCAACACCGCGTTCGGGGTGGCCCGGGTGGTGCGCTACGCGTTTGAGAAGGCCCGCACCCGCCGCAAGCACCTGACCCTGGTGCACAAGAACAACGTGCTCGCGTTCGCCGGGTCGCTGTGGTCGCGGACGGTGGCTGAGATCGCCACGGACTATCCCGACGTCGAAACCGGCTACTGCCACGTCGATGCCGCCACCATCTACCTGGTTACCGACCCGGGGCGGTTCGACGTGATCGTCACCGACAACCTGTTCGGAGACATCATCACCGACCTGGCTGCGGCGGTCTGCGGCGGCATCGGACTGGCCGCCAGCGGCAACATCGACGCCACCGGGGCCAATCCCTCGATGTTCGAGCCGGTCCACGGCAGCGCCCCGGACATCGCCGGTCAGGGTATCGCCGACCCGACCGCGGCGATCATGTCGGTGGCGATGCTGCTGAGCCACATCGGCGAGGACGCCGCCGCTGTAAAGGTGGACAAGGCCGTCGAGGCGCACCTGGCCAGCCGGGGCGATCAAAAGCTGTCTACCAACGCGATCGGCGACCGGATTCGCGGCCTGCTTTCTCGCTGACTCTGCGGGTGCCACGCAGCCTTCTCGAACTTTGTCGTGGTGGACGCAGAGTCAATCAGCGCAGATGCCTACACCCGATCGAAGGTGCGGCTGGCGATGAACGCGGGTCGTCGCGCAGCCGCCCCGAACGGTTCGACCAGGGCGTTCTCCACGCTGTTGTAAACGATGAACACGTTCGAGCGCGGGTAAGGGGTGATGTTGCCGCTCGACCCGTGCATGCAGTTGCTGTCGAAGAACACCGCCGACCCGGCCGGGCCGGTCAGTTGGCGGATGTCGTGTTCGGCGGCCAGCCAGGTCAGGCTGGCGTCGTCGGGGATGCCGATCACCTGCTGCCGCAGTGACGTGCGGTGGTGTTCGGGGGGCGTCTCTCCCGGGCAGGACACAAACCAGCGTTGCGACCCCGGCATGACCATCAACGAGCCGTTGCAGTCCAGGTTGTCGGTGAGTGCGATCGACACGCTGAGCGCGCGGGGGGCGGGCATCCCGTCCTCGGCGTGCCAGGTTTCGAAGTCTGAGTGCCAGTAGAACCCCTGGCCGTTGAACCCCGGCTTGAAGTTCACCCGGCTCTGGTGCACGTAGACGTCTGAGCCCAGCAGTTGACGAGCCGCCCCGACCAGTCGCTGGTCGGCGACCAGCGCGGCGAATGCCGGATTCACCCGGTGCACCTCGAAGATCGACCGGATCTCCCGGCTGTTGGGCTCGAGCACAGCGCGCTCGTCGGCCGCCAGCGCAGGGTCGGTGCGCAGACTGTCCAGTTCGGCCC